>CAKSHT010000162.1 GCA_934457235.1 uncultured Oscillospiraceae bacterium
GCCCTGCTTTAGCTTTGGTGCTGGTCTGCTAACATAGAAAATTACAGGGCGGAGATATTGCTTCGCCCTGGTTTATTGTTAAAACATACCGGGAATGAATTTCCCGACCCGTGTATAATTTTATTTGGAAGGTATGAGTCAGTCTGAATTTGTCGGTTTTTTTGGCGCGAACAAGTTGACAGGGCGAAAGAAAATCTTTCGCCCTGTGTTGCATATACGGAGATATCAGTCTTCTCCGAGTTTCAGCGCCTTGTTTATGTTTATCTTCTTGATAAGGCTTCCGAGTGCCAGGAATCCGCCTATCAGCATTACTGCGATTATGACGTACATCTTGATATAATCACCGGGGTCGCCCTGTACGCGGAACGGTGGTACCTGGTCGGCTGCATTATACATCGTGCGGAACATCGGGACGAACATGTCACTTGCTATACCGCCGATAACAAAGCCCATCGCGATGGATACCAGGCTGACGAGCAGCTGCTCCCAGCCCAGCATGGATATTACCTCGCGGAACGTAACGCCCATCGCACGGAGTACGCCGAACTGCAATGTCCGGGAGCGTATTGAGATTATCCAGTAGATAAGGAAGCCGATGACTGTCATCAGCATGATCACCACAAATCCCAGTGTCAGCGCGCCGTTCATTCCCTGTAACTCTGGGTCGGTCTTGGCTTCGATGAGAAGCTGGCTGCTGTCGGTTATGCGCTGTATCTTTAAGTGCTTTGCTTCAATATCGGCGTAGAGCGCTTCACTGGTGGCACCGTCCTGTAAATTCAGCCAAACCTGGTAGGGAGTAAGCTCAGTCACACGGCGGAGGTAATTGTAATTGCACACCAGAAAATCCCTAGTCATGGTCTCTCCGGAACGGTCGTCAACTACGACGGTCTGGGTGGGGTCAATGCCCGGCCAGTAATCTACGAACGCAAGTACGGTCATGTCCACGCTGTCGCTTCCGTCTATCTTGACGGAGATAACGTCGCCGAGCTGCACGCCCTTTTCCTCCCAGCTTCGGGAGGCGAGCACGCCCGCCTTATAATCCACCAGCGCGGAGCAGTAGTTCCACCAGTGCACCGGCAGAAGATCGTTGCGGAACCATGCGGTCTTTGCGAATTTACCAGGCTCTATCGCCATGAGGTCGGCGTCATTGGATTTCACGCTGCCGCATGTTGCGCGCGCGTCCGTGCGCAGTACGCGGGTCGCGGTTTCGACGCCTGCGAGGTTTTCATATTCGTCCATGTCTATTTCGACATAACTGCTTTCATCTTCGACGCTCTCCAGCCGCCAGTAGGCATCTATCACAACATCGGTACCTGTGCTGTAATATATACGGTCGGAGCGGCTGTTGTTTATCGCGCGGGCGGTGTTCGCTGAGAATATGCCGAGCGCGAATGTCACGGAGAGGAACAGCATGAGAAAACGTTCCCTGCCGCCCTGTGAGCGTGCCACGGAGGTTATCGCCATATACTGCGGAACTGACCAGAACCGCTTTCCTATATGATATATCAGCCGCAGCAGATAAGGATAAACTCTGATGAACAGAAGTCCTGCGCCCATGATGAACATGGTGGAGAACACGAAATACAGCGGATTGATGGTCCCGTCTGAAACATAGGTGCCGTCCGCGAACAGCTTCCTTATGCTGCGCGCCGTGAGGTAATACCATACGAGCGATCCGGCTATCAGTATGATATCAATGCAGAGCTTCTCCCAGAGCGCCATTTTAACGACCTTTGCCTTGCTCTGCTTATACTTTACTATAGAGAGCTTGGAGGCTGGGATTATCGGTATCATGGTGGTGATAAAGAATATTACTATCGCTACCAGCGCGTATATGAACGCCTCCAGGCTGAGGTGCGCGGCAAGTCCGGTGCGGTTTACGAATTCCAGGAATCCGTTGGATACGCCCAGAAAGTTACAGAGCAGCAGACCGATGAACGGCGCGATGATGAACGTAGCAAGTCCGAGCACTCCGGCTTCCATAGCGTATATTGCGAATATCTGTTTTGAGGACGCGCCGCGGCTCTTGAATACCGCGATCTCGTTCTTCTCCTGCTCTACGTTCAGCTGGGACACCATGAACAGGTAGAACGCCAGCATTACTATCGTCGGTATCTGAAGTATCCAGAGCATGGATTTCAGATTTGCGGCACGCACGGCGTAATCCGACAGTATATCCTTGATACCCATGGAGAACGACATTCCCGCGCTGGAGTAGACAGTTTCGTCCTGCTCAATGGCGCCGGTGATGGAATTCAGGTCGTTCAGGTCCATTTTCTGATAATCGAAGGAATAGCGGCTTTCCGCATCGCTGAGCGTGGTTATTCCGGTGCTCAGATAATCGCCGAGGAATGTGTCGTAGTCGATGAGCATTGCGTTGAGGTAGGGCTCCATCGTTTCCGACCAGTAGCTGTCGTTCTCGCTGGACTGGCGGAAAACGCCCACTACAGTCACCGCGAGCGGCTCGGCAGAGTTGAAGAAGTTATTCTGCAGCTGATAGGTACCGCCGCAGGACATGCCCAGGGTCTTTAAGCACTCTTCATTACATATCACTTCAAAGGAGCCGTCCGGGAGCTGTCCGGGTTCGAACATTCTGCCCTGGATCATCTCCGTATGGTCGGAAAGTCCGGTCATTCCGATGACCTTTACGCGGGCAGTCTTTCCGGTGATGAGGTACATGAATCCGTCAGTCAGTATGGTCTTGCTGTTTGCCTGTGGCATATCTATCCGCGATGTGCGGGAGGTTACAAGTTCCGTCATCGCGTTCACTGCGGCGCGGCGCTCCTCGTTGGATGCCTTGACGGATATCGAACTGCTGACGATGTATTCGCCGGGGTACAGTCCCGTTTCCGTCTGGTATGCCTGCATATCCTTTATAAGAATACGCTGGAGGGAGGAATTCATGTATATCGGCACGGTGCTCATCATTCCTGCCGCAAGCAGGAATCCGATGAACAGGCACAGCACCATCCAGCGGGTGCTGCGCATTTTTCTGAATAATAAAGTAAGCACTGTCTATACCCCCATCAGCGTACCACGACGCGGTCGCCGGCCTTCAGCCCGGTAAGTATCTCGGCTTCGGTCGCGTTGGTTATGCCGACGGTTACGTCTACCTCGACCTTGTTGTCGTTTTCGTCGAGAATGGCTACGTAACTGCGGTCGCCGTCGGTTTTGACGAGCGTCTTTGATATTACAACGGCGTTTTCGTGCGTCGCAAATACCGCTGTGATATCCGCTGTCATTCCTACTGTCAGGAAGCTCGGCTGATCCCCCGTGAATTCGCACCATATGGAGTCGGTGTTGCCCAGGATATCCGGAAAATCATCATACACGCCCTCGGTGGTGTTGGTGGGTGTTTTCGCAACGTATCCCGGAAAGTCCTCGCCGTCTACGGTCAGCGTTACCTCCTGTCCGAGCGGGAAGTTCTTCAGCTGGGTCGATGTGTACTGTATGGAAAGCTGTGTGGGGTCTATTATCTTTACTATAGTCTTATAAGCGGTCACAGTATCGCCTGGATTAAGGCTCTGGATATAGCATACCTGTCCGGACATTCCGGCGTATATCCGCGACTGGTTCATGCGGCGCTGATATTCGTCTAGCGTGTTCTGCTCCATCTCCAGGGTCAGACGGTCGTCAGCGGAGCCGGTGCGGTTATAGGCAAGCTGCGCTTTCTGCACGATGAGCTGCTGCTGCTCATATAAGTAAGGAAGATCTCCGGTGTCCAGCTCCGCAAGCAAGTCACCCTTCTCCACGAATTGTCCGGCGGTGACATATATAGTCTTTATAGTGCCGCCGCTTTCCGGGAAGCCGGCGTTGTACTGGGACTTACATACTACATATCCGGTAGCTATCACCTTGTCCTCTATTGTTTTCTGTTTTGCAGTGTAGGTGGAGTATGCTATATCCTCTACGGCTACCGTGGGTGGATCAAGTAACTCCTCCTCCGCAGGAAAGAAGAAACAGCCGGTAAGGCTGGATACGGATAAAAGCATCGCTGCGGACATGATTATTTTACGTTTCATAAAAATACCTCTGTTTAATATAAAGAAATAAATACAATATTACTATAACACATATTCGGAAAAAACGCCAGTATAAAAAGGACAAATACGTCAGAATGTCTAAAAAAAGAAAAGTTGTTTGTGAAAAAAGTACGGCAAAAGAGGATATAAAGCAAAAAAACAGGGAATGTATTGTGAAAATGGCTGTAAATTATTCAACAATAGTGGATTTTAGTGCAATAATCATACATAATCAATTTTTTTTGAAAAAATGGTTGACTTTTTGCTGTAAAGGTGATATAATAGACAAGCCGTCAGAGATACGGCAAACGAAAGCAAAAAAATCACAGAAAAGTTCAAAAAACTTTGAAAAAAGTTTTAAAAACCTCTTGACAAGCTCAAGAAAATGTGATATAATAAATAAGCTTTCCGAAAGAAAGTCGCCTCTCGAAAGGTTTGACGAGAAAGTTTGAAAAAACTTTAAAAAAGTTTTAAAAACCTCTTGACAAACTTGAAAAGATGTGATATAATAACAAAGTCGCCTGAGAGATTAGGATGACAGAGTTAAAAAGCTCCTTGAAAATTGAACA
>CAKSHT010000163.1 GCA_934457235.1 uncultured Oscillospiraceae bacterium
TCTCCATATTGAGATCCTTTATCATGTGGACGGTGTTCTGTAAGATAGTCCACATCTTTCCGGTCTGGTTGTTTACGAAAGATTTGTCAAGCTTGACTATTTTCAGCGGAAGCGCGGCGATACGGTACATGTTTGAATACCCCGTGCCGTAGTCATCAAGCGAGAAGCAGATACCGGCGTCGCTGAGCTGCGTCAGATTTTCCGCCATTACGCTCTGGTCGTAGCTTGCGGCGGTCTCGGTTATTTCAAGGTTCACCTGGTCCGGAGTAACGCCGTATTTGTTCATTATATTGAGAATGTTTTCGGCAAGTCCGTGGCGCATGCACTGCGAAACAGACAGGTTCACTTCGATGTATTCCAGACCGAGCCGCTTGAATTCATCACTGCCGATGAATTTACAAACCTCGTCCAGGACGAAATCGCCTATCTTATGTATCGCACCGCTTTTCTCAGCTGCAGGAATGAAAACTTCCGGAGATACGAAGCCTGCCTTTTCATCGATGAGCCTCAGGAGCGCCTCGGCGGATATGAACTTCTTCTTTTCGATGGAGTATATCGGCTGGTAGTACACCTGGAAACCGTGGTTTGCAAGCGCACGGTCGATTATGTCGTCAACGTCGGTCAGAAGCGCCAGGGTCTTTTTCATAGTGGCGGTGTCTGCGCGGATAACCTCTCCGTTGTAGGGGAGCGTCTTGTGCATATCGCGACCGAATGCCATAAGTGAGCGGAATGTTGTGATATCTTCGGGGCAGTTTGCGATCACCACATACGGAATGAGGTTGAGGTCGTACTTGTCCAGCTTAATGGACTGGTGCAGGTTGTCGTTTATAAGTCCGGCAAGCTTCTCCGCATCACTGCGGTTAAGGCTGTTCAGGACAATTCGAAACCTGCCGCGGTCGAGATAGTATCCCGTTGCATGAATTTTTGCTGCGCTTATCTGCTCGCGCAGCTCTTTTGTGATTATCTTTAATAACTCGTTTGATTTGTCATAGCCGAGCATTTTCAGAAGCGAGTTGTAGTTGGCGATGTTG
The DNA here is from genome assembly GCA_934457235.1 of uncultured Oscillospiraceae bacterium. Taxonomy (GTDB): domain Bacteria; phylum Bacillota; class Clostridia; order Oscillospirales; family Ruminococcaceae; genus CAG-115. Next base: position 1,032 of record CAKSHT010000163.1, read on the forward strand.
ATAAGTATAACGGTGAAGTGGTTATGCGTGAGGAAATTCTTTTTCATGTCCTCGGCGTATGCCGAATATTTCCGCAGCCCTGTGAATGTGTCTATCACATCTTCTGGACGCTGAATGAGAACGGACATTATCAGCAGACCTATAGCGCCTGCGAACACCATTATCCTGGTATCCGGGAAAAGCTCCCGTATCACAGCGGTGGCTCCCATTAGCGGTATCATCAGAGCCATGCCTACCATCGTGCGTTTTGAGAACAGCTTGCGGAAGAGTATCAGATGTACTGCGCCTATCACCAGGTAGACCCCGGCAATGCTGTACGGAATCACGCAGATATCCGTCATGACGAGAATTCCGTTATCGTAATAGAACATGAATCCGCTGAAGTAGTTGGCGATCATCAGCACCACGTCCGCAGCGTACGGGAGTATCATCAGTACTGAAAGCAGCTTGTTCCTGCCGAATGTTTCCCAGGAGCTTGAAAGGCTTATCACATACACAAGCATTAACGGAGTGGTGGCGTCGTTTATAATGTGGAAAAGCGTGTAGGCGAACAAGCGCAGGCTGTAGTTCCCGACATCCATGTTATCCATCGTCACTGCCCATATATCAAGACAGCCACTGAGCATTGTCAGAATGATAAGTGCAATGAAAGCTTTGTTTGAGGTTCCCCGTCTCATCTTTCGCGTCAGCTGCGACACAAGTATCAGTACAAGCACAGAAAGTGCCGCAGCGTCCAGGTGTATCAGTTGTTGAGTCATTATAATCCCTTCTATGATATAATTTTTCCCTTCTTGGATATTATAGCATATTTTTCTGTGAATTTCAACACAGAAACTCAATGTGACTTTAGGGTCTTTTTTGTTCATTTTAACAATTTAGCTATTAAAATATGTGCAAAATGCTGTTCATTATAAAAAGGCGGTTGAAATTCCAGAGCTGTCATGTTATAATAACATAGTATGATTTTGACCGAAAGGCGGTTTTTATGAAGATAAAGAAACTACTACTTTCAGCTGTGGCGGTAAGCCTGGCGTTGTTTGCGCTGTGCTCCTGCGGGGAGATGTCGGAACTCCGGCTGGGTACCGGAAATCCCGGCGGGATATACTATGCATACGGAAGTATGCTGCGGGAGCTTGACGAAAGCGGCATAAACGTAAAAAAGACTGAAGGCTCCATGGCTAACATGCGCCTGCTCGGCGAGGGATTTCTTGACCTTGCGATAGTCCAGAGCGATGTGCTGGCCGAGGCGGCGACCGGAACCGGCGATTTTTCCGGAGAGCCGGTGGACAGCGTGCGTGCAGTCGCGGGTCTGTATTACGAAGCGTTCCAGGTTATCGTGCGCAGTGACTCGGATATCATTGATATAGCCGACCTTAAAGGCAGAATCGTGTCCGTCGGCGAGGAGGGCTCCGGCGTTTCAAAGAATGCGGATTATCTGCTCCAGTCCGCGGGTATCCCGGCGGCTTCCGTGGAGCGTGTGAACATGTCCTATGCGGAGTCTGCCGCAGCGCTTGAGCAGGGCGATATTGACGCATTTTTCGTGATCCTCGGCGCTCCATCGACCGTAGTTACTGAGCTTGCGGACAGCACGGATATCCGCTTTTTACAGCTGGACGAACGGACGATATCCGCAATGACTAACATCTACAACGGGTATTACAGCATGATTATCCCGGCGGGTACATACCGCGGTCAGGACGAGGATATCGCGACGATCGGCGTTAAGGCGGTTCTGGCGGCGGACAGCCGCGTGAGCAGCGATAAGATACGTGGGGTGACTTCGCTTCTGTTCGACAATGTGAGCAGCATAAAATACACAGTTCCTGTGACCGAGCCGGATATGGAGTTCGCAGTGACTGACATTCCGTGCGGTTTTCACGACGGAGCTGCAGAGTATTACGCGGACAACGGCGTTACAGTCGCGACCGGATTTACCGCCGACGGAATATATTTCGCCGGAAATACAGAGCAGGGAGGCTGATTAATTGCAGGTACTTAATATTGATATGTACCAGACGCTTGCGGCGGCGGTAGGAGTGCTGTTCGTAGGCGGGTTTCTGAAAAAGAGAGTGCGTTTTCTTGAAACGTTCTGTATTCCTTCGCCGGTCATCGGCGGAATTATTTTCGCGGTAATTTCATGTCTGCTGTACGTTTTCGGGATAGTTGAGTTCAATTTCGACGAAACGCTGAAAAACGTATGCATGGTCATGTTTTTTACATCGGTTGGATTCCAGGCAAATTTAAAGGTCCTACGCGCCGGGGGGCTGAGCTTGCTTATATTCCTGGTGTGCCTGTTTGTGCTGATAGTTGTGCAGAATCTCACAGCTGTAGGGCTTTCAGAGCTGCTGGATATCAGTCCTCTTATCGGCATGTGCACCGGCTCCATTCCGATGGTCGGGGGACACGGAACTTCCGGCGCGTTCGGTCCCGTCCTGGAGGATTTCGGTATCAAGGGTGCAACGACGTTCTGTACGGCGGCGGCTACCTTTGGACTTATAATCGGTTCACTCATGGGCGGACCCATCGCGCGCCGGCTGATAATCCGCCATGACCTAATGAAGAATGTCGTAACTGAAGACGCCACGCTGCTTGAAGAAGAGGAGCAGAAGCACCACCGTTCGGTAAGTATGTATGCTCCCGCAGCGTATCAGATAGCGATAGCAATGGGACTTGGCACTATAGTTTCCTGGGCGCTTTCCATGACCGGAATGACGTTTCCGATTTATATAGGCTCAATGATAGTCGCAGCGTTTATGCGTAATATCGACGAATACACCGGGAAGCTGCATATCCACATGGGCGAGATAAACGACATCGGCGGTATCTGCCTGTCGCTTTTCCTGGGAATTGCGATGATAACGCTGAAGCTGTGGCAGCTTGCGGAGCTGGCGCTCCCGCTGGTAGTACTGCTGATAGCACAGGTAATTATAATGACGCTGTTTTCGTATTTCGTTGTGTTCAACGTTATGGGCAGGGATTACGACGCCGCCGTGCTCAGCGCCGGAGTGTGCGGCTTCGGAATGGGTGCAACTCCGAATGCGATGGCGAATATGCAGGCGATAACCGAGAAGTTCGCGCCGTCAGTCAAGGCGTATCTGCTGGTGCCGATAGTCGGAAGCATGTTCGCGGATTTCATCAACAGCCTGGTCATAACGTTCTTTATTAATTTTCTGAACTGAGTGCAGCTGGAGGTAATTATGAAAGAAAAAAAGCAGAAGCTTGACTATTTCTCGGAAAATCTCGCGTTTCCGGAGATTCACGTAAACACCGGGAAAACCCAGACGGATGATGCCGACCAGGACGAGAGCGAAACCGACGTGGTTTTCGAAAATCTTGCAGTTCCGGAGGTCAAGGTCACAAAAAAGAAGAAATAAAAAACAGGCGCCGTAATTCTTACAGCGCCTGTTCTGCTAAGGCAATACCGCACAAAGATTGTGCGTGTATTGCGCAGTCAGTTTTGCCAATATTACGCTTCGCTTATTGGCAA
>CAKSHT010000164.1 GCA_934457235.1 uncultured Oscillospiraceae bacterium
AGCGTATTCTGTTCAGCGCAGTCGCTGCGGCGGGTATTCTGTTATCAAGCGCAGGCTGCTCGGGTCAGTCCGGTTCGTCCGGTAATGTAGACGTTATGTCGCTTAACGACGGCGATAAGGTCGCGGTCATTGAGATAAAGGATTACGGCACGATGAAAGCCAAGCTTTTCCCGGATATTGCTCCGATAGGCGTTGAGAATTTCATACGCCTTGCTAACAGTGGCTATTACAACGGGCTGAAGATACACCGCGTATTACAGGACAACGTTATCCAGGGCGGTTCCCTTTACGGCGACGGAACGGGCGGCAGCGCCGCTTATACCGGCGCCGAGGACGCAAAAGACACTGCTTCCTCGACGGCAACCACTTTCCCTATCGAAACCAATGACAATGCACGCAATTTCTACGGGGCGCTCGGTTATGTTGCTGATAACTACGGACAGAATGCTGTTCAGTTCTACATAATCAATAACAAGAACCCTCAGGATATCCACGCGACCGACGCTTCAAAGGTACAGTCCCGTGCTGACGAGCTGGCTTCCGCAGCACAGGCTGCAACGTACGAGGCTTCTTCCAATAAGGCCAAGTCCGACAGCTATCAGCAGACGTACTACTCCAACAACGCCAAAATGCTCACCACCAAGAATGAAGCGGTCGCAGCAAAGTACGCCAAGGTCGGCGGAGTTTACCAGTACGACGGTGCGTACACCGTATTCGGACAGGTATACGAGGGACTTGACGTTCTTGACAAAATTTCAGCCGTATCGGTCCAGACCAACGCGCAGGGAGAGAAATCAATGCCGATAGAGGACATCGTGATCTCCTCCATCACTATAGAAACTATCAAGACCAGCACTGCAGAGGCCGATGGTTCGGACACCTCAGGAAGCAAATCAAGCACTCCAGCATCAAACACATCTGCCAAAACCGCAGAAGTATCAGCAACTACTGACAGCACCCCTGCGACAACAAATGAAGCAGTTTCTGCTCAGACCACTGAAGTAACAAAGACAACAGAAGCTGGCGCTTTATCAACTGCAGGTATCTCCACTATAGACACCAAGGAAGCACATTAAAACATTAATCCCGCCGGATACACTCCGACGGGATTTTTCTATCTTATGGAAACTGAATCTGACGTGCAGTCGCAGGGGATAAACGCGGTACTGACTCCTGCCGAAGCAGACTTTGCATATTCCTCCGCGAACTCCGGGTCAATGTCGGCGTTCGGGATAACCTCCGTTACTTCGCGCAGCATTATCACAAACGCAATCATCGCATGGTATCCTGCTGACTCAGCCGCCGCAAGTTCCCGAAGATGCTTTGTACCGCGCTCCGTAGGGGCGTCCGGGAATAATCCTGTCCCATTTTCAGAGAGTGTGCAGCCCTTTACTTCGATAAGCCAGCGCTCACCGTCCTTTTCGGCATAGAAGTCAATGCGGCTTTTGCCGTAGGGGAATTCCGGGCGTATAGCTGTAAATCCGTTTCGTTTCAGCCACTCCCCCGCCAGTTTATTGGGCGCAATGCTGTCAAGGTTTACCCATCCGAACTCCGCCGTATTAACTGCAATCAGAGTATACGGAGTTTTCCGGGCGGGGTCTGCGCTTCGCTGAAGGCTAACCTCCGCACCGGAGGATATCACGCTGGTACATCTTCCGGTATTGCGGACGTGCGCTCTGACAGCTTCTCCGTCCACGATGACCTCGGCGACAAAACGGTTGAGTCTGCGGACAAATGTTCCAGTGATTATATTATCGTAGGTCAATAGATTTCAATATCCTCATTTCCGCGGATAAATACCGGAATTACATCAATCGGCGCGGGTGCGGAAATACGCTGACCGCCCTTGTATACGGTACCGGTGGAAGCGTCCTTCCATACCGTACCCGCCGGGAGGTACACGCTGCGCTCCGTAGCATCTGGTTCTGTGACCGGAGCGACAAGCAGCGAAGCGCCGAGCGTATACTCGTCCTCGACATTCCAGCACTCGCTATCGTCCGGGAACTCATACCAGAGCGGACGCATTACAGGAGCGCCGACTGCGGAGCACTCGTCCATTGTACGGCGCATATACGGACGCAGCTTTTCGCGGATAAACAGGAACTTTTTCAGTATCTCGTAATTGTCCTCGCCGAAGCTCCACACCTCGTTATCCTGTCCGGAAGTAAGCTGACGTACACCGTTTATGAACTCTTCCTCGCGCTCATACCACGGAGAACGCTCGCCGTGCATTCTGAATACCGGGCAGAAGCAGCCCCACGCGAACCAGCGAACAAGAAGCTCACGGAAGCCCTCGTCCTGGATATTTCCGCCCAGGAAACCGCCTATATCTGAAGTCCACCACGGAATACCCGCAACACTCATTGACAGTCCAGCCTGGAGCTGCTCCCGCATAGCCCGGAAGCTTGAATGTATATCGCCGGACCATGTGAGCACGCCGTACTTCTGACTTCCTGCCCAGGCACAGCGCACCAGGCTGAGCACGTCCTTTTCACCGGCGGATTTCAGACCGTCGTAGAATCCCTTTGCGTACATCAGCGGATAGATATTTGTACACTGGAGCGCTGTTCCCGCATAGTAACGGTAATTGTCAAAGTCGTACGGACCATACTCCGGCTCTGCTTCGTCCAGCCAGAAGCAGCGGATACCATACTTGTAATAATTTTCACGGCACTTTTCCCAGACGAATTTTCGTGCTTCCGGATTTGTGGTATCATAGAACACCGTATTGCCCATCCAGGTCATGTGTAATCCGTTGCCGCGGTCTGCTGATACCAGCATTCCCTTGTCCGCCATCTCGCCGAAATTCTCGCTGCGTTCGTCTATGGTCGGCCATACGGAAACCACTGTTTCAATTCCAAGTTCCTTTAATTCACGAACCATAGCAGCGGGGTCAGGCCAGTCACGCGGCTCAAACTTGAAATCGCCCTGCCGTGTCCAGTGGAAGAAATCCACGACAATGGCGTCCATAGGAAGCCCGCGGCGCTTGTGCTCCCGCGCAACTGCGAGAAGCTCATCCTGCGTGCGGTAACGAAGCTTGCACTGCCAGTAGCCAAGACCGTACTCCGGCATTCTGGGCGCTCTTCCTGCGGCGGCAGTATAGTGCTCGGTGATCTCAGCGGGCGTATCTCCGGCGGTTATGAAATAATCAAGGTACTGAGCGGATTTCGCGTGCCACTCAGTCTTATTCATTCCGAACGCCGCTGTTCCAACAGCAGGATTGTTCCAGAGGAAGCCGTATCCTCGGCTGGATATGTAGAACGGCACGCTTGCCTGCGAATTTCTGTGGCACAGCTCAAGCACGGAGCCTTTCTTATTAAGGTGGCTGTCCTGGTACTGTCCCATGCCGAAAATCTTTTCGTTGTCGTAGGCTTCAAAACGGGCTGTTATCTCGTAATCCGTACCACCCTGGCGCGGCTTCAGTTCACGTCCGTCTATTCGAAGCGGAACACAGTAACGGTTTATGCGGTTGCGGTTACGCCAGTATTCCTCCGTCAGCACTTCCCCGCGCTGGTTAAGGAAACTCAGTCTGCCCTCGTTATCCAGCTTGACAGTAATCTTTCCGTTGGTCAGGTAATAATCCGTACCGCTCTGGTGATACTGCTCGTATTCGTCGCCCTTGTACCACGGGTCGGTCGTATCGACTACCTCGCTGCTTATGGAACAGGTGTGGCTCACCGGTTCGGTCAGTGCGCTGTAATACGGGGAGCTGCTCAACCGCTCGCATTCCGGTATTTCAGAAGCCGCGGGGTACATTCTGACGCGTACAGAACTGTCGCCCCAGGGTTCAACTATCAGCTGCGCGCCGCCGAATGACGCGGTAAGCTTGTTATTTTCAGTACTTACGATCATATCATGTTCCTTTCACAAGTTATTCTGTATTAATTATATATGCTTAAGGCGATTATGTCAAGTGCATTCTGTGACAAAAGAATTTATTAAAATAGCGTTCCGGTACTTGACAAAATCACGTGTTTGTGGTAAAATAATTATTGTTGTAACGCCGCTGTGGTGAAATCGGCAGACACAAGGGACTTAAAATCCCTCGGTAGAAATACCATACCGGTTCAAGTCCGGTCAGCGGCACCACATCAAGCGCCCGGCATGCCTTATGCGTGTCGGGCGCTTTTTGTTATGAAATAATGACAGCATATTATATCGCTGCCCTTGTATATTTCTATTCCAGCGTATCCTTATAATTCTTTCCCCATGTTTTCATTGCGGAAAGCACCGGGCGCATGGATTCACCGCGCTCGGTCAGCGAATATTCTACCCTTGGCGGGACCTCCGGATAAAGCGTGCACAGGATTATCCATTAAGTTGGCGCAGGCTGTCCGTAAGTACTTTCTGGTTCACTCCATCAATGGATTTCCGCAGCTCGTTGACCCCCTCCACGATATGCTACTATACAATTTATACCATATAAGTTTCCGGAAATCAACATATTTTTTATTGCAAGCAACTTATTAGAATGATAAATACAAACACAGGCAGGTGCGTTATGC
>CAKSHT010000165.1 GCA_934457235.1 uncultured Oscillospiraceae bacterium
AAAACGTATCTTTCCAGGCTGGTGATAAATGTACAGATGCTAGGAAGTGGTCATTTGGCCAGGCTTTGTGCCTGCCGAATGACCACTGACGACGCAGATGCGCCTTTATCGCCAGCCCGCATGCTTTGTTCTACACATTAGTCATTCCACTGTATGTCGTCAGGATATCATCTGCTATCTCGCGCTGAGTGCGGCGGGTGTCCATCGCAAGCTTCTGGATATGCCGATGCGCCTGGTTCTCCGTCAGATTAAGGTACTGTATAAGACAGCACTTCGCGCGGTCGATGGTCTTTGTGTCCTCAAGCTGCTTTGTGAGCTTGGATTTTTCCTCTTCCAGGCGCTGCAGGCTCTCACGGGTCATTTCAGCCATTCTCACGGTCTGCAAAAGTGCCTGCTTGGTAAAAGGTCTTGGCAGGACGTACGCACCGGTGAACTTGATTCGGCTCTGAACCTCGTCCGCTATCTCAGTCTTTGCGATGACGATTATCACTGCGTCCGTGCGACCGCGTGCCTCCGCCACCCAGTTCAGACCGAAATCCGAACGAAGCGGCGTGGAAACTATCACCATGTCATACCCCGAAAGATCAGCCGCAGAAGCCACGCCGTCATCGTAGCAGATCGTAATCTCAGCGCCGATGTCCTCCAGTGCGGCGGCAATGCTGCCGCATATCATCTCGGTCTTTGCGTTGATGAATATTCTGTTCATGAGTGCGACCTCCCCTGCGGCAGAAATTCTGAAGCCTTAAAGATTGTTGACGTAAAGCTGCTTGTATGGGCTTGCGGAGTTCGGCGTAAGCTTGAAGAAGTTGGAGCTGAGCAGTGTGTCAGCGTCGTTGCCGAAGTGCTTTACGAAGCGCTCCACATAATGTCTGATGGACTCCTTTTCCTCGGCGGTAGCTACTGTGCAGCATACCTGTACAGGAAGCCCCTTGGGCATTACGTCGCTGCGGATAAACATTTCACCGCCGTGCATTCCGGTGCCGCAGAAGTGACCTACCGGGCAGCCCTCAACGCCGATACCGAGTACGACGATTATGCCGCCCGCCTGGTACTCTCCCAGGAAGTCGCCGACCTTGCCGCCGATGACGATGGTCGGGAACATGTCTTGATAGCTCTTCATGTGGATGCCGACGCGGTAGCCTGCGTTGCCCTGGACGTATATCTCACCGGAGCGCATAGCGTAGCCGGTTGTATCGCCGCTGTTGCCGTGGATTATGATAGCGCCGTCGTTCATAGTGTCTCCGGTGGCGTCCTGGGCGTTGCCGTGCACGCTTATCTTGGCGCCGTTAAGGTACGCGCCGAGCGCGTTGCCGGGAGTTCCCTTGATGAGGATCTCCTTGCCGGAAAGACCCGCGCCGATGTATCTCTGTCCCAGCACGTTTTCCAGAGTGAACTTCTGCTCCTCAGAGTCTCTGATCATTTTATTCAGCTCTGCATACGGCATATTCTTTGCGTCAATGATCATCTCTTTATTCCTCCCAGCTTCTCTTCCCTGCGCGCCTTGCTGAACATCATCATCTGCGGTCTTTCCTTCAGCATATCCATATCGACATTGGAAAGGTCTATGCGCTCCTTTATCATGGAGGTGTAGATACCTGCGCGCTTTACGTCGCCCATGAGTATGAAGCCCTTGAGCAGACCGTCCCTAAATACCAGCTTTTTATAATTATTGCCGTTTTCCTCAACATATTCCTCGCCGTCGTAACTTCCGGCGGTGATGATGTGAAGTCCGAAGAATCCGATGGCGTTCATCGGGATAGCATTTTCGTACTTTGTTTCAGCGCCCGCCATGTTTCTTCCGGCTACCTCGCCCTGCATGTACGCATTCGGAAGAAGCGCCAGGATCCTGTCGGTATCGCTGGAAGCGTCGTGGCTGACTGTGCAGTCACCGGCTGCGTAAACGTCGTCGAGCGTGGTCTTCTGCGTGAGGTCGCAGATTATTCCGCGCTCCACCTTGCCGCCAGCTTCAGATACAAGCTCGGTGTTCGGACGTACTCCGACTGCGATGATGACCATATCGAAATCAACTGTCGCGCCGTTCTTCAGCTTTGCGGAGTGCTCGCTGAACTCGTCAACGGAAGTTCCCAGAATAAATTTGGTTCCCTTGCTCTCGATGTGCTTCTTCATAATGGAGCCTGCACGGATATCAAGGATAGACGGCAGGATACGGTCAGCCATATCAACTACGGTGATATCAGCCTTGTATTCGTTGAGAGCTTCTGCAGCCTTAAGTCCGATAAGACCTGCGCCGATGATGAGTACCTTCATTCCCGGCTTGACCTCAGCCTTGATAGCCTTTACGCTGTCATAGCTCATGAACGTGTGGCAGGAGGCTATCTTGTCCATTCCGTTCATCGGAGGAACGAACGGCTTGGAGCCAGTAGCTACCATAAGCTTGTCATAGGGAACTGTTTTTCCGTCGGAAATAACTACGTTCTTTGCCGCGGTATCTATCTTTGTAACACGGGCGTCGAACAGCGTTTCAACGCCGTTCTTCTCGTAGAAATCCGGGCTGCGGTAGTAGATATTCTTATCCGTCACCTTGCCCATCAGCCAATAGGAGATGAGCGGTCTGGAGTAGGTGTGGTACTTCTCGTCGGAGATAACGGTTATCTTACCGGTCTTGTCTATCTGACGGATACCCTCGATGGTGCCGACTGCTGCGGCAGAATTTCCGATTATCACATAATTCATATCCGTCACCTCACCTTTCCTCAAATACTATCGCGTTGTTCGGGCACGCCTTTACGCACGCCGGCTCGCCGTGGCTGTTGCGTGTGCAGAGGTCGCACTTGCGTATCTTGTGTCCCGCCTCGTCAATGACGATGGCGCCGTACGGACATGAGAGCACGCAGGTGTAGCAGCCGACGCATTTCTCCTCGTCGCAGACGATAACGCCGTCCTGTACGGAGAGCGCGCCCGCAATGCAGCCCTTTACGCAGGGATGCGCGTCGCAGTGACGGCACTGTACAGCAAAGTTTATCTTGTCGCCCTCCTCTATCTGTATCCTCGCAACGGGCTTCTTTCCGCCGGCGAAAGCCTTTATCATATCGGGAGCGCCGCTGTTCGCTGCCGCACAGGTGAATTCACACAGATGGCAGCCCAGACACCAGTCCTCGTTCACATAAACCTTTTTCATTGTTATGACCATTCCTTTCGAGCAGTGTCAGTCGTTATTCACCTGCGTGCATTATTCCGAGGATATCAAGTTCTTTCTGATTCAGACCGATTCCGCGGAGCATGAGCCTGTTGCCGCGGAGGGACTCCAGGGAGTTGATACCCATGCCGCCCATCATTTCCTTTATCTCGTGATCCCATGCATGAACGAGGTTCACGAGGCGCTTGTACGCAATATCCGGATTAAGGCGCTTTACAAGGTCAGCGCGCTGCGTCGCGATACCCCAGTTGCACTTACCGGTGTTGCAGCTTCTGCACAGGTGGCAGCCCATGGAAAGCAGCGCCGCTGTAGCAATGTAAACTGCGTCCGCACCGAGTGCGACAGCCTTTACAACGTCCGCACTGCTTCTGATGGAACCGCCGACAACGATGGAGATGTTGTTTCTGATACCCTCGTCGCGGAGTCTCTGGTCAACGCTCGCGAGAGCCAGCTCTATCGGGATACCCACGTTATCGCGTATTCTTGTCGGAGCAGCGCCGGTACCGCCTCTGTAACCGTCGATAGCAATTATATCCGCGCCGCTTCTCGCGATACCGGAAGCGATAGCCGCTACATTATGTACCGCCGCGATCTTAACGATAACGGGCTTCTTCCAGTCAGTGGCTTCCTTGAGGGAGAGAACCAGCTGGCGGAGATCCTCGATGGAGTAGATATCGTGGTGCGGAGCCGGGGAGATCGCGTCAGTTCCCTTCGGGATCATACGGGTTCTGGAAATCTCCTCGTTTATCTTCATTCCGGGGAGGTGTCCGCCGATACCGGGCTTAGCGCCCTGACCCATCTTTATCTCGATAGCCGCGCCAGTGTCGAGGTATTCCTTGAATACGCCGAAACGTCCGGAAGCCACCTGGCATATGGTGTTGGGACCGTACTTATAGAAATCCTTATGCAGACCGCCCTCACCGGTATTGTAATATGTACCAAGCTCCTGTGCGGCTCTCGCCAGTGACTCATGCGCGTTCTTCGAAATAGAACCGAAAGACATCGCGGAGAACATTATCGGCACGTCAAGCTCCAGGTAAGGATCATGCTTGAATTCAGCCTTGCCGTTCTCATCATAGTGTATCTCCTGGTCCTTCTTGCCAAGGAACGTCTTGGTTTCCATCGGCTCACGCAGCGGGTCGATAGGCGGGTTTGTTACCTGCGAAGCGTTCAGCAGTATCTTGTCCCAGTAAACCGGGTACTCGCGCGGGTTGCCCATCGCGGAGAGAAGCACTCCGCCGGATCCTGCCTGCTTGTATACCTCGTCCATTACCTGCTGGCTCCAGTTTCCGTTCTCGCGGAATTCGTTCTCGTTCTT
>CAKSHT010000166.1 GCA_934457235.1 uncultured Oscillospiraceae bacterium
GACCAACGATATTGTAAAGTACCAGATACGCACATACGCGAAATCCAGCGACCCCAATGTTGACGACAGCCCGGTCGTTGGTTATAATTATACGATAGGCATAGATTACGGCGTTGAGAAGATCGAGATAGTACAGCGTCCGTCCAAGTATTCGTATTACCTGGGCGAGCGGCTGAACGTTTCCGGCGGACGTATCAAGGTGACTTACGACGACGGAAAGACCGAAACCATCTCGATGGACGAGGATATGATAGACGATTTTGACAGCTGGGTGACCGGACAGCAGACTCTTACCGTATACTATAAGGGCTGCACGGCGGTATTCAATATCGTTGTACGCAGCAAGTCCTCATCTGCTGACAACGATAAGAAAGACGATGACAAGAAGGACGACAGCTCCACCACCAAGCCGGACGATACATCAAAGGACGATACCAAGCCGGACGCCACAACCGACGAAAACACGGTATCCGACCCGACTATCGAAGGCTCTGCGGTCAAGGGCTGGACTAACCTCCAGGCGAAGCTGAAATCCGCGGAAAAAGGCTCCCGCGTGAAGATGTATCTTAATGGGAACACATCAGTTCCTGCGGATATCATCAACACCGCCATCGGCAGAAAGCTGACGCTTGAGTTCGTCGTGAACGACAATGTAAGCTGGGTCATCGACACTGGTAAGCTGAAAAAGACCGTGGCAAGCTTCAGTGCGGGAATCAAAACAAAGGACGTATACATTCCGACGGTGCTCATCGACAACGCAGGCGGCGACCAGGTGATGAAGATACACACCTACGGCGAAAACAAGATCGGCGCAATGCTCTATGTCAAGACCGGCAGTAAGGTGAAGAACCGCTTTGCGAACCTGTTCCGCTACAACGAAAACACTGAAAAGCTGGATTTTGAATCCACCTCAAAGGTATCCACAAGCACTGGCATTGCGACGCTCCTGCCATCGGTGGGCGGCGATTACGTCGTAATGCTTGACATCCAGACGCGGCTTCCCGGCGACGCTGATAACAGCACCACGATCGACGCGCGTGACGCGGCGGCTATTCTGAAGCAGATAGTTACCGGAAGCGGCATTGAGGATTCCTGGGACTACAACGGCGACGGATTCGTAAACGCTATCGACTGCGCAATGATACTCAAGGCGGTAGTCGGCGCGAAGAAATAAATAGTAACGCGGCATCTTTACGGTGCCGAGTCAGGCTGTCGATAAAGCCGCATCTGCGTTGTCAGCGCCTGTTCGGCAGGCACAAAGCCTAGCCGAACAGCCACTTCCTAGCATCTGCACCTTTCTCGGCAGCCTGGATAGATTTTTCTGTCGAAATACTCCCCAGAACATAAGTCCACCGCTTCACGGGCAAAATCGATTTTTTCGACAAACACACGCGGCACCGAAATGGTGCCGCGTTTTCTCTTGATTTTTTCGGAATAGTGTGGTATAATACATTATACTCTACTGAAATGCTGGGAAAGGACGATTTGCATGGATTACGCAAAGCTTGAAAATAATCTGACAGATGTTATACTTGAAGCGCAGCTGAAAATAGGATACGAGGGCAGGAGCATGAGCATGAACTATCCGCTTAGCTCGCTGAACCGCCTGCTCGGAACTTCCGCGGACGCTGCGGAAATGCGCCGACTGCTCGACGGATTTGCGGACTTCGCGCAGGACAGGCTTGGCATGGTGGAGTTCACGCAGCATGACGGCGAGATATTCCGTCTGTGCGTTCCGGAGCAGGGCGTTGAGTATATCCACGGGCTGTCCGGGAATGCGGCTTCCGGCTTCCTGGCGGAGTTCATCGGGCTTATAAAGCAGCCCGGAACGACGATTGACGGTGCACTTGACGTGTTCAGGAAGTACTCCGGCAGGGTGCATGTGGAAAAGTCCAATAACGACGAGTTCGATTATCTGGTGTACTTTGAGGACGGAACCCCGGACGACCACTATTACTGCCTTACCGACGAGGGTATATGCGTGACTTACCACCGCTTCACAAAGGAAGATTACGAGGATCTGGAATTATAAAAAGGGAGGGCGCGAACCCTCCTTTTTATTTATCAGTTTTCCGGTTGTTATATCGAAACATAATGAAGGCGGCTGCAATGATTATCGCATATCCCACGAAGCTCAGTACGTCCGGTACCTGCTGGAAAACGATGAATCCGAGCAGAGCCGCGAAGATTATCTGCGAATAATCGTAGATGGAAACTTCCTTTGCGGGCGCGTATGAGTATGCGTTAGTTATGCAGAACTGTGCGATAGCCGCACTGACTCCGGCTCCGATCAGCATAAGCAGCTGGAACCAGGACATCGGCTGAAATCCAATGATGGTCAGCGGGAGAGCCGCCAGCGTCGAGAACGCTGAGAAGAAGAACACGATGTAGTAGCCCTTGACGCCCTTTCCGGTAGCGCGGCGGACGAACGTGTAAGCGGCTCCGGCGCCCATTCCGCCGCAGAATCCCGCGATGGAAGCGCCCAGGTCAGCGTTTGCGAACGACGGCTTGATAACGAACAGCGCTCCGATGAACGCCATAATTATTATCGACCACTGAATTTTGTTTGCACGTTCTTTCAACAGAAACGTTGAAAAAACTATTGCGAAGAACGGCGACATCTTGTTCAGCAGGGAAGCGTCCGAAAGCGGCAGCCTGTCGATGGCGTAGAAGTTGCAGATAACTCCCGCGTATCCGAATACGGAACGGCATATGACGTCGATACGCGCACCCTTTGGCGGGATTATGGAGCAGCGGTTCTTTATCATGGCTCCGCTGGCGATGAACAGCGCGAAGAAGTTCCGGAAGAACGTTTTCTGTATCGTCGGAATATCGCCCGATAGCCGCACAAACATGTTCATCAGCGCAAAGAAGAACGCGGAGGTTATGAGGAACAGCACTGCCTTGTGGAGTCTGCTGGACTCAGCCATTTTCATTCCCCTTTTCTGCGGAGCCGAGCATCTTTATATAGTCGCCGAGAACCGGCTGGAAGTGTATGCCGTAAAATCTGCGGTCGGGGGCGTCCGCGGTGTATTCCACTGCGCGGTAGGTGAATTTCGTCGCTATCTCAAGAGCCCTTGCGTTGTCTGCGCCGCGCAGCACCGCTCCCAGCAGAGCCGAGGCGAATACGTCGCCGGTGCCGGAGCACGCGACATCCTTCTTGGGAGTAAGGCATTCGGTGAACTCGCCGTCGCAGCAGCCTACAGCTCCGAGCTGCCCCTTTTCGGAAAATCCGGTTATTACCGCGAATTTAACGCCCATATCGCACAGCCGCAGGAGCATATCCTTGGTTTCGGCGAGGGTCGGACAGGGATTGAAGCTCCGTCCGGTGAGCAGACAGGCTTCCGTGATGTTCGGCGTGATTATGTCAGCCCCGGAGATGAACCGGCGCATTCTGTCAGGATAGTCGTCGGAGAGCGCCGCGTACATTCTTCCGTTGTCGCCCATAACCGGGTCGATGAACAGCGGCGTACCTGGTCTGCGGAACTGTCGGATAAACTCCTCAATGTGGTCTACCTGCTCCACTGAAGCGATGTAGCCGGTGTAGATACCGTCGAATTCTATGCGCTCCTTTTTGAGCTGCGCACCTATCGGCGCAAGCTGCTCCGTAAGGTCAACGCTGTAGAAAGTGGGGAATCCGGTGTGGTTGGAGAGCAGCGCCGTCGGTATTCCGCAGCACTCTATCCCCGCTGCTGAAAGCACCGGGATAGCCGCGGTCAGCGAGCAGTTCCCGACGCAGGAGAAATCCTGTATTGTAACGATTCTTTTCATAAGTCTAGTCCTGTTGTTTTTTCTGAGGGAGCCATCTGCACAGCTCGGCGGTGAGCGCAGGTATTTCAAGCGGCTTTGCAACGTGTCCGTTCATGCCGTGCTCCTTCGATCTCTTGACGTCCTCGATGAACGCGTTTGCAGTCATTGCGATTATCGGTATTTTTTTGGCGTCCTCACGGTTGAGGGAGCGTATCTTGTCCGCTGCGCCGTATCCGTCCAGAATGGGCATCTGTATGTCCATGAATATCATGCTGTAATAGCCGGCGGGAGATTCGCTGAATTTCTTCACAGCCTCCTCGCCGTCGCTGGCAATGTCGGTCACGATGTTAGCTTCCGCAAGGAATTCGGACGCTATCTCGGCGTTGAAATCCAGATCCTCCGCCAGGAGTACCCGCGCCCCGCCGAAGTCGAAATCGGACATGCGTATCCTTCGGTTTTCGTCCATGGAAATTCCGCCGATGTATTCGGAGTTCTCGCCCTTTTTAAGGCAAACGGTTATGTCGAATTTGGAGCCTTTGCCCGGTGCACTGTTAATTGCGATGTCGCCGTTCATCATACGCGCGATGTTCAGCGCGATGGGCATTCCGAGACCGGTGCCCTGTATGCCGCTTATACGGTGG
>CAKSHT010000167.1 GCA_934457235.1 uncultured Oscillospiraceae bacterium
ATATAATCCAGCTGCTGAAAGGCTCCGACAGCGCGGAAATATCCGTGCTCCGGAGTATTCCGGGGATAACGCTGGAGCGCTGCGACAGAAATTACGGCTTTGTCTGGAACATGACTGACGAGGATAAGAAAAACATAACGGAATGCCATAACACGCTCCTTAACAATGGGTACTCGCTCGCGCGTGCCGGCGATATCGACATGCTGATAATCGACGAATTCAACGCGGCGTACAGCCACGGACTCCTCGACCGTTCAAAGTCTGAAAAGTTCCTCACGGAAAAGCCGGGAAACGCCGAACTTATAATCACCGGGCGAAATCCCGCCCAGATATTTCTGGATTCTGCGGACTACGTGAGCGAAATAAAATGCGTCAAGCACCCCTACACAAAGGGCATAAACGCACGCAGGGGGATAGAATTTTGAATATTGAGTACGTACTTCCGGAGGATATTGAGCACCGCAGCTTTGAGATAATCGAAAGCGAGCTTGGCGGGCGCGAATTTCCGGACAATATAAAGCCGATAATGTACCGCGTGATTCACACCACAGCGGATTTTGACTATGCGGATAATCTTTGTTTCTCCGAAAATGCGGTAGATACGGCGCTGGAGCTGCTGAAAAACGGCGCTGTTATCGTAACCGATACCAACATGGCAAAAGCCGGAATAAACAAATCCGCACTCAACAAGCTGGAATGCGAAGTCGTGTGCTTCATGTCCGACCCGGAAACCGCAGCAGCCGCCAGGGACCACGGGACTACTCGCGCCGCTGCTTCTGTTGACCGCGCGGCAAAGCTCGGTAAACCCGTGATTTTCGTCTGCGGAAACGCCCCGACTGCGCTCATACGGATTTACGAGCACATTTCGTCAGGGGACTTTTCTCCGGCGTTCGTGATAGGAGTCCCGGTGGGGTTCGTGAATGTTGTTCAGTCAAAAGATCTTATCATGCAGAGCGGAGTTCCTTATATCGTCGCCCGCGGAAGAAAGGGCGGAAGCAACGTTGCCGCCGCAATAGTCAATGCGCTGATGTACATGCTCACCAGATAAGCGATCGGCTTTCAGCCCGGAAGCACTTGACATTCCCGAATGTATGGGATATAATATCATCAGCAGCGTAAAACTGACGAAACTTAACCGTCGTGGCAGTTCTGTAAAGCGATGATATCAGAAATGTGACGAAAAAGCCCCGGCTGATTTTCAGCCGGGGTGTTTTTTATGTGTCAGAAGAATTTCTGAATTACAGAAACGACTGAGGGCATTGAGTACACGCCTATCAGCAGGACGGCGACTGTAATTGCGACCTTCAGCGCCGCGTACTTGTCATGAGCCATATAGTCTCTAACGGATTCCTTTGACGGAGCGTACGGCGCCGGCGACCATCTGACCAGTGCCGAGATATACTCAAGCATATCGTCCATCTGAGGCGAGCTGTAAAGCGTTATCGCGCCGCCGTTTGACAAGATAAGCATCTGCCCCTGGATATACGATATATCCGCGATGGGTACGCACAGATAATCCATTATGTCGGAACGCGATTCATACGGGTACATGTCGTCCTTGCAGTATGCAAAAAGTATCTTGTCGCACAGCAGATAGCATTCGCCGCCCCGAAAGAAGAGTCTGTCCGTGTGGTAATCCGTTTCCGCGAGGTGCGGCGGGAGATCTTTCTTTATAAACCTGTCCGACCTTCGCGTACCGATAAGCAACGTGACAATCCCGGCAATGAAACAGCCGCAGCCAAGATATGCATTCCAGTTCATCATAGCAATGAATGTAAAAATTATCAGCGCGGAAAAAACCAGCAGCGTGATACCGGCTGTTTTGCCAGTACGTCGGCCGCGCTCCGGACTGCTGCAAAAATATGTATCCTGCTTCACTGACTCGCCGCTCAGCAGCTTTTCAGTGAGCTGCTCCACCGCCAACAGAGCCATCGGAGAGCCGCTGCGGTCTGCTGCTCTCAGCTTTTCAGTTACGGTCTGAATACTGCTCAGCTGGCTCCTGGAAAGCCTAGCAAAGCGCTCCGTTTCCGGGAGCTGCTTTCCCACAAGCACATCCCATACCCAGCTAAGCTCCGGCTGTCGGCTGATGAATTCATGGCGTATTTCGTCTATCATAACTACACTCCTGCCCTTTTATTCTATCTTAATTATAGCCGCAGGAATATTAAATCCGCTATCTTGATTCTGTTAATTCTGTGTTAGAGTTACTCAACGAAAAGTTGTTTGACTTGCTCATCTTATTATGATATACTTAGCTTATCAGAATCAGGACGGCGGTGATACATATGCTAATAAAAATCGGAGTCTTCGAGTGCACCGAGGTCTGGGACGGGGTATTCTACAAAAAGCTGTCGGACTATCCCCATATAACAGACTGGGAAATCCGCACGCTTATTGAGTTCATGGATTACGAAGCGAAATACGGCAGGAAATGCGAGATCGAGTGCAAGGACAGTGAACTCCTCAGCATGATAAAATCCATGCTCCCGGACAGAAAGAGATATCTTGATACGCCGCGCCCGAAACTGCTGACGGAATGCACTGCCTGCCCGTACCGCAGAGGCTGCGTAACGGATTTCGTATGCCATACGACCTCCCCGGAAAATGCAGTAAAAATATTTTAAAGCGGAAGCCTGCTGTCCGCGCTGAAAGCCCGTAAAGTCCCGGTCGAACAGCTTACAGGCGAGAGCCGGAACGCGGCAAACGACCCGGCGGACTATTTCGAATACATAATGTTCACCTGGGGGAACTGTCAGGGCGGCGACCGCCTTGTGATGGAACGCAGGCTCGGAAGATTTCCGGACGCAGATGACCTGAGCGTACGTTTCACGCCCGGCATACGGTTTTACTTCAAGTACGACGACCTTATCAGACACCCGAACGCTGTATTCGACGGAGTACTCCCGCTGAAAGTAAAAGATGAAATACGGCTTGCCGACTGGGTGCACAGGATCATTATTCCAACAGCGCTGCGCCGCGCCGTGGAACAGTATATCCCCGATGAACTCCGAAACCGCGTCATTTGCGCCGAAAACGACTGCAAGGATATATGGGACTGGTCGGAAAAGGTCTACCGTCTAGTTGAAAGCACATTGTAATATAACAAAAAATCCAGCAGAAACCTGCTGGATAGTGAATTCTATCGGCTGATTTTTATAGTCGCTCCGGACGACCGACTTATGCAGGATTCACAGAACCCCGCACAGTGCTGCTATACTTTCAAGCAGCGGTGAACCTCAGAGTTTCGGATATGCGCCATTATTGCTAATGTGCCCCTAAAGTGTCAGCCACACTAAGAAAAGCTACGGATAACTTCCCTCGGCTTTATTATATCCGATTTTGTGTAAATTGTCAAGAGCCTTCTCCAAAGTACTTGACAATTTCCGCAGAATGTGATATATTATAGACAGAAGCCAGTGAATGTGTTCTCTAGGGGCAATTGTAGCCCGGCAGAATGAAGCATTCATTGGCTTCCCTTTTTATACGCTAAACGGTGCAGACGCCGCAAGCCTGCACCGTTAATATTATTCCTCCTCAGGGTACTTAAATCCCCAGGAGCTTCTGAATTCCGTCATCATATCCATAACGTCCCTTGTGTACGCCAGGTGCATGCATTCCGTATCGCCAGTTATCGCGCTCTCCATATCGGAAAGCTCGTATGCAAGCGCGTCTGCGTTCTCTCCGGCGCGGATAGTTTCGGTTTCACCGGAATCCGTGTAGGTCACGGTCGCTTCCCATGCCCTGGGGTACTCCATGATTTCAATGTAGCCCTTTTCGCAGGATATCATGCCTCTTTTGGGCTGCTTTGAATGCAGCGAGAGCATGACCGTCGCCATCTGACCGTCGGCATTCATAAGAAGCAGCCCTGCCTGTTCATCGACTCCGGTAGGCGCTTTTTTCACCTGCGACAGCAGCTTGTCCGGCTTGCAGCTCATGAAATATCTGATGAACGAAAGCGCATACACGCCGATATCAAGCATCGCACCCCCGGCAAGCTCCCTGTTAAAAAACCGGTTGCTCATGTTATAATCCTTGTAGCTGCCGAAATTCATCGTTATGAGGTTCACTTTTCCGAGCTTCCCGGAATCCAGCAGCTCCCGGAGTTTCTTGTATACCGGCATGTGATATATCGTCATTGCCTCGCCTATGACTACGCCATTCTGCTCTGCAAGTGATATTGCTTCATCAAGTTCGCTGCTGTTAAGCGTTATAGACTTTTCAACAAGTATATGCTTTCCGTTACGGATACCCTTTCTCATGAATTCAATGTGCGTGTTATGCGGGGTCGTGATATAAATCACGTCGATGTCCGGGTCGGTGAACATTTCATTGAAATCGTCGTAGACCTTGTTTATACCGTATTTCTCCGCAAATGC
>CAKSHT010000168.1 GCA_934457235.1 uncultured Oscillospiraceae bacterium
CAGGACCTCATCGGAAACTGGGACAGCTTCCAGCAGACCGGAACCAGGCTCAGTGCCGCGTCCGGCGGGAAGATCGCCCTGCAATCCTCGGTCGCGGGAATGCTGCAGGCTTATATATGCGGGAAAACTCAGCCCTGGGTCATGAACGGAGAAAAGCTCACGCTCGGCGGCTGCCTTCCGTTCTATGAGATGGCAAAGAGCATGAAATCCAACGGCTCCCTGGCGGATATTCCGATATGGGACGAACAGTGGTTCAACTCGCTCTACAACGGGATAGCGCTCGGCGAGTTCCTGCCGACCTGGGGACTTGGCGTTGATGAGGGCGCTGTTCTCAACACCTTGGCACACGGCTTCTCAGGCAACACGGAAACAGTGGAGCTTGCGATATGCCAGGGTCCCGCCGCATGGTATTGGGGCGGCGCATATTTAGGAGTTTCCCAGAAGTGCAACGACCCGGAGCTTGCCAAGGAGTTCCTGGAATTCATGTGCGCTGACGACGAAACGATGGACTACTACTATTACGAATGGACGACAAATGACTCGTTCATCAACAACAGCGCTGTTATCGGCAGCTACTACAATTACAACTCGCTGCTCCAGGATAGCCAGGACACCAACACCATACTCGACGAGCAGGCACGGAACGTACGTATTTCCGGCACTGTCACAAAGTACGACGATACGCTTGACGTATTGTTCTTCCAGTCCGTGCTGGATTATCTGGACGGCACCGCACGCGATGTAAATGAAGCCGCTCAGATCTTCATAGACAATGCGCTCGCGGCTTACCCAGAGCTTACTGCTTCTGAATAAACACATCCTATGTACATCAAAATTGGGCTGCCGTATGGCAGCCCATAGTTTTTATGTCCTCCCGATTATCTCCGGTACGTCCGCCAGGGTATCCGCTCTGGCGAAGATGAGCTTTTTCAGCTCCTCGTCCGGCTGGGTGAGATCGGGTACCATGACTGTCACGCATCCCGCAGACGAAGCGCTGCGAACGCCGTTCGGGGAGTCCTCAAGCGCCATACACTCGTTTGCCGGAAGCCCCAGCTGCTGCGCCGCATATAAGTATATATCCGGGCTGGGCTTGCCGCTCTCCACCATCGCCGCGCACACGATCTTACTGAACCTGCCCAGAAGCCCTAC
This sequence comes from uncultured Oscillospiraceae bacterium, assembly GCA_934457235.1. Taxonomy (GTDB): domain Bacteria; phylum Bacillota; class Clostridia; order Oscillospirales; family Ruminococcaceae; genus CAG-115. Next base: position 1,150 of record CAKSHT010000168.1, read on the forward strand.
CTTTCCGAGATAGTCCTCGGTACGCTGGATATCCGTTGCAGTTGCTATCGCCGCCGGGATTCCGCGGCTGTCCAGGTAGTCAAGCAGCGTTGTTATGCCGGGCTTGGTTTCAAGTCCGTGCTCGTCGATATACGCTTTCATCAGCTCCATGCGGCGGGATCGTATTTTGACATAATCGAAGTTCCCGCCAAATTCTCCCTGCAAATACGGTATCGCGAATTTTCGCGCAAGACTGCGGATATTCAGCGCATGCTCCCGCTGCATCGGGAATCCCGCTTCGTTAGCCGCCTGACACCAGTATTTCACCAGGAGCTTCTCGGTGTCAAGAATAAGTCCATCCATATCAAAAATTACTGCCTTTATCATATCAAATTCCTTTCGTCTGGCCGTAATAACCCCGCCATATCCTCCGGAAGCGGCGTGGTCAGCCGTATTCGCTCCCCCGTCACGGGCTGCGTAAAGCTTACTTCCCCGCAGTGCAGAGCCTGCCGTCCCGTTCCGGACAAGTCACCGCCGTACATATCGTCGCCGCACAGCGGATATCCGATGTACGCCATGTGCACGCGTATCTGGTGCGTACGCCCGGTTTCAAGTGTTACCCGCAGCAATGCACGGTCAGTCCCGGCGAGCTTCTGGAAATGCGTCACCGCCGGCTTTCCGTCCGGAGTTACACAGCGCTCTATCACACTGCCGTCCACTCTGCCTATCGGTGCGTCTACCGTATCGCCGGGAGGCGTGCCGTTGGTTATCGCGTAATACACCTTTGCCAGAGAACCGGACAGCGCCGCGGCGGCAAGCTGATTTTTCGCACACACGCACAGCCCGCTTGTATTGCGATCCAGCCGGTTTATCGGCCGGAACGGAAGCCCCGGATAACGCGCCGCGAACAGGTTCGCCAGGGTATCGTCATGATGGCGCTGGGACGGGTGAACCGGCATATACGGCGGCTTATCGAACACCACAACATCCTCATCCTCATAGACCACCGGAGCGTTAAGCTGCGGATTTCCCGGAATATTCCCGCCGTTGTCCGGCAGCGTCAGCGTTATCCTCTCCCCTGCGCGGACTGTATCGACAGTCCTCAGCACCGCGCCATTCCTGGTAAGTCCACCAGACTGCTTCAGCCTTATCAGCGCCCGCCGGGAGATACCTGCTGACTTCAGCAGCACCTGCGCCTGCACTCCGTCAAATTCCGGCGGTACAATATAAACTATCTCCCTCATGACGCCAGCTTCTTATAATAGTCAGCCAGGATCAGATCCGTCACCCTTCCGTAGCTCAGCTGACCGTCGCTAACTCCCTGCGCCTTGATGAACCCGTCGTTCACGGCGGTGGAGCTTTCGCGCACCTCGCCCTCAAAAGACTTTATGTACTCGTTTTCGGAGGTGAAGTCCCGGCGCATGCCCTCCGTGGTGAATGCGTACGCCTGCTGCCATAGTTCCCGGTCAGCGGAATACAGCGAGTTCGAGCAGTATTTGAACGCCATCATATACCCGGAATAGCGGAACTCCGGATACTCGCTGTTTATGCACGCGAGATACGCCAGGAAGTTGCATTCGTTCTCAAAGGCTATGCCGCGGGAATGCGCGCTCTCGTGGCTCGCGGTGAACGGCTGGCAGAAGTCCGGCTCCTCAGTATTCACATTGCATTCCGCAAGGAACGGGAAATACATGCCAACTATCCCGGTGTAGCTCCAGTAGTACGAAAGCTGCACAGGCTTCTGGCGGCTCACGCTCGTCCAGAGGAACGGGTATTTCTCCACAAGCGGCTTGTATCCGCTGCCGGTGCGGGTAAGCTCAGTCCAGATGTCCTCGGTGAACTGAACGCAGCCGTTTTCGTCCTCGGTGAGGTTCCGGCGCTCCTCGGCGGCGTGGGAAGCAAGATCCTGACATACCGCAAGCAGGAATTCCGTAGATTTCTGGGAGGTGTCAAGCTCCATAAGCTCCTCCAGGGGCTGGCGATAGTAATTCGCGCCATGGGCGGTCATGTAGATGAAAAGAGCGAACGACACGAATCCAGCCACGAAGCGCCCGGCTTTAAGCGCGGTGGCTCTGTGGTTCCTGCTCTTTACCATACGGACTATGAACACAACTATCAGCGCGACGACCGCCGGAACTGCAATTACCACGCACAGTTCCGTCAGTGAAATCGGTATCAGCGACGTTATGAAGCCCACCGGCACGGTGTACAGCTTGAAAAGCCCCCTGGACACGACGATCTCGGTAAACTCCGGGAAAATCGGCAGCAGAAAGTACATAGCGGCCGCCAATACAAGCGGAATAAATATCCACACCGCCCTCAGCACGCGCCGGGGCGTAAGCTTTTTTTCGGGAGTTACGTTCTTCATTTGCTCCTCCGTTCTGAATCGTTATACTCTAATTATACAGGCTTGTACCCCTTTCGTCAAGAATTTTGAAAAAAATTCAGATTTTTTTCAAAAACCCCTTGACAAAGAACACTGTTTGTGGTAGAATATATACGTTGCTGATGGATGTCAGTGACAAAGCGGATCAGCATGAAATATGCCCGCCCCGGTTTTTTCTGGAAGCTTACTTCCGGTGTTTCTGCCGAGTTAAAATCAGAAACAATCTATACGCAGGTGTGGCGGAATTGGCAGACGCGCTAGCTTCAGGTGCTAGTGATCGCAAGGTCATGTGGGTTCAAGTCCCGTCACCTGCACCAAAGAGATGGTTCCGTGAATGGCTTTAATAAGCTGTTCACGGGATTTTTTTGTTTTCGGAAAAGATGTTTGTCCATTACAAGTCCTTTATGTGTCCTTTACTGGAAATCAGCCTGCTTCCGATTTATCTAAGGGAAACGCTGAATAAAACCAAATCGACCCGTTCAAACAAGCGCACTCACGCGTCTGATTTTGTTACGCTTCGCTTTATTCATCGTATCCCTAGAAATCAAAGCACAGCCGCTATTGCTTGCCTGTTCTTGCCTGAGCTTCCCTGATTGCATGAAAATAGATATTGGAATGACCCAGCGCACTTGAAACTGTTGTAGTCTGCCACGCAAAACGCAAAAAACTGACAAGCAAAATAAAAAAAATCCGCCAGAGGAAACAGTGTTCTGGCGGATTAAAATTATATTTAAACGGCTTTATAAAGCCATTTTAAGCAAAGCAGCATAGCGTAAACGCCAATCA
>CAKSHT010000169.1 GCA_934457235.1 uncultured Oscillospiraceae bacterium
CCAGCATTCCGTTGTACTCCTCCGGGCTGAGGTAAACCTCCTCCGGCTGTATCAGAAGCTGCGCGGAGCTGTCGAAGCCCTTTTTCAGACGCTCGAAGTTCACGCGCTCGTGCGCCGCATGTTTGTCAATGAGTATCATTCCCTCGTCGCTCTCGCACACGATATATGTCTTGAACAGTTCGCCGACAACGCGTATCTGCTGCTTATGGAACTCCGGGCGCTGCTCTGCGGGGGTCGGATCCGGCTGGGGCTGCGGCTTCCTTTCAAATGACTTCTCGTTAAGGAACGCAAATCCCGGCAGTTCGGTCAGCGGAGTTTCCGCAGGCTCCGGCTTTTTCTCCGGCGCAAGCTCCGGAATGAACGTCTGCTCCGCCTTAGGCTCCTCCGCTTTCATACGGAACGGCTGTTCCTGGCGGACTGTGAATTTCGTCGGCTCCGGCTCTCCGGGGAGAACTGCGTCCCTGCCGGACGGTATGTGCATCGTTTTCGGAGCTTCCTCGATCACCACTGCGGAAGCGGTGCGCTGAGGCTCGACAGTCCTCGCGCGCTCCGGCTGCGCGATATTCTGCACTGACTGCGCCGGCGCGGGATTCAGCTTAATTTCGCGGCTCTCATCGTAGCCCATAAGCGCGTTCTTCACTGAGAAATAAACCGCGTCGAACACCTGCTTCTCGTTAGTGAAGCGGACTTCCGTCTTGGTCGGGTGGATATTCGCGTCCACCTGGGACGGGTCGGTATTAACGCACAGCACGCAGGACGGGAACTTCCCAACCATTATCGTATTGCGGAACGCTTCTTCCAGAGCCGCGCAGCACAGCGGGCTTTTCACGCTTCTTCCGTTCACGAAGAAATGCTGCATGGAGCGGTTCGCCCTGGTGAACAGCGGAGAGGACACAAACCCCGTCACCGCAGTGTTCTGGTAAATGTTCTCCACCGGGATAAGCCCCGCCGCGAACTGCTTGCCGAATACCGCGTAGACCGCGCTGTAATACTCGCCGTCGCCGCTGGACATCATGGTCTGGCGTCCGTCGCGGATAAATCTGAACGATATCCCAGGGTGGCTCAGCGCCAGCTTCTCAATAACGGAGGCGCAGTAGTTGCCCTCGGTGACATCCTTTTTAAGAAACTTCAGCCGCGCCGGAGTATTGAAGAACAGGTCGCGGATAATGATGGTAGTTCCGTCCGCACAGCCCGCGCGGTCGTATTCCACCGGCTCGCCGCCCTCGATACGGTACTGGCTGCCGAGCTTGTCCTCACGCTGCTTCGTGATAAGCTCCACACGGCTCACCGCGCACACGGAGGCGAGCGCCTCACCGCGGAAGCCCAGCGTGTTTATACTGTCCAGGTCGTCCTGGGTGTAGACCTTACTGGTGGCGTGGCGCATGAACGCCGTCGGGATATCCTCGTAGGCTATGCCGCAGCCGTCGTCCGTCACACGGAGGTACGCTATCCCGCCGCGCTTTATCTCCACGGTTATGGAGGTCGCCCCGGCGTCTATCGAATTCTCAGCAAGCTCCTTTATCACTGAGGAGGGGCGCTCTATTACCTCTCCGGCGGCGATAAGCTCGTATACGCTCTTGTCGAGCAGGTTTATCTTTGGCATTATTGCTCCAGTCTAAGCCGGTCTTTCCCGGCGGTCTGTTCAGAGTGTATCCTTGATGTCCTTTATGAACATAAGCGCGTCCATCGGGGACATGGTGTTGATATCCGCTGCGCGCAGCTTTGCTATCGCGTTCTGCTCGTTTATCGCGCTGAAGCTGAACTGATGGTCGGCGGTCTTTTCGATTGTCTCGGAAAGCTTCTGTCTGCCGAGAACTTCAAGGTCTTTCAGCTCCTCTTTCGCGCGGTTTATTACCTTCTGCGGAAGCCCCGCGAGTTTCGCGACCTCGATTCCATAGCTGTCGTCGGTGCCGCCCTCGCATATCTTGTGCAGGAATTTCAGCTCGTCGCCGCGCTTCACCGCCGCAACGCTGAAATTGCGTATGCCGTCGTATTCCTTTTCCATTGAAATAAGCTCGTGGTAATGCGTTGCAAACAGCGTCTTGCAGCCGATACTCTTTCCGCTGATGTACTCAGCCACCGCCTTTGCGATGGATATTCCATCGAACGTGGAAGTTCCCCTGCCTATCTCGTCGAGAATCACAAGACTCTTTTTCGTGGCGTTTTTCAGAATGTCCGCGACTTCGTTCATCTCCACCATGAAAGTGGACTGTCCGGAGGTAAGGTCGTCCGATGCGCCGACGCGTGTGAATATCTTATCCACTACGCCTATCTTCGCGTACGCCGCCGGAACGAAGCAGCCTATCTGCGCCATCAGCACGATTATCGCAGTCTGCCGCATGAACGTGGATTTACCGGACATATTCGGCCCCGTTATGATTATCAGCCGGTTGCCGTTGGTGTCAAGGTACGCGTCGTTCGGGGTGAACGGGTGGTCGGTCAGGACTTTCTCCACTACCGGATGTCTGCCGTCGCGAATTTCTATCACGCTGTCGAGGGTTATTTCCGGCTTGACATAGCCGTTTTCGATGGACACCTGCGCGTAGCTGCACAGCACGTCCACCGCAGCGACCGCCGCCGCAGCCGCCTGGACAGCCTCCAGCCGCGTGCCGATGAAATCCCGCACCTCGCCGAAAATAGCCTGCTCCAGCGCGAGTATCTTATCATTCGCGCCGAGTATGTCGCTCTCGACCTTTTTCAGCTCGTCGGTTATGTAGCGCTCGCCGGTTGTCAGCGTCTGCTTACGGACGTAATGCGCTGGCACCTGGTCGAGTTGTCCCTTGGAAACCTCAATGTAATACCCGAAAACGCGGTTATAGCCTACTTTCAGCGTACGGATTCCGGTTGCGGCGCGCTCCCGCTCCTCTATCTCCGCGAGAATTCCCTTACCTCCGCCGGTTATCTTGCGCAGGCGGTCTATCTCGGTGTTGAACCCGTCCTTTATCACTCCGCCGTCCTTCAGCGTGAGCGGCGGGTCGTCAACTATGGCGTTCTCGACAAGCGAGGACACATCGTTAAGCTCGTCTATCTGAGAATTCAGCTTCTCCAGCAGCGGGGACTTCACCTTCGATATGCACTGCTTAAGCCCCGGAAGCCGTGCGCAGGTCTGTCCCAGGGAATAGATGTCCCTCGGAGACGCGGATTTGTACATAACGCGGGTCATGAGCCGTTCGAGGTCGTAGATGCCGTTGAGTGCGCCACAGATGTCGTAAAGCCCGGCGGCGTCCTTTGTGAGGGCTTCAACCGCGTCAAGGCGCTTCAATATCTGCGCCGGGTCGATGAGCGGCTGCTCCAGCCAGGTTTTCAGCTTACGGCGCCCCATTGCGGTGACGGTCTTATCCAGCACCCACAGCAGGGAGCCGCGCTTCTCCTTCGTGCGCATGGTTTCGGTAAGCTCCAGATTGCGCCGGGTCGTGAGGTTGAGTCCCATGAACTCGCCGTCGGAATGAACCGTCAGCGACACGAAGCGCTTTACCGTGGTTTTCTGTGTTTCGCCGAAATAACGGAACATCGCGCACAGCGCCTTTTTCACCAGCGGCATTTCGGAGATTCCAAGCTCCGCGCCGTTTTCGAACTGGTCGGTTATCATGTGCATGTCGGAGTCGTCGAAGCTGCTCTCGTCAAGCATCTCGCACAGGCAGCGCTTCATTCGGTCGTGAACGAACGCGTGTACCTCCTTCATGTCAAGGAACTTCTGGTTTATGAGTATCTCCACCGGGCTGAAGCGCGAAAGCTCCGATATGACCTCCTGCTCCAGGTTCTTTCCGGACTTCCGGAACACGTGAACCTCACCGGTCGAGATATCCGCGAACACCAGCGCCGCGGAGTTCCCGGAGTCGTCCGGGCATATGCAGGCAATGTAGTTGTTGCTGTCCTCGCTGAGCATGCTTGCCTCGATGACCGTTCCGGCGGTGACAAGGCGGATAACGTCGCGCTCCACAAGACCCTTGGAAGCCGCCGGGTCGGTCAGCTGCTCGCATATCGCGACCTTGTATCCTTTGTCGATGAGCTTCTTTATGTATATTTCGCAGCTGTGATAGGGCACGCCGCACATCGGCGAGCCAGCCCGGGAGGTCAGCGCAAGCTCCAGCTCCCTGGACACGTTTTCCGCGTCCTCGAAGAACATCTCATAGAAGTCTCCCAGCCGGAAGAACAATATATAATCGCTGTACTTCTGTTTGATATCCAGATACTGTTTCAGCATCGGGGACAGCTTTTCCGTTTCCTGCGCCATTTTTTGCACCTCCAGGGATAAATTGTTGAAAACTATGCGCTATCAGCCGCAGCCGCCGCAG
>CAKSHT010000170.1 GCA_934457235.1 uncultured Oscillospiraceae bacterium
CAGCGAGAAGCCGCAGACCACAAGAAACCGTATCAACGGCGTGCTCACCGAGGGTGATATCCAGTATGTTTTCATCGACACTCCGGGTATGCACAAGCCAAAGACAAAGCTCTCCGAGCACATGGTGAAGTCCATCAGACAGAGCGTTGACGATGTGGACTGCGCGATACTCATGGCGGACGTTACGAAGAAAATATCCTCCATCGAGCAGGATCTGATACGCAGCTTCGCTTCCCATGGAACTGCGGTAGTCCTGCTGCTCAACAAGGTCGATCTGCTTAAGGACAAGGGCGAGATACTCAAGGTTATCCAGCAGTACTCCGAGCTGTACGACTTTGAGGAGATAATCCCGATATCCGTAAAGAACCGCATCAACACCGACCAGATACTCCCGGTACTGGAGCGTTTCGCGGTGGAGGGCGAGCACTACTTCCCGGACGATATCGCGACCGACCGCACTGAGCGCTTCATGTGCTCCGAGATAGTCCGCGAAAAGATACTCCGCGTCATGCAGGAGGAGATACCGCACGGCACGGCAGTGGACGTTGAGAAGTTCAAGAGCCGTATGAAGGGCGACACGGAGATAATCGACATCAGCGTCGTTATCATCTGCGAAAAGGAAAGCCACAAGGGCATGATAATCGGCAAGGGCGGCGAGAAGCTCAAAAAGATGGCTTCCATGGCGCGCGAGGATATGGAGGAGCTGCTCCAGGCAAAGGTCAACCTCCAGTGCTTCGTTAAGGTCAAGGAGGACTGGCGCAACCGTGAGCGCGTCATATCCGATCTCGGAATGTACGACGGACAGTACGGTGAGTGACCGGCTGTGATTCACTGAAAGGCGGTGGGGGTAATGCTGTTCACCTATGACGGTATCGTTGTCGGGCGGCGGGAGATCGGGGAGAGCAACTGCTTCCTCGATATCCTCACCGACGAGCAGGGAATAATCGAAGCCACGGCACACGGCGTAAAGAAGATAAACAGCTCGCTGCTCGGTTCATGCGGGCTGTTTTCCTATGCTACGTTCTGCCTTAACAAGACGAAGCAGCGGTATTCCGTGAACTCTGCGAAGCCGAAGCGGAGTTTCCACGAGCTTGGCAGCGATATCGAAAAGCTGGCGCTGGGTTCGTATTTCGCCCAGGCGGTAAAGTTCTGCACTCCGCAGGAACAGGCGCAGTACAGCGGAAATTCCGACAGCCTGGTGCGCTTTTTCGCAATCGCGCTTTACGAAGCGGAGAATGCCCGGAGCGCGTCGCGTCTTTCGGCGGTAAAGGCGGCGTTCGAGCTGCGCTATTCCTGCATGCTGGGTTATTTCCCGGACCTGCGCGGCTGCTGCAACTGCGGCGCGTTCGAGCACCAGGAGATGTTCTTCCTGCCGGACAGCGGGGAACTTATCTGCGGCGACTGCTTCGACAGGGAATACCGCGGCAGATACTACGTCCTTACGCCGGAGATCCTGGCGGCAATGCGCAATATCGTTTACGCCAAGCTTGACAGGGCGTTCCGGTTTTCGGTGTCCGACAGCGCGGCGGTAATGATGGAGCGTGTGACGGAAAACTACTTCCTGGCGCGCACGGAGCGTACGTTTACCGCGCTTGATTATTTTAAAAGCATTCGCATAATGCCGGATCATGTCGGATAATAGACTATTGTCGCTTGTTTTCTTTAACGTTTTTAACAAAAATGCTTGCATTTTGGTTAAAAGTATGTTATAATTATACAAGGAAATTGAAATATGAAGATGGGTGGTGTTGTGATGTGCAGGATTTCTGAAAAGGATAAACAGTTATTCATAGACATGCTGGATAGGGATAAGCATTCGCTGCATTTTTTGTGGGACTGCACCGCCGGCACTATCTCCACAGTGGGGAGCACGCTTTTCGATAATATCAGCGACGATCCGCTGGATTTCCTGCGGGAAAGCGGACTTATCGACGAACAGTCGATGCCGCAGTTCAACGTATTCAGCTCGCGGCTTGAGGAGGGCGTGATATCCGGTATAGACTCCAACAGTCTGAGCGTTGACATCATGATGAAATTCTCGCCGGACGAGCAGGCGTCGCTGTGCGGATTTTTCGCGCACTTCCTCCGGGACGACGGCGGAAAGATACTGGCGGTGCATGGCACCATACGTCCGTATACTCAGAAAGAGATCGTAAACAAGAAGATACTTGTTTCGTTCTCCTCCGACCGCGCTCCGCAGATCTACGGTCAGGAGGTTACAGACATGATGGCGCGTCACTCGAACGAGGAGATCGCGTTTATTCAGTTCGATGTCGAGCGGTTCAAGCTTATCAACGAGAACTACGGCGTTGAGCGCGGCGATGAGCTGCTGGAGTTCCTGACGGATACCCTCGGACTTATCTGCAACGAGGAACAGCCGTACTGCCGCCTTACCGCGGACGTGTTCATGATCGTCACGACGTTCGACAGCGACCGGCATCTCCTGGATTTTATCCACCGGTTGGAGAGCCTGCTTTCCGGCTTCAAGAATATGGATTACAGGCTGATATTCGGCGTAGCCATCGCGGAGGACAGAACGCTTCACACCCGCAGGCACGGAGATAATGCGGGCATCGCACGCCAGTCCGTAAAGGGAAGCGCGCTTAACAATATAGGATTCTTCAACGGCAGAATGAAAAACGAGCTGCAGAAGAAGCAGGTAATTGAGGAGGATATGAAGAACGCGCTGCTTGACAACGAGTTCGTTATGTACCTCCAGCCGAAGTACTGCATTTCTTCCGGCAGGATAATCGGCGCGGAAGCCCTTGCAAGATGGATACACCCGGAAAAGGGCATGATATCCCCGGCGGATTTCGTACCAGTATTTGAGGAGAACGGCTTTATCCTTAAACTCGACCAGATAATCTGGGAGAGCGCCTGCCGCAAGATTCGCGACTGGATAGACAAGGGTATCGAGCCTGTGCCCGTATCGGTGAATATCTCCAGGGAGTACATACATTCCTTTGACGTCGTTGGCTTCCTGCTCGGACTTGTGAAAAAATACGATATCCCGATAAAGCTTCTGGAGCTGGAAATAACCGAAACCACGGACGCCCAGGGCGGAGTTTCAGACGTGGTAAAGAAGATGAAGGACGCGGGCTTCACTATGCTGATGGATGATTTCGGCTCCGGATATTCGTCGCTGAACATGCTGAAAACCACGCCATTCGATGTACTGAAGATAGACCGCGGGTTCCTCTCGGAATTCATGGAGAGCGGTCGCGGAAGAAAGATAATCTCGCACACCATCTCAATGTCGCAGGATATCGGACTTGATATCATCGCCGAGGGCGTAGAAACTAAGGAACAGGCTCAGTTCCTGCATGACTGCGGCTGCGATTCCGCCCAGGGCTTCTACTATTCGAAGCCGGTAACGCAGGAGAAGTTCGACGAGCTGCTCTTAAAGGCGAACAGATAATAAATTTAAAGTATATCCCCGATGTCATCGGGGATATATCTGTATATAAAACAGCTCCCTGGGAAACCAGGGAGCTGTTTTGCTGAAAGCTGAATCACTCAACGTCAAACTGCATCATTTCTGCGATCTTCTGCTGGATCCTGTCAGCTGCATCTGCCGGAGCAAGCTTCTCGCTGAAGCTCTTGTCGCGGGCGGATATCTCGATAACGCCGTCCTTGAGATTTCTCGGACTGACGATAACGCGCAGCGGAACTCCCAGCAGGTCTGCGTCGGAGAACATTACGCCGGCGCTTACTGAACGGTCGTCATAGATGACCTCTGCGCCGCGCTTCTGAAGCTCGTCATAGAGTGCGTCTGCCTTTTCCTTTACCTCTGCGTCGTCAGAACGTACTGCGCAGATGTGTACCTGCCACGGAGCGATAGCCATCGGCCAGATAGGACCGTAATCATCGTGGTGAACTTCGCATACGGAAGCAGCCAGTCTGCCTACGCCGATACCGTAGCAGCCCATTATCGGAACCTGTGTGTTTCCGTCCTTGTCAAGGTAGGTCATGCCCATGCTCTTGGTGTACTTGGTGCCGAGCTGGAATATGTTGCCGACCTCGATACCGCGGGAAATCGTGATGTGCTTCTTGCCGCAGTTCGGGCAGATACCGCCCTCGATTATCTTAGCGAAGTCACGGAACTCAGCGTTCTTGCAGTCGCGCTCGATATCAAGTCCGGTGTAGTGGTACTCTTCCTTATTTGCGCCGCAGGAGAGGTTATTTGTGTTCTGGAGGGACTTGTCAAACAGCACTGTAATGCCATCGGGAAGTCCTACAGGACCGATGTAGCCGGGATTCAGTCCGCATTCGGGAGTGATC
>CAKSHT010000171.1 GCA_934457235.1 uncultured Oscillospiraceae bacterium
GCCGAGGACGTTCGCCGCCTCATACTGTCCCGCCGGGATCGACTCGATGCCGCCGCGGTAGATCTCCGAGAAATAGCAGGCGTAGTTGATGATGAACGCCAGTATGACCGCCATGAGTCTGTCGAACCTTAGCGACAGCCCCATCAGTCCCGGTCCGTAGAACACCAGGATTATCTGGAGCATAAGCGGAGTTCCGCGGATTATCCAGACGAAGATCTTGAAAATCCACTTCACCGGAGGTATCTTCGACATTGAGCCAAGAGTGATCAGCAGTCCAAGCGGGATAGCGCCCACCAGCGTCACGCCGAAAATAAGCAGCGTGGTGAGGAATCCGTTCGCAAGCTGCGCGGTAACTTCAAGAAATGACATTTTTTGACCTCGTTCTCTTAATAAAAAGCAAGGTGGGGCTTAGCGTCCCACCCCGCATATTTGCTCGGATTATCAGTTATCGAATGCGTAAACGTCAGCGAGATCGTACTTCTCAGCGAGCTGCTTGAGAGTACCGTCAGCGACCAGCTCGTCGATAGCAGCGTTTACCTTTGCTACTGTCTCGGTGTCGCCCTTTCTCATGCCGATAGCGTACTCCTCAGGCTGAAGCTCAACGCCCTCAACGATCATCAGATCGTCGTAGTCGGTGCCCTCGCCGATGGAAGCCTTAGCCATTACGTAGTCCAGAACGCCCAGCTCAACAGTGCCTGCCTTGACCTCAAGCAGAACGTCCTTCTGTGCGGCGGAGCCAACGAACTCGTTCTGGGAGAGAACGGAGCTTGTTTCAATAGCAGTCTGACCAGCGGAGCCGCTCTCAGCCGCGCAGGAAGCGCCAGCCATGGAAGCCTCGTCGGTGTACTTGTCAGCGTTGTCCTTCTTGATGATAACGACCTGCTTGTTTCTTACGTAGGACTCAGAGAAAGCCATGTTCTCCTTGCGCTCCTCGGTAACAGTCAGACCGTTCCAGATAGCGTCGATGGTCTTTGCGTTAAGCTCAATCTCCTTCTTGTCCCACTCGATCTCCTGGAACTTAGCCTCAACGCCCAGCTTCTCGCATACAGCCTTTGTGAACTCGGTCTCAAAGCCAGTCAGCTCGCCGTTCTCGTCATAGTAGTTCATCGGCTCGAACAGGGTGATGCCTGCAACGAATGTGCCCTTGTCAGCTATGTACTGCCAGTCGCCGCCCTCAGTGGAGGTGTTTCCGTCAGAAGCGGAAGCTTCTGCGGTCTTAACTTCTGCATTGGAAGCTTCTGCGGTCTTTGCGTCAGCAGCGGAGCTGTCGGACGCGGAGGAATTGTTTGTGGAAGCGCAGGAGCACAGTCCGACGGACATCACGCCTGCAAGCAGCATAGCTGCGATTCTTTTGATCTTCATAATAGGTTTCCTTTCTTCTTGTAAATATCTGTATCTTCTGCACACGGTCGTGCAATCACTTTATTATGATAGCACATTCAAGCGGTTTTGTCAACCTTTCAGAGAAAAAAACTACTGAATTTTGCGGTGGAATTTTTGTGAGTTATGACAAAGGATGGCGCCGCTCCTGCTGAACGGCGCCAGATCTTATTTCTCCGCAACCGCAGTTTCGTCCTTTGCGTCGTGGTTCGCGCTGAAAATATCAGCGACATCATTGATGGTTATGTACGCCGACGGGTCAACGTCATGTACTATAGTACGCATTTTTCCGATCTGGAAGCGGTTCACAACGAAGTACAGAACAGTTCTGTCGGTACCGGAATAACCGCCCTTTGCAGGTATCTCAGTAACTCCGCAGCCGAAGCCGTCGCTGAGCGCCCGGCTGACCTCCGGAGCTTTCTGCGTGACAATAAGCGCCGCCTTGCTTCGGCTGATACCCTCGACGATGAAGTCCAGGGTTTTCAGCGCCGCATAGTACGCGATGATGGAATACAGCGGGAGCACCCAGCTCTCAAAGATAAATCCGCATGCTATGTAGAGTATTACGTTGTAAATCATGACAAACGTGCCGACGGTCATTCCGAGCTTCTTCGAGAAAATCACCGCCAGTACTTCAATGCCGTCCATCGCGCCGCCGAAGCGCACTGCAAGACCGCTTCCCACGCCGGAGATAACGCCGCCGAACAGCGAGCAGAGCACCAGGTCGTTCTCAGCGAGCGGAGAAGCCAGTGAAACGTCAATCGGAAGCACGTCGGTTATAAGCCAGGAGAAGAACGAGTAACACGCGACCGCATAGCATGCGTATATCGTGAAAGCAAGTCCCTGGCGCTTCAGTCCGTACAGAAACAGAGGCAGGTTGAGCACCAGCAGGAATACGGACAGCGTAAGGTAATCCGGCGTTAGATACCCCAGCAGCATGGAAGTGCCGGAGATCCCGCTGTCGTACAGGTTCACCGGCATAAGGAACACCGTGATTCCGAATGCGTTGATGAATCCCGCGATCGTAAGCATGATAAAGTTCTTGTAGCTGAGCTTTTTCAGTTCGTTTTTCAATGTCGTCCTCCTTGTGGTCGTGGGTCAGTTCCTTTCATCAAGGAACAGGTTTCTGAAATCTTCTGCTGTGTATGAATAAGCCAGCGCCCACATTGCGCGCATGACCGCATACTCCGTTGTCATTCCTTTCGCCGGGATAACGCCGAGCCTCTGCGCCGCCTGCCCGACTTCGTATACTGACAGGTCGCAGCCGCCCCGGAACACCTGGGTCGCCATAATCACCCGCACTCCGCAGGCTGTCAGCGCTTCTATGACCTGCGGAAGTCCATCTTTCTCCGGGATTCCGCCCATGCCGAATCCCTCGATTATCAGCGCGTTCACATGCGTACCGAGGTCGTGCACCAGCTCCGGAGATATTCCCGGGGTGAGTTTCAGCACTGCGGTTTTGCTGTCAAGGCGGTTGTAGAACACCGTTCCGCCCTCAGCTTCCCCGCTCCCGGAGCAGAAGTCACTGACGGTCTGCTCGTCCTGCGGCTCAAATCCGCGGAACGCGTCAAAATCCGTCGTGTGGACTTTCCGCGCGGCTCTTCCCGAAATAACTCTGCCGTTGAAGCACACCCAGACGCCGCCGCGCCCGTGCTCCGCGCACCGGAATGCGTCCCCCAGATTCTGCGGAGCGTCGCTGCCCGGCTCGTCCATCGGCAGCTGTGAGCCTGTGAACACGACCGGCTTGTCTGCGTTATGGATAAGGCAGCTGAGCGCCGCCGCTCCGTACGCCATCGTGTCAGTTCCATGGGTTATGACGAAGCCGTCGTAATCGCTCCAGTTATCGCGGATAATCGTGGCAAGCTGCGTCCAGTGCTCCGGAGTAAGGTTCGTGCTGTCCAGCGAAAACGGCTGGACTGCGTGTACTTCCGATTCTACGGAAACGCCGGAAAGCAGCTGCTCCGCCGACATTTCCGGCGAAAGACCGCCGCCGCTGTCGCCGCTTGCTATCGTGCCGCCGGTGGCTATCAACATTATCTTCATATGACACCTCTGCGCTGCGCTTCCGCAATAAGCCCCGGCTGTATTTCGGGATAAGTCCAGCTCTGCGGAAGCTCCGCTGTTAAAACTATATGCTCGATTTCGCTGCTGAGTTCACCGAACTCCGTGATATCAGCCGTGTAAAGCATTCCGAATGTTTCTTCCCCGGACGAGTTCACGCGGTTCTTTCCGGTGACGGAATATACGCACACCGGATTGATATGAAAATCAAGTGCTCCGGTTTCCTCGCGGAGTTCCCTTTCTGCCGCCGCGTCTATGCTTTCGCCAGGCTCGCGGTGTCCGCCCGGAAGCTCCAGGGTATCACGTTTGCGATGCTTGCAGAACACCCACTTACCCTCCGACCTGGCAATTATCACTGCGAATTTCATGCGCTCATCTGCAACGCTATCGTAAAACCGTAATTCCATGCGCTCTCCTTATAAAAAAGCACTGAACCGCACGCACCAACAGCGCCCCCGAAGGCGCGCCATTGCAACCGATAAATGCGTGTAATTCAGTGCCAACCATATACCAGCTGAACCGAAATTACCTCGGCTCAACTATGAATTTCATTGCGGTCCTCTCGTCGCCGTCTATGTCTACCGTTGTGAACGCCGGAATGCAGATGAGGTCAACTCCCACCAGCGCCATGTAGCTGCGCGCAATGGCTATGGACTTCACTGCCTGGTTCGCGGCGCCGGCTCCAACTGCCTGCACCTCAACCTCGCCGTACTCGCGGATAACTGCGGCGATTGCTCCTGCAACGGATTTCGGTACGGAATGCGCCGATACTTTTACTATTTCCATAAAATCACCATTCATTCACTTGGAATGCCTTTCGGTAAGATCACGCCGA
>CAKSHT010000172.1 GCA_934457235.1 uncultured Oscillospiraceae bacterium
GTAAGCGTCAGCTTCGGCGGACAGCTTCTTTTCAAGGACGTAGACCTGAAATTCACCGCCGGCAACTGCTACGGCGTTATCGGTGCAAACGGCGCCGGCAAGTCCACATTTTTAAAGGTGCTTTGCGGGGACCTTGAGCCGACAAAGGGCAGTGTTTCCAAGCCTGCTGAACTGCGTATGTCCGTTCTGCGCCAGGATCACTATGCATTTGACGACTACACCGTACAGGACACCGTAATTCTCGGAAACAAGCGCCTGTACGACATCATGCAGGAAAAGGACGCGCTCTATGCCAAGGAGGATTTCTCCGAGGAGGACGGCACCCGCGCTTCCGAACTGGAAGCAGAATTCGCAGAGCTTAACGGCTGGGAAGCAGAGTCAGACGCTTCCAAGCTTATCCAGGGTCTTGGACTCCCCGAAGAGATACTCTATCAGAAGATGGATTCCCTTACCGGTAACGAAAAGGTCAAGGTGCTGCTCGCGCAGTGCCTGTTCGGAAATCCCGACATTATCCTCATGGACGAGCCTACCAACCACCTCGACGTTGAAGCTGTTTCCTGGCTGGAGGACTTCCTCGCAGAGTACTTCGGTACTGTTATCGTCGTATCCCACGACCGTCACTTCCTCAATAATGTCTGCACGCACATCGTCGATATCGACTACGGAAAGATCAAGATGTACGTCGGCAACTACGAATTCTGGTACGAATCCTCACAGCTCATTCAGCGCATGATAAAGCAGCAGAACAAGCGCGCCGAGGAAAAGATCAAGGAACTCCAGAACTTCATCGCGCGGTTCTCCGCGAATAAATCCAAGTCGAAGCAGGCGACCTCCCGCCGCAAACTTATCGACAAGCTGACCGTCGAGGAGCTACCCGCTTCCTCCAGAAAGTACCCCTATATCGCGTTCGATATGGAACGCGAGGTCGGTAAGGATATTCTCCAGGTCACCGGGCTTTCCAAGACCGTGGACGGCGTAAAGGTGCTCAATAACGTAAGCTTTACCGTCGGCAAGGGTGACAAGATCGCATTCGTTGGCAATAACGAGATCGCAGTCACCACGCTGTTCAAGATACTCATGGAGGAAATGGAGCCGGACGAGGGTACGTTCAAGTGGGGTTCCACGACTTCCGTAAGCTACTTCCCGAACGACAACAGCGCGTTCTTCGACAACTGCCAGCTTTCCATCATCGACTGGATGCGTCAGTACTCCAAGGACGAAACTGAGAGCTATCTGCGCGGCTTCCTGGGCAGAATGCTGTTCAGCGGCGACGACGTATTCAAGCCCGTAAACGTGCTCTCCGGCGGTGAGAAGGTACGCTGCATGTTCTCCAGAATGATGCTGTTCCAGAGCAATGTGCTGATACTTGACCGTCCGACGAACCATCTCGACCTTGAAAGCATCACCGCAGTAAATAACGGTCTGTCCGAGTTCAAGGGCAACCTGCTGTTCGCTTCCCACGACCACGAGATCCTTGAAACCGCTGCAAACCGCATTATCGAGATAACCGAAAATGGCTGTCTTGACCGCCAGGGCAATTACGACGACTTCGTTGCATGGCGTCATGAGAACGTCGGCGGAAAGCTCATGCTTTAAGGGAGCGCGCAACAGATGAATTATATTATCCTTGATATGGAATGGAACCAGGCGATGGACCGTGCGCATACAGTCCAGGAGCCTGTGCTCCTGCGCGGGGAAATAATCCAGATAGGCGCGGTCAAGTGCGATGAAAACTTCAACCTCGTGGATAAGCTGAAAATCAACGTCGCTCCGAAATATTACCGCAAGATGAACCGCCATGTTGAAAAGATCACCGGAATAACCAGCGCTATGCTGGCAAAGGGACTTCCGTTCCCGGAGGCGTTCGCAAGGCTGAAGGAATGGTGCTCCCCGGAGTTCCGCTTCATCACCTGGGGATTTGATGACATCGCCATGCTGGCGGATAACCTGGAGCTTCACGGCTTTGACCCGAAATACGGCAGCGACTACGTGAATTTACAGCTTATATACAAGAACCAGATTGACAACGAACGCGTTCAGTGGTCGCTTTCAGACGCCGTTGAGAAGCTCGGTATCCCGCTTGATGCCCAGGCGCACGACGCAATGAACGACGCATGGTTCACCTATGAAGTGTGCAGGAAGCTTGATATGCAGCGCGGACTGGCAGAATACGCCGGAATGTCGCCGGGACAGCGCCCGGTCATTTCCCGGAAAATATTCCGCGATATCCACGATATCCGCCGGATAACATCCGACGAAAAAATAACCGCAGTCCCCTGCCCCGAATGTGGCAGAATGCTGAACAACGGCGAGTGGCTCTCACTTGGTGTCGTTCGCAGGAACGATATCTGCACCTGCCCCGATCACGGCGATTTCCTTGTAAAGGTAGTGTGCAAGCGCGCTTCCGCCGACAGATGGACAGTAACGCGCTCGGTTTACAAATCAGACGACGAAGCGCTTGAATCCTACCAGAAGAAGATAGAGAAGCAGCACGCCGCTATTGAACGGCGAAAGGCTGCCGCCGCAAAGGAGAATGCCGATGATAACGACCATACTGTTTGACCTTGATGGCACGCTCCTGCCATTTGAGCAGGAAGATTTCATAAAAATATACTTCGGGGAGCTTTGCAAGCGGCTTGCGCCACTGGGCTACGAGCCGCAGCAGACCGTGAAATCCGTTTGGGCGGGAACCAAGTCCATGATAATGAACGACGGAACACGACTCAATTCAGAAGCATTCTGGGAAACGTTCAACGCGCTCAACCCCGGACTTCCCGACGCACGCAAGCAGTGCGACGAGTTCTACACGCACGAATTCGACAAGGCAAAGGCAAGCCTGAAATACATTCCGGACAGGAAGCCGCTCATTGAACGGCTGAAAGCCGCCGGATTCCGCGTAGCGCTTGCGACTAATCCGATCTTCCCGCTGGACGGCGTCATAACACGCATGGGCTGGGTAAACCTGGCGCCAGAGGATTTTGAGTTTATAACATGCTACGATAACAGCACGTACTGCAAGCCAAACCCGAAGTACTATCAGGAAATCATCGGAAAGCTCGGCGTTAAGCCACAGGAGTGTGTAATGGTCGGAAACAGCGTTCCGGAGGACATGATCGCGGAGTCACTGGGAGTTACTGTTTTCCTCGCGAACGAATTCATTGAAAATCCGGACAAGCTGGATCACAGCAAATACCCGCAGGGAACACTTGACGAAGCCGCTGACTACATAATTTCACTGAACAGATAATACGACCGGCGTACAGAAATGTGCGCCGTTTTTCTGCGTTAGTGATACTGCCTGCTCCGCAGGACACCGATTCCCCGTGCTCTTTACAAATCGTAAAATATATGCTAGAATATAGTAAGTAAATTACCCGGAAAAGAGGTGAACTGATGAACAGATTCCGGGAATTCCTGCGCAGGGTCGTTCCGGCAGCAAAGCGGGCTTTCACGATGCCGCCGGGCGTTATCCTTATTCTCACACCCGCAACTATGGTGCTGTGCATAATCGCGCTGAACAACCGCGGTCTTTTCCCCGCACTGGAGTACATAATATACGCGGTCTCCGCATACGCGCTGGCAGCGCTGATAATCGGTCTGGGCGATGTTTCGCGGTATGTCATGAGAATGCTCCACGGAAGCCGCGCCTGGCGCTGGGCGCACAGCAACACGATCGCAAATCTGTTCATCAGCGACTTCCGTTTCCGCGGGGAGCTGTCGCTGTATCAGGGTCTGCTGATGAGTACGCTGTTCGCCGTATTCAAGGGAGCCGCCGCGGTGTTCTACCAGTCGCCATGGTTCGCGGCGGTCGCGGGATATTACGTGATATTCGGCGCGGCAAGGCTCATGCTCGTGCGCAGCTGGCGCAAGGCGGAAAAGCTCGACGGAAACGCACGGCGCCGCCGGGAGCTGCGCGGATATCAGCAGTGCGCGTGCCTTATGTTCCTACTGAACGTTGGTATCGCAATAATGGCTGTACAGCTTATCCGGGAAGAACATACGATTGCTTACCCTGGTTCCGTCATTTACATCACCGCAGCATATACGTTCTATATCCTTACACTTTCCGTTGTGAATATCGTGAAATTCCGTAAGCTAAACAGTCCGGTGCTGTCAGCTTCAAAAGCGCTGAACCTCGCCGGCGCCCTCACCTCGCTGTTCACGCTGCAAAACGCACTGACCTCACGGTTCAGCGGCGATGGAAATTTCCGTCTTGTGATGAACGTAGTGGTAGGACTGCTTGTCTGCTCCTCAGTACTTGCGATTGC
>CAKSHT010000173.1 GCA_934457235.1 uncultured Oscillospiraceae bacterium
GATTATCTTCGTGCACTGGAAATCAAGGTTCGACAGTGAATTCTGTATGTTCTTCTCTGTTTCAAGATCCACTGCGGAAGTCGTGTCGTCAAGGATGAGTATCGCGGGCTTTACGGCAAGAGCTCTTGCAAGAGATATACGCTGCTTCTGTCCGCCGGAAAGTCCCACACCGCGTTCGCCGACTATCGTTTCATAGCCGTCGGAAAGCTTCCGGACAAAAGCGTCGGCATCGGCTGCCTTAGCGTATTTCACAACGTCCTCCTCTGGCATATCGCTGTCGCCGAAGCTTATGTTGCCGTCGATAGTATCGGAATAAAGCAGAACATCCTGCGTTGCAAAACCGATATTATGACGCAGCTGCTTCAGTTTCAGACGATTAACATTCACTCCGTCAACGCGCACCTCGCCGCCCTGTACGTCATAAATACGCGGGATAAGCTCTGCGAGCGTAGTCTTTCCGGAGCCGGTCTCGCCCATGATTACAACCGTTTCACCCGGCTCGACAGTGAAGCTTATGTCGTTAAGCACCTGTGTATCGCCATAGGAGAAGCTTACATGGTCGAACTCCACCTTGCCGGTGAAGCGCTCCGGCTTGTCCACAGCATCGTTTCTGACCGTTATCCTCGGACTGCCGTAGTAGATCTCGATTATCTTGTTAGCCGACGCCGAGAACCGCTGGAGATCGTTCACGATATTTCCAAGGGTTCTCATCGGATTGGAAAGAGTCCAGATAAGTCCGGAGAATGCGGCGTACTGACCCATTGTTATACGCCCGAAAACCACGAAAAGTCCGCCGGCAATAAGCATTACAACGCTAAGCGACTGCGCCGTGGTCTCCAGGAACGGGAAGAACTTCAGCCACATAAACGCGGCTTTCTTGTTCGCCTTGCTGTACTCCTGGCTGTATTTATCAAATTGATCTATCTCATGTTCTTCCCTGGCGAACGCCTTTACCACACGGTTTCCGGAGATATTTTCCTCGGCGGCGGTGTTCATTCTGGAAAGCTTTTCACGCAGGTCAACGTAGAGCGGACCCGCCTTGCACTTGAACAGCCATGTAATGAACAGAATAATCGGAGTCAGCGCAATAAGGCACAGCGCCATCAGCCAGTCCATAGTAAAGAAGAATATCAGCGACGCCGAGAAAAGCACGACGCACTCGACCATCGTCTTGATTATCCACGCGATGGAGTGACGGACCATATCAAGGTCGGAGCTGACGCGGGTCATGATATCGCCGGTGCGGTATACATTATAGAATGAAGCGTCCTGCTGCTCTATCTTATCGAAAAGCACCTTGCGCACGCGATAAATAAGCATCTGAGAAGAATGCTCATACATCATGTTGCTGCCGTACTGTATTCCGCAGCGAATAAGCGTAAATCCTACCATCGCCGCCAGCATGAATATCAGTACATCGGAGTGCTCCTGCAAATTCTGCAGGGCGTTGTCGTTTATAATGAACGTGTCGGTTATCTGCTGCGTGAAATACGGTGTGATTATGTACATCGACTGGCACACGACCGTAAGGCAGAGCGCCGTAATATAAATCGCGCGGCAGCCATTCATGTTCTTCCACAGCCATCTGAAAAGAAACATATTGTTCCCCCTTCCTTTCCCGCCGGTTATTTGTATTCCGGTGGAGCTGAAAACGTTTTCTGCTACTTTGATAAGTATAACAGAAAAAACTTTTTTGTAAACTGGTAAAATCAAAAAAAATATCAGTTATTTTTCAGAAGTTTTTTGCCAAAACGCATAAACAGAATAGATTTGTACAACTTTTTCAGCACAAAATACAATTACATAAAAAAGATGCGGGAACTTAGTAATTCCCGCCCTTATTTCATTCGTCATAGTCGTAGTAGTCCGCCGGAGCGCTCCTGCGCTCGTGATACATGCTGCCGGAAAATCCGCTGAATCCCGGAATAAACAGGTCGTCCTCCTGCATCGCCATATCCTCAGGGACCATAACGTCACCGTCAAAGTGGAACGCCTCGCGATGCGCACGGATATAATCAGCCACGCTCTCCTCAAGCCGCCGGTCGTAATCATAGAACTCTCGGTCGAGATCCTCGAAATCCACGTTATGACGCTGCATCTGCCGGATTCTCTGCTCCCGGTCAAAGGACGGATATCCGCCGATACGCTGCGTGGCTTCCTCCAGTATCTCCGCCATTACATCGCACCGCATTATGCGCAGTCCCTCCAGAGCTATCTCCCAGACTATTCCGGAGTAATTCATGAAGAACTGCTCATGTCCTCCGTTTTCCACCTCGGAATAGTACCACTGCACCGCCCATACATACTTCTGCGGATCAGTAAACTGTTCCAGTGCGTCATACATCTCGGTCTCGCCGTCATAGGTGCTCACTGACCACCACAGCGGCGTTATAACTGACTGAACGTCGCCGTCCTCGATCATCTCATCGTCTACGATAAAATGCTTCTGTACAAGTTCACTGCTCATCTTTACCTCCTGCAAGGCGCTCGATATCATTATAGATAAGATACATCTTCTGCACGGAATTCTCCAGGAAATAGTAGTGTTTTATATACGGCACCAGCAGCGCCAGGAAAAGCACCGCCAGCACGTATATTCCGATGCTCCCCGCGGTCAGCGCCTGGAAAAGCGTCAGCAGGAAGAAAATCGCGAACGCCAGCATGATGAACATATGCACGATCCTTTCGTGCGAGAAGAACTCTATGCGCACCCGGAGCCGCGAAAGCTCCTGCGCGTATTCTTCCTGCGTGTGCTCTCCGTCCAGGAACAGCCGCAGGTGCTCCAGATATTCCCGTATCTGCTTTGTCATTCTCCGAACTCCTCCAGCGCCAGGGATGCTTCCTCCCAGGTCTGCATTGTCTGTTCCTGCTGAGTGCGCAGCTCCTCGATCTCGTTAGAAAGTTCCATCGCCTTCTGGTAATCCGTCAGTCCGGAAAGCTCTTTGGTCTTTTCCTCGATAAGCGCGTCAAGGCGCTCTATCTCGGCTTCCGCACGGGTCACTTTCGTGTTCAGCTTGCGGCGCTCGCTTTCGCGTTCCTTTTTTAGCTTGTAGTCGTTCACCTTTTCGGTTTTCTGCAGCTTGTCCTCCGCTTTTGTCTGGACTGTGTTCTCCGCCGCCAGCGCGTAGGCGTCATATGAGCCGCGGTCCTCCTTTACGCCGTCCGGTGTAAGGTAGTATATCCGGTCGGCAAGCTTGTTGATAAGGTAACGGTCATGGGAGATTATGAACAGCGTGCCGTCGTAATCAAGCAGCGCATTCTCCAGAGCCTCGCAGCTTGAAATATCAAGGTGGTTCGTCGGTTCGTCAAGAAGCAGCATATTCGCCCCGGAAAGCATGAGCTTCAGTATCGCAATTCGCGCACGCTCTCCGCCGGAAAGTTCCGAAATATGCTTGAACACATCGTCGCCACGGAACAGGAACGAACCGAGCGCCGTGCGCACCTGGGTTTCCGTCATGCGCGGATATGCGTCCCACAGCTCGTCTATTGCAGTCTTGCTCTCGGTAAGTCCCGCCTGAGCCTGGTCGAAATATCCCCACTGAACTCGGCTGCCATAGTTATAGCTTCCGGCGTCCGCGGTATACTGCCCGGTGAAAACCTTGAAAAGCGATGTCTTTCCGCAGCCGTTTCCGCCGATGAGGAAAATCCGCTCGCCATTCTTAATATCAATATTAACATTGCGGAAAAGCCGCTTTCCGTCGAAGCTCAGCGCGATGTTTTCCGCCTGAAACACATCGTTTCCGCAGCCGTCGTTGCACTTGAAGCTGAAATGCAGCGAATCCGGTGCATCCTCAGGCTTCACGAGGTCTGCGGCTATACGGTCTATCTGCTTCTGCTTGCTGGCTATCGTGACGTAATTATGCGCCTGATTCCAGCGCTTCTGCTGCTCGATTATCCCCTCTATCCTGCCTATCTCGCGCATTGCCGCGTCGTATTCCCTGCGGCGGCGCTCCATGACCTCGGCTTTGAGTTCAAGGAAGCGCGTGTAATTTCCCTTGTAGTCGCGGATATGGCAATTTTCCAGCTCAATTGTGCGCTTCGTGACCTTATCGAGGAAATAACGATCGTGGGATATTACGATATATGCGCCCCGGTAATCGTTCAGGAAGCGCTCCAGCCACTCAACGGACTGAATATCGAGATGGTTGGTAGGCTCGTCCAGCAGGAGCAGATTCGCGTTGGAAAGCAGCAGCTTTGCAAGCTGGAGCTTCGACTTCTGACCGCCGCTCAGCACGGAAACAGGC
>CAKSHT010000174.1 GCA_934457235.1 uncultured Oscillospiraceae bacterium
TATGCCCCTGCCTGTGTTTCAATTATTAATCAGGGTTATCGTAGCTGACGGTGTAATGCGGTCTTGTATACGTAGCCCTTATCGCATCAAAATCGAACTTGTAGGAAATACCGTTGTCAACATCATATACAATGCTGTTCTGCTCATCATATGAAAGCGTTTCCGAAAGCGGGGTCGTTACCCCTGCCGGAACACCGGTAACTTCGGAATAATCGCCCATCAGCTCTGAATAGAACTCACCGTCCTTTATCGCGTTGAATACCGCATAGCAGGAACCATCGCCGTTAAAATACCGGAGCACTATGATGTAGTTATCACCGAATTTGAATACATTCGTATAATCAGCCAGTTTATCGGAATATAACCAGTATCCGTCCTGCCCGACATCAAAATGCGCTCCGGAGAAGTTGGTGGTAGCGTTTCCATCATATACCCTTATGCCGAATTTGAAGCAGTTTATCATTCCCGGATGATCATCAGAATCAGAGCTTACATAATCGCCTATGAGCATTACGGAGAAATCGCCTGCCTGCTTCGTATCAAGCAGGACGTTTCTTGTTCCGGACGCCTCAAAGCCCCGTTCCCCTGGCGATGTATCCCTTTCCGTGATCTCCTCAAAAACACAAACAGAAACACCGTCCAGTGTATAAAATCTCACGGATGAGCGCCTCCACGTCCCATTTCTTTCTGAAAGCGTATAAATTACTGTGTACTCATCGTTTGTCATCACATTACCGGCCGTTGTGCGCAGAGTGAGCGTGTTCAGAAGCTCCGACTCAAGGTAAACCGGGTAGCTCTGGTACTGTGTGTCGTGATAAACCGTATGACCGCCAATATCGTATTCGATATAAACCAGGGTTTCCATGTCAATGCCGTGTTTCTGCGCCATCTCGCGGAGCATAAACACGCTCTGGAATCCATTTTCCGGCTGGTTTACTCGGGTATCCGTCCTTGTCAGCACATCTGTACCGCTGTGGAAATGGTCATAAAGAACCGAGCCGTTCATCTCTTCAAAGTACATTATGTCCGGAGCGGTGCTGTCTATCCAGAACAGCCACGAATCTGCACCCCAGTCGGCGATGAACGCATACACATCGTCGCTCACACGGTAGTAATCGCGCAGCCAGGAAGCACCCTCCCGCGCAAACAGCGAGCTGTTTTCCGTATCGTCAATGGTAAACTGCGAGGTACCCCGGATTTCCCCTGGATCGTCCCATACTCCGAAAAACCGTCTTCGTCGGTAGTTGCGGCTATAAGAGCCAGCGGAGCTGTATTCTTGAAATAATACGGATTTTCTGCCAGCAGAGAAACTACCCCGTCCCCTGCACTGTCGGGAATGATCGCATAAAACAGGCAGTCGTCCTGGACCCAGTAAAATGTTCTCTCGCCCGTAGTCTGAGAATAATAAACGCCTGGAATTTCAGCGTATTCAAAGGAGTTATCCGGATTTGCTGAATTTATCTCACTGAGCTTTTCTGCGCCATTCCCTGTGAAGTCCCATTCTACCGAAACAGTTCCTCCACCGCCAGACAGGGCAAACTGATAATATACACAGTCGTCAACCACTCCCATAGCTATCGGGCTTATAAGCTCGGAATCGCCCGGCTCAAAGTACGCTGCCTCCGGGTAATTGACCATGAGATATTTCTCCAGCTTTTCAGCAGAATCAAAGGAGATTATCCGAGTCGTCGCAGGGTCGGACGATGTGTCCTTGATAAGATCAACACCGCGCGGACTGCTGATATTCAACGATATTACGAGCGCTACGACCGCTGCTGTTCCCGCCGCTGCACTGATGGACGCTGTAAGTATACGCTGCCTGCGGAGTATTCTGTCGCGCTTTTTAAGAACGTTCTGTGCCATCTCATGACTTGTTTTCATACTCAAAGCCCTCCTTTTCAAGAATCGCTTTTAAATTCTGCCTTGCCCTGAACAGAATGCTGTTCCCCTGCCGCTGTGTTTTTCGGATAACGCTTGCCGCCTGCGTGACGTTCATGTCCTCAAAATACACAAGATATATCATCTCGCGCTGATTTGCCGGAAGCCTGTTCATTGCGTCATACAGCGAGCGATAGCGCTCCTGCTCCAGCAGGCGCTGCTCCGGACTCCCGGAGAGGAAAACCTCCTCTGCTTCCGAAATAGGTACGTCCTTACGGAACGCCGCGCTGTGAAGAAAATTCAACGCCTTATTGCGCGCGATCGTGAAAAGCCACGTCCGGAATTTCGCGTTTTCGCTGAACAACGGACGTTTTACCACCAGCGCAACAAACGTGTCCTCCGTAAGCTCCTCCGCAATGTCCGCACTTCTGACGTACTGCATAAGGAAAAATATAAGGCTGTCCTTATACAGCCCTATCAGCTGCTCAAGACCGTGATCGTCACCTGCCAGGTACTTTCTGTATGCATCTGCACCACTATCCATTCTGCCGCCTCCCTTCGTTTAATTACCCTTTCACTTACTTAAACAAATGAAAACCGAAAATGTTTCGTTTTTAAATAGAAATAGTAGGAAGGCGTTCGTTTTCCCTGAGTACAAAAACAGCCGTGAATCATCACGGCTGCTGTTTTTTATTTTTCGTCAGCTTCATCAGTCTGCACGGCGTCCTTGTTAAGGATTACATTATGTTCCGAATCAGGAACGTCTTCATATCCGTCCAGGAACAACGACGTATCCCCGGAGTATTCCGCTGTCTTTTCCGGCATGTTTTTCTTTTTCAACTTACCGGACACGAATTCAGCAAACAGCAGATAAATTACTGCAAATACAGGAACCCCAAGCAGCATACCCACAACGCCGAACAGATTTCCTCCAACGGTTATCGCAACGAGCACCCAAATTGCCGGAAGTCCCATGGACTCGCCGAACAGGTGTGGCTTGATTACGTTTCCGTCGATCTGCTGAAGCACAAGCACAAACAGTCCGAACCAGATGACCTTCACAGGATCAACCAGAAGTATCAGTATACCGCACGGAATCGCACCGATAAACGGTCCAAAGAACGGAATAAGGTTCGTAACACCACATACCACCGCGAGCAGCATGGGATAAGGCATGCCCATAAGAAGCATCCCGACTGCCATCGCCGCGAAAATAATAAGAGAGTCGATCAGGTTGGAAATGATGTAGTTCTTGAAAATACCGTTTGCCTTTCCAGCAACATAGAATACGCGCTGGCAGGAGCTGTTCTTGAAGAATGCAAATAGAATCTTCTTCAGCTGCGCAAGAAGGCGTTCCTTGCTGAAATGAAGGTAAATTGCGATAATGATTCCGATAACCACATTCTTCAATCCGGTGAGAAGTCCGGTCGCGAAGCTCAGTACGCCGCTCGCGATATCGCCGGCCATAGGCTCTATCATTTTGGAAATCTTCTGTAAAACAGAGCCAATTTCAACAAATCCATCGGAGATAAGTCCTGCGATATCCTCGTTATTTGCGAAGAAATCCTGGAGGAAGCTGTCAAGTTTATTGATATACCCCGGCATCTGGTCAGCAAGGTCAACAATACTCTTGGCAACACTGGGCACGACTGCTATACATATTCCCGTCAGCAGAGCCAGTACAACCACATAGGATATTGCCACCGAAAGCGCTCTTGCAGTCATTTTGCGGCGGCGTATTTTTTTCTCCATGGGCACGGAATGCTTTTCCAGCGCCTTTACCACTGCATTTTCGCCTGCCTTGGACTCAAGCTTCTGCATGACTATGTTCTTCTCTGGCGGCGAATCCTCAATCAGTTTATGGAAGATTGTACGTTCTATCCACATGACCAGAGGATTTATTACATAAGCGATAACAACACCACAGATTATCGGAGCAGCAACTGTACCGATCCATGAAAATCCGTGTGAAAACGAATCGAACCTGAATACAAACACCACGAAAAGCACCGCAAGCGCAATTACTATCAGCGCGTATGTCGCTATCGTCGTATACTTCTTATTCCATTTTATCTTCAAAATCTGCCTCCTTCTGCAGCGGGTTATACAATCATTTTATCATATTTTGATTTTTATGTCAACACATATTCCATATGAATAATATTATTTTACAGTGATTTAACATAATCCTTTCCGCAATGGATATAATAATTATAAAATGGTCAATTTATGACGCAGTTTTAGTGTTTATTCAATGCTTTTCATTAACCGTGTGCCAAATACTTCCAGTTTATGTAAAGCTCCAAAAAAAAAACTCGCTTTGAAGTATGTTAGGTGTCACATAGGGGGTAAT
>CAKSHT010000175.1 GCA_934457235.1 uncultured Oscillospiraceae bacterium
CATCAACGAGTATAGTTCCTCAGTCGAGTATGTGAACGAGAACAACGCAGACGCTGCGGAGCTTATCGGAAAGTTCGGCATCGTACCGGCGGCGGTGGCTGAAAAGGCTCTGCCCAAGTGCAATATCGTGTTTATTTCCGGTGCGGAGATGAAGGAGAAGCTCTCCGGATATCTGAACGTACTGTTTGAGAGCGCCGCGGCCTCCGTCGGCGGAGCGCTTCCCGGAGATGATTTCTACTACGGTGCGTAAATCGCGGGTGGGCTCATGAAAAAACGTATCGCAGCGGCTCTGTGCGTGCTGTTCTGGCTGATAATATGGCAGGTCGGTGCGATGCTTCTGCACCAGGAGATACTGCTTGTTTCTCCAGTGCAGGCGGTCGTCCGGTTAGTTCAGCTGATACCGTCGCCGGAGTTTCTTCGCAGCGTTGGATTTTCCACCGGCAGGATACTTTTTGGATTTGGTATCGGCACCGTATGCGGTACCTTCCTGGCGTTGCTGGCAGGAAAGTCGCGTGTAGTCAGAATGCTGCTTGCGCCGCTTATTTCAGCGGTGAAAGCCGTCCCGGTGGCGAGTATCACGGTGCTTGCCCTCATCTGGGTGACTTCGCGTAACCTGTCGGTGCTGATTTCGTTTCTGATAACGCTTCCGGTGGTGTATTCCGGCATGCTTGAGGGACTTGAGAATCTCAACCCTGAGCTTAATGAAATGGCGCGTTTGTTCCGCGTTCCGGCGGGGCGCAGGTTCACCGGAGTGTATCTGTCGCAGCTCCTGCCGTATTTTCGAAATGCCGTCCGGCTTGCGGTAGGATTAAGCTGGAAAAGCGGCACGGCGGCGGAGATAATCGGCATTCCGTCCGGCTCCATCGGAGAAAAGCTGTACACCGCGAAAATATACCTTGAAACCGCCGACCTTTTCGCCTGGACTATCGCCGTGATTCTATTAAGCTGGCTCAGCGAGAAGCTGTTTCTGCTGCTGGTAGACGTGGCTGTGCGGGCGGTTTCGTGCGGATACTGCAGGCATGGCGCGGTAAGTGCGTTCCGTGAGTTTCAGCCGGCTGACGTGTCAGTTCGTGAAGTTACCAGGAGTTACGGCGATAACCTGGTACTGGACAGGTTTTCGCATGAATTCCGGGCAGGGCAGACGACCGCAGTCATGGGGGCTTCCGGCTGTGGAAAGACTACGCTCCTTTCGCTTGTCACGGGACTTTCAGATCCGGACGGCGGGAAAATCAAAGTAACTCCGGACGCTGCGTTTTCCGCGGTATTCCAGGAGGACAGACTGTGTGAAAATCTTACAGCCGCCGCGAATATACGCCTGGTGACCGGGAGAACACGCAGTTACGCAGAAATCGTGCAGGCACTGTCAGACGTAGGGATTCCGGCATGTGCCGATAAGCCGGTGAGGGAATTATCCGGCGGTATGAAGCGCCGTGTGACGTTAGTGCGGGCGTTGCTGGCGGAGTATTCAGTGATAGTTCTTGACGAACCGTTCAAGGGACTTGACGAGAACACCAGGGCGCAGGTTGCGGAGTACTGCCGGAAAATGCTGTCCGGAAAGACCGCAATCGTTGTGACCCACGACCGCCGCGACTGCGAAGCGCTTGCGGCGGCTGAAACTGTGGAGCTATAAGCAGAAAACTCCCGGAGCAGTAAACGCTCCGGGAGTTATATTATGTATTAGTTCTTGGGAACTGCGATATTCAGCGCTCCGGGAACGACTTCAAAATCAGCGGTCGTGTATTCTCCCCCGGCTTCACCGTCCAGAGTCCAGCGGAACGGCTTTTCACAGGATACCGACAGCTTTGAGGTCTTGAACGAAACTATCATGTCGGTATCGCAGTCGTGGGTCATCACAAAACGGTTTATCGCGTCCAGATCCGCGAGGTTATGCGGCATTCTGACGAACAGGCAGTCCAGCTTTCCGTCCGTGAGGGAAGCGCCGTCCGGGACTAAATTCTTCATTCCTCCAACGGAATGCGTGTTGCCGACCATGCAGTAAATGAAATCGTCCTCGATCTCGCCGTCCTCCCAGGTTATCTTGACTCTGCCGGAGTTCTCCTTGAGGTACTTCGGTTCGAAGGAACGCAGCCCGGTGAGAAAGTACGCGAACGCGCCCAGGCGGTTTTTGGTTTTCTGATTAGTTACGTAACTGACGTCCGTAAACCAGCCGAACGCCGAGATATACGCGAAATATCCGCCGTTGAAGCGTCCGAGATCCACTGGCATGAAATTCTCCTGCATAATGGTCTGGGCGGCAAGCTGCATGTCCTTTGGTATGTTCAGCGAAGACGCAAAGTCATTTACCGTGCCAGACGGGATATATCCGCATGGGCATGTGACCTTACCGGCGGACATTCCGTATGCAAGCTCATGGAGCATACCATCGCCGCCGGAGCTTACTACCAGGTCGAATTCCCTGCCGCGGCGGGATATGTATTCAATGGCGTCGCCGGAGCAGCTCGTCGGGTGTACCAGTACGTCGTATCCGCCAGCAGTGAATGTGGACAGGATATCAGACAGAGCCGCTTTGACAGCACCCTTTCCGGAGTTGGGATTATATGTGAAAAGCAATTTCTTCATTTTTCTGCCGCCTTTCCGATTTAATTTATTATACAGATTATAGCATTTTTGCACCAGTGTGTCAAGTATCGTGACCGGATATATTCTCAAAAATGCGAATTATGCGGCGAGTAAGCCGCAGTAAACAAATATTTTTTAAAGTTAGCGGTTTCTAACCTATTGCAAAAAGGAGAAAAATGTTGTATAATACAGTTGTATGTCCGGGCAAACTTCTCCGGACAAAATGTTGAAAGGAGTTCAAACAACAATGACTTATTCTCATGAAGTTGAAAACATGTGTCCCGTAGCACAGGGCGTTGCTCACGGCGCTGCGCCTATCCCCGAAGAAGCTAAGTGGGTAAAGGCTAAGGAGATTGCTGACATCAACGGTTTCACACACGGTATTGGCTGGTGCGCACCCCAGCAGGGTACCTGCAAGCTGTCCCTTAATGTAAAGGGCGGCGTTATCCAGGAGGCTCTCGTTGAGACTATCGGCTGTTCCGGTATGACACACTCCGCTGCAATGGCTGCTGAGATCCTGCCCGGCAGAACCATTCTTGAGGCTCTCAACACTGACCTCGTTTGCGACGCTATCAACACAGCAATGAGAGAGCTGTTCCTCCAGATCGTATACGGCAGAACCCAGTCTGCTTTCTCCGAGGACGGTCTTGCTATCGGTGCCGGCCTTGAAGATCTCGGTAAGGGTCTGCGTTCCCAGATCGGTACCATGTACGGTACTCTTAAGAAGGGTCCCCGTTACCTCGAGATGACAGACGGTTATGTAACCGAGCTGGCTCTGAACGAAGATGATGAGATCATCGGCTACAAGTTTGTAAACTTCGGCAAGATGATGGAATTCATCAAGAACGGCGATGACGCTAACACAGCATTTGAGAAGGCTCACGGTCAGTACGGCCGCGTTGCTGACGCTGTTAAGTTCATCGATCCGAGAAAGCAGTAATAGGAGGTAAAAATACAATGGCTTTATTTGAATCCTACGACAGACGCGAACCCCAGATCCTTGCTGTTCTGAAGAACTACGGCATCAATTCCATTGAGGAATGTGCTGATATCTGCAAGGCTAAGGGTCTCGATATCTATCATGAAGTTGAGAAGATCCAGCCCATCTGCTTTGAGAACGCTAAGTGGGCTTACACTGTAGGCTGCGCTATCGCTATCAAGAAGAACTGCACCAGAGCTGCTGACGCTGCTGCCGCTATCGGCGAGGGTCTTCAGGCATTCTGTATTCCTGGTTCTGTTGCTGATCAGCGTAAGGTTGGTCTTGGTCACGGCAACCTCGGAAAGATGCTTCTTGAGGAAGAAACCAAGTGCTTCTGCTTCCTGGCAGGTCACGAGTCTTTCGCAGCTGCAGAGGGCGCTATCGGTATCGCAGAGAAGGCAAACAAGGTTCGTAAGGAACCGCTCCGCGTTATTCTGAACGGTCTTGGCAAGGACGCTGCACAGATCATCTCCAGAATCAATGGCTTTACATACGTTGAAACTGAGATGGATTACTACACTGGCGAGGTTAAGGAAGTATTCCGCAAGGCATACTCCACCGGTCTGCGTGCAAAGGTCAACTGCTACGGTGCTAATGACGTAACAGAGGGCGTTGCTATCATGTGGAAAGAAGGCGTTGACGTTTCCATCAC
>CAKSHT010000176.1 GCA_934457235.1 uncultured Oscillospiraceae bacterium
CAACGGCTCCAGACTGATGTCCGATGTTTTAGAAATCGAGGGCAGGGATCTCGATATCGGAGAGACAATGGACATCCTGGCAATGCTGGTTTACGGTATTGATAAGATGCCATAAATAAATACGGGGCTGAGGAAACTCAGCCCCGTATTTTACTGCGCCTTTATCGACAGCCTGACTTTACTTTGTAAGCTGCTCTGCCTTGTCCGCAATCTGCTCCGGTGTAAGTCCGTTCTGTCTGAGGACTTCGTTTGCGTCGTAGCGGTCAAGGAACTCCTTTTTAAGTCCCAGGTTAGCGACCTTCATGTCAGAATCGCCGTAGAACCGCGCGATCTTCTCGCCGAATCCGCCGTCAAGTATTCCGTCCTCCAGGGTGATTACAGCCTTGTGCGAGGACTTGAGCGACTCCAGAAGCTCGTCATCCGTTCCGGTAATGTATATAGGATTGATGAGCGTAGGCTTTACGCCGGTGTGCTTCTCGATCATCTCGGCAGCCTGCATTCCGATTCCAAAGAATGTTCCTAGCGCGATTATCGCAACTCCGCTTCCCTGCTGATATACCTCGTATTTATTGAGGTTGCTGTAATCCTTCTTCGGCTTGTCGCAATGAACAACGCCGCCGGGCACGCGGATAGCCACCGGGTGCTCACGCTGCTCAATACTCCAGTCGAGCATCGCGATATACTCTTCATAGGTTGTCGGCGCAAGATAAACGAGGTTCGGAATATTGGACATCATCGGAATATCAAAGATACCCAGATGTGTTACGTCGTTCATTCCCCATACGGAAGCCGCAAATGTCAGTATCGTCACGGGATTGTTATTGATGCACAGATCCTGCTGGAGCTGGTCGTAGGTGCGCTGAATGAAGCTGCTGTACACGCCGTACACGGGCTTTCCGCCATTCGCGGCAATACCGGAAGCGAGCGCCACCGCATGCTCCTCCGCAATTCCGACGTCAATGAACTGACCCTTGTACTTCTCGCGGCGATCCTTAGTGAATCCGAGGACTGTAGGAGTTCCGGAGGTTATCGCGCAGACTGCGGGATCCTTGTCCATCTTGTCCATGAGGTACTTTGCGGTGAGATCGTTATAATCCTCTCCGCCGCCCTGGAACCTGACTTCTCCGGTCTCGATATCAAACGGCATATGCCAGTGCCAACTTTCCTTATCCTTTACCGCCGGAGCATAGCCGCGTCCCTTTTCGGTCACGATGTGGACTACCACGGGCCTGGTGCTGTCCTTTACGGAAGAAAATGCGCTGATGAGCTGGTCAACGTCGTTGCCGTCGCCGACAAACACATAATCGAGATTCATCGCCTTGAAGAGGTTGCACTCCGCTTTTCCGTTGGTTTCGCGCAGTAGTTTCAGATTTTCGTAAAGTCCGCCATGATTCTCCGCGATGGACATGCCGTTGTCGTTCACAACGATAATGAGATTGCTTCCAAGCTCGTGCGCAAAGTCAAGACCCTCCAGAGCTTCTCCGCCGGAAAGGGAGCCGTCGCCGATTACTGCAATAACATTACCCTTACCGCCAGTAAGATCGCGTCCCTTTGCAAGTCCGCAGGCAAGGCTGACGGAAGTCGATGTGTGACCGATGGTGAAGAAGTCGTGCGGGCTTTCCTGCTGGCTTGAGTAGCCTGTGACATCATCGTACTTTGCTTCGTCAAGGAATGCGTCCTTTCTGCCGGTGAGCATCTTGTGACAGTAGCTCTGGTGGGAAACATCGAAAACAATCTTGTCCACCGGGGAATCAAAAACATAGTGCAGTGCGATTATAGCTTCTGCCATGCCCAGGTTAGGACCACAGTGTCCGCCGTGGATACTCAGCTTCTTTATGAGCGCGGTACGCATTTCATCGGCGAGCGCCCTCATTTCATCGGAATTGAGCTTCTTTACGTCAGCCGGGGAATTGATTTTTTCAAGATACATGTTTTATCCTCCATTTTTCGGATATTCTCCGTTATTTGATGAAATTATTTTATCACTTAGAGTACACTCCAAGTCAAGAGATTCATGTGATTTTTCATCAGATTTTCACAAAAAAAATGGGCTGAAAACAGCCCATGTTAATCTTATTACAGCGGAACCATAATTATCTCGCCATCTCCGATGGTCGCCCTGGAATGCGGCGTCATCGTATTCACCTGGAATATGCAGGAGTTTATGCGCAGTGTAACGCCCGGATAGAACGCCCGCTTGCAGGACACAGAAAGATTCTGCTTGCGCTCAAGAGTCGTTTCTATCTCCTTTATCCTCGTGTTAAGGCGCTTTATCTCTCCCTGGAACTGGAAGCGTGAACGCATTGCCTCAACCTTCATCTGCTCCCTCTCAGGAGTCAGTTTGCTGACCTTCGCCATCTCCGCAAGCGCAGTGACTATCTTGCCGAGCTGGTCTATCTTGTCCTCCATTTTGGAGATGTTGTGCTTGTGCCCCTCCATCTCCTCTGTGAGAACTGCGTTATTGCCAAGCGTAACGAGCGTTTTCGCGTAGCTTTCGGAACCGATGACGGACGCGGTTATGTTCTCCAGTGCGGTGTATTTTCCGCCCATCATGATACCCTTTCCGCTTGCCACGATGTTCTTGCCGGCAAATACCTCTCCGCCGACAAACGAGGAGGCCTCGACATCGCGCCCGGCGTAAAGCTTGCTATTCTCGCAGAAATCAAGCTTTATGCTGCCAAGCTCGCTGTGCAGCGTGGAATTTATGCAGCCGAGCTTCACAGTGATGTTGCCATCCGCGGTGATAGTGCCATTTGTAACGCTGCCGTTTATGGTGACGTTCTTCTTTGAGGTGACTGCATAGCCCTCCAGAACGTTTCCCTTTATAATAATATCGCCGATGAAATCAATGTTTCCGCTGGACACATCAACGTCCCCGCGGATAAGCAGTGACTCCTCGATGCAGAACGCGCCGTTCGTGTAAGCTAGATTTCCGTCAATAACCGCAACGATCTCAGTACCGTCGTTTACAAGCTCAGTTCCCTTGCCAACGGTGACGTTCACGGGAACTCCCACTCTCTGCGGAACGACCTTTCCCATGATATCAGTACCGGGCGCGCCCTCCGTAGGCATGGTTATCTTTGCGATGGGGGTTCCCTTGTATATATTGCGGACAAGACCCAGGTTCTTGTAATCAACGTTGCCGTTTTCGTCCTCGACGGGCTTGAACGTGCTCTCGCGCTTGAAATAGTATTCAATGCTGCCATCCTCGCCGTTTACCGGAGGCTGCCACCGTGCAATACAGATATTCTCGCTGTAGCGGTGTTCGTTCACGGCACTGACTACCTCGTCCTGGAGCAGACCGAAGCATATGCCCTTTTCAGCGATAGCCGCCATAGCCTTATCGACAGTCATATCAAGTCCGCCGTTCATTGGCGGCTCGATGGTCATGAATGCAGTGGTGAAATTAGGGTCTACAGATATTTCCGCCTGTGCGTGTATGATCTTGCCATCAGAGCTGTCTGACATAGTAAAGCCCCCTTTTCGGTGATATATTTTTCTATAATATTATTCTAACATATATTAATAATTTTTTCAAGTGCATTGGCAACTTTTACTCAAATTAATGGCATTATATATCACTGCCCACCGTTTTCGGAAACGTATTTCTCCACCACCGCGATGAATTCTTTGCCATAACGCTCTGCTTTTCTGCTGCCAACGCCGGATATTCCCAGGAACTCCTGCATGGTACGCGGCTTCTTTAAACTCATCTCACGCAGCGAAGCATCGGTGAACACAACATACGCAGGTACGCCAAGCAGCGCTGCTTCCTTTTTGCGAAGTTCCTTCAGACGCTCCATAAGCCCTGCATCCACATCATCGCCCTTGAGCACCTCGACGGTGCTGATGGACGCCGCACGCTTCGGGCGCTTCATCAGCAAAGTGCGCCGTGATCTCACAAGCTCGTCAGCCGCCGGAGTAAGCTCCAGAGTGTGGTACTCCTGCTCCGTCGTGATGTAGCCCAGTTCCTCCAGATGATCGATAAGCTCCCGGACATAGCTCTGGGTATATTCTTTCATAATGCCGTATGTAGAGAGTGTGTCATAGCCGTTTTCGATTATATTTTCGCTCTCGCTGCCGCAGAGTATCCCGGAGATAAGCACTTTGCCACCGCTTCGCCCGCGCTGTTTCAGACGGAAAATGCAGGACAACACCTTCTGAGCTTC
>CAKSHT010000177.1 GCA_934457235.1 uncultured Oscillospiraceae bacterium
ACGCTTTGTGTTAAGAGGTGCAGCGACCTGCTCAACGCGACAGACTGCTTCTTCCATATTCTTCACAAGTTTATTCGCTCCGACGATCAGAACCACCTGCGATGGTCCGTAGATCATTGCAGATACGCGGTTTCCTCTTCCGTCCACGTTATAAAGCTCTCCGTCCTCTGTGACGGCATTGCTGCTTGCGAAAAACGTATCCGATACAAACGCCTTGTGAAGAATATCCTCAACCTCCTCAGGAGTTTTGCCCTCGGAGCGGTCAAGGTAAATCCCCTTGAATTCTGTCATAAGGAGATGCTTGACGCCGGACTCATCCAATGTAACGGAACCGCCGGCGGTTATCAGCTTATCGTCCTTTACAAGTGAGCGGACAAGGTCAAAAAGCTGATCGCGGCTCT
This sequence comes from uncultured Oscillospiraceae bacterium, assembly GCA_934457235.1. Classification (GTDB taxonomy): domain Bacteria; phylum Bacillota; class Clostridia; order Oscillospirales; family Ruminococcaceae; genus CAG-115. The sequence continues at coordinate 402 of CAKSHT010000177.1, forward strand.
CCACGTAATAGGGCTTCATGTTGTTCTTTTCCAGCGCCGACATTGTGCGCTGTATTCTGTCGTCCATATATACCTCCGTTATTCGTCCTGACCGATCTTCTGACGGATAGTCTGTATCGAATTATCAGAAATCGTGAAGCTTCCATCATCGCCGTATTCGCCGTACGGTACATAGTATTCTGCGGGATTTATTCCGTACTGGATAGTGTTCAGCATTGCTGCCTTGCTTGCCATGTACTGCTGTTCAGTCAGGTCAGTTTCTGTTTTATTGATTATTTCTGAAGCGTAGGTATCCAGGAGCGAGCTGTCGATATAGGAAACATTCTGATTGAAAAGCTCAATGAGTATCGAACCTATCATATTAAAACGATAGCTCTCACCCTCTCCGAAATCAGCGAACATGATGTATCTGAAAAGTCTTTCAGATGTAAATATCTGCTTTCCGGAGTTTATCGCTTCTACCTCGGCTCCGTCGTTAATGAGTATCGTCTTGGATACGTCGTATTCAACATTGCCGAATGTGGTCATCAGATTTTCAAGATTATCTCTGTTGAACCGGATATATCCGTCAAACTTTATTCCCAGAACGTCTGACACTGCTTTTGCGGCGCCGCTGCCGCCCTGAGCTGCGTAAATATTCGGAAGCGTTCTTCCCTCAGTGCCTACAGTCAGTGAATTCGTGAGTGGCACATACAGCAGTCTGTCCTCAACGGCATTATAGGAAGCCATCACGAAAAGTGACGGCATATCGCTGTCGCTGTCTGAAATCATCGTCAGAACGGACAGATTCATGCTTGAATCCGGGACAAAATCCTCTGACAGGGTACCGTCTGCGGAAAGTCCAGTCTGCTTATTATCCGGGAATATGAAATCCTTCAGTGAAATAACCGCCATGATTATCATGGCAAGAGTTATTCCGAATGCTATCAGGTATATATACCAGTTACTTTTTCTGCGTACTGCCATAGATTCGCCTTTCATTGTGCAGCTTTATTTTTTGCCCGGTTTCGGAAAAGGTATTGAAATTTTCCGGAATAAGTAATATAATATACAAGGTATATCTGAAAAGCTGCGGCATACTTTATGATAAACGCGGGATCAGCCCGCCGGGTCAACATCTTGTTTTATTATACCACACTTTTTCAGAAATTTCAACACATTGAGGAGCGAACATGAAGAATTTTTATCACAGAACATGGGCGGAGATAGATCTTGACGTCCTGAAGAAAAATCTTGAAATAATACGCGGCTACGCCGGGAACAAGGATATAATCGCAATCGTAAAGGCAAACGCATACGGACACGGCGACGCCGGGACAGCCAAGGCGCTCAATGGCTGCGGTGTAAAGCACTTCGCGGTTTCCAATCTATGGGAAGCGCAGAATCTTTCCGACGCGCGGGTCGAGGGCGATATACTCATCTTCGGATATTGCGATATCCCGCTTGTGATTGACAATATTGACAAGAATTATATATATACCATCGGAAGCGTGCCTTACGCCGAGGAGCTTTCGGACGCCGCTGTAAAAGCAGGTGTCCGTATTCCAGTGCACATAAAGTTCGACACAGGCATGTCCCGCGTTGGAATAACAACAGCTGAGGAAGCAGATAAGATCCTGGCGCTTCCGGGACTCGACTGCCGCGCAGGCTATACGCATTTTGCCGTCGCAGATTCTCTTGAAGAGCAGGACGAGGAATTTACAAAGCTCCAGTACAAGAGAATCGCGGATATATGCAAACCCCGACATCTGCCGATACACTGCCAGAACAGCGGCGGAATCCTGTTCCATACAGATTTTGAAGCGGATTTCGTACGTGCCGGTATCGTAATGTATGGACACCGCCCGAACATAGAATATGCGCTTCCTGATGGAATAAGCTCGATTTTCAGCCTTAAGTCTGTTATATCTCAGATAAAAACAATTCAGCCCGGCGACACCGTAAGCTATGGCAGGACTTTCAGAGCTGACAAGCCCACACGTCTTGCTCTCATTCCCTGCGGCTATGCCGATGGATTCAACCGCGGTCTGTCCGGAAAATGGAATGTTCTTATCTGTGGCAGACCAGCTCCGGTCTGTGGACGTATCTGCATGGATCAGACGCTGATCGACATTACGGACATTCCGGAGGCTAAGCTCGGTGATGTGGTTACAGTGTACTCTAACGAAACATTCGGCGGCTCCTCAGTAGATCATGCGGCGGAACTTGTCGGAACCATCAGCTACGAACTGCTCTGCTGTATAGGCACAAGAGTTCCGCGGCTTTACATCGAAAACGGCGAAGAAAAGGATCTTCTGCGTTACCTGTGATTTTAAAAAACGAAATCCCCTGCGGTTGAAAACGCAGGGGATAATTTTACTTAGGCTGTTCATCTGAGTTTTTTTTCAACCTGAGCGTCTGGCGGGGTTCGGGTTCTGCCGGTTCATAGTACTCAGGCGCTTCAAACCAGAAAGTACTCCCCTTTCCGACCTCGCTGTCGGCACCGTATGCAAATCCGTGCTGCTCAAGTACGTTCTTTACGATAGAAAGTCCGATACCGCTGCCCATCTTGGCACGCTTATGGGTTTTGTTACGCTCGCTGACCTTGTAATATCTGTCCCAGATGTACGGAAGATACTCCGGCGCGATTCCGTCGCCGTGGTCTGTGACCTCAAAACGGATAAGACCCGGCTCCCTGCGGTACAGACGGACAATGACCGTATTATCATCGCCGGTGTAGGTAACAGCGTTGTTTATCAGATTGTATACGACCTGTTCAAGCTTCGTGACATCGGCGTTTATCATAATGCCCTCGTCTGCGTGAAGTTCAATGACTATGCCGTCGTTTTCTTTCAGAATGTCAAATCTTGAGATAACGCCGGAAAGCCTGTCAGACAGGTCAAACACCGACATATTCATTTCAGTTACGCCAGCCTGCAGCTTTGACAAGTCAAGGATATCATTGACCAGTGATGAAAGGCGGTCGGTTTCGTCGATTATGACTTTAAGATGTCGCTCACGCTTTTCCGGATTATCTCCGGACAGATCGCGTATCATCTCAGCGTACGCCTTGATCATCGTTAGCGGAGTACGCAAGTCATGCGATATATTCGCCATCAGCTCACGACGCAGGTCGTCAGATTTCGCGATCTCCTTTGACGCGTCCTGCAAAGTCGCTGCGAGCTGCTTTATCTCGTTGAAGTCCTTTTCGTCGATTGTTGCGTCGAATTTACCCTTAGGAAGGTCCTTCGCATGCTTGTTTATCCGTATTATCGGATTTGACAGACGGTTTGCAAAGAAAGCTGATATGAATACCGTCAGCATCATAATGATTATCGCAACAAACAGGAACTGCCGCTGGAATATCGCCATCGTTGAGCCGACCGGTTCCATGTAGCTGCATATGAATATAAACGCATCCGGGTCGCTCTTGTCGCCGATATATGTGCACATCATAAGCACGGTATTGTTCTCGCGCTCGTCGCGGAACTTCTCGTAATAAACACCGCTGTCCGCTTCCAGAGCCGCCTGGCGGTACTGCGACTTATTCAGCTGGTACATCGACTGGCTGCCGCCGAGATAATCTACATAACCCTGGTAGGTCGGCGTGGTTATCTCAATATACATTTTGTTTTTCCATGCAATTTTCGTAACTGCGCTGCTGAAGTCGCTTCCGCTGTCCTCACTGAGCGTCCAGTACGCCTTGATGTACGTCATGGCTTCTGCGATCTCATAGGATTTCATCCACTCGTAGAACATAGGGAACATAGCAA
>CAKSHT010000178.1 GCA_934457235.1 uncultured Oscillospiraceae bacterium
GCCATTGCCTTTCCTGAGGCACCGGAGCGCTTGGTGATGTGAATTCTGTCGGCTATTCTCATACTGCCTCGCCTCCCCCTTCGCCCGGCTTATGTCCAAGCATCATCATACCTATATCTTCCTTTGTTACCTGACGTGGGTCAACGATGTCCACCACTTCCCCGTCGTGAATAACCATCAGACGGTCAGAGATGCTCTTGAGCACGTCAAGATCCTCACCGATGAACAGCACTGCAACGCCTTTTTTCTTCTGCTCGTTAAGAACACGATAAATATTGTAGGAAGCGCCGATATCAAGTCCGCGCACAGGATATGCAGTTATAAGCACGCGTGGAGCCAGCCATATCTCACGTCCAAGAAGTACTTTCTGGATATTACCGCCGGAAAGCTTCTTTACCTCATGCGACACGGACGGCGTGGAAATATCAAAGTCCCTTACTATCTGCTCGGCAAGGGTTTTCGAGAATTTTCTGTCAAGGAACGGACCTCGGTTGCGGTTATAGCTTTTCAGAATAACGTTGTTCATTACGCTCATTCCGGCTACAAGTCCCATGCCAAGTCTGTCCTCCGGGATAAAGCTCATGCTTATTCCGTGACGCAGTATAGCACGCGGGGACAGTCCAAGGATCTCGTTTCCGTCGAACTTTACAGAGCCGCCGTCGGCTTTCATAAGTCCGGCGATTATCTCACAAAGCTCCTTCTGTCCGCTTCCGGCAATTCCGGCTACGCCCAGTATCTCTCCGCCGTAAAGGTCGAACGACATATCGTGCAGCAGGTCAACGCCCTCAAATGACTTCTTGGACAGCCCGCTGACTGAAAGTATGGGACTGTCGCTGAGCTTCTCCCTGGGACAGTCGATATCAAGTGAAACTGCGCTACCGACCATCATTTCAGTCAGCTCCTGCGGCGTGGAATCCGCAGTTAGTGCGGTCGTGATGGACTCGCCCTTGCGGAGCACCGTCACACGGTCGGATATCTCCATTACCTCCGCCAGCTTATGTGTTATGATTATAATGCAGCAGCCCTGCTCTTTCATTTCACGCAGGATATCGAACAGAGCGCGTATTTCCTGCGGAGTGAGCACCGCCGTCGGCTCGTCAAGTATAAGCACGTCCGCGCCGCGGTAGAGTATCTTCATTATCTCCACCGACTGTTTTTCGCTGACGGACATATCGTATACTTTCTTGTTAGGGTCAATGTTTACGCCGTACTTTTGGCTCAGCTCTGTAATGCGCTCAGCCATTTTCTTGTGGTTGAGGAATACCCTCTTCTCCTGCCCGATGACTATATTCTCAGCCGCGGTAAGAACGTCGATCAGCTTGAAGTGCTGGTGTATCATTCCTATACCCGCCTTAATAGAGTCCTTAGGCGAATGGAAAACAACCTGCTTTCCGTTGATGAGTATTTCACCGCTGTCCGGGGTATAAATTCCGCTGAGCATGTTTACCAGCGTACTCTTACCGGAGCCGTTCTCACCAAGCAGCGCAAGTATCTCACCCTTGTTTACCTCAAGTGACACGTTCTTATTCGCCTGTACGGGACCGAAGCTCTTGCAGATATTTTTAAGCCTTATATACGGTTCAGCCATTGTTACCTCCTGAAAAAGTCTGCCTGCTTTCACAAACGGCACATCTCTGCGCCGCTCGTGAAAACAAACAGAGCGCAGACCTTTTGCAGCCTGCGTCTGCCTGTATTATTACAAATTAGTTGCTGGAGGGGATAGTACCAGTAACGCCCTGTACGAACCAATCCATGTTCCAGATCTCCTCGTCGGTCATTCTTACGCCATCCTCAACCTTGAGGTTGCCGTCCTGGTCGTAGAGCGGGCCGGTGAACGGATCAAAGGAGCCGTCGATGATGGAAGCCTTTGCAGCGTCAACCTTCTCCTGTGTGCCCTCTGCGCAGAGTGCGGACAGATCGTCAAGGTAAGTCATATTTGCTGCGAGACCCTCCCAGTATGCGCGGCTGGTCCATGTGCCGTCGATTGCTCTCTGGCAGTCGTCAGTGTAGAATGTTGCCCAGTTGAAGCATGCTGCGGTGAGGTAAGCGTCGGGAGCAGCGTCGGGAGTAGGGAAGTTATAGCCGATGCAGTATGCGCCTTTCTCCTGTGCAGCTACCTGCGGAGCGGTGGTATCCTGGTGCTGTGCGATAACGTCAACACCCTTGTTCAGAAGCTCCATTGCTGCCTGCTTCTCAACGGAAGGATCATACCATGTATCAGTGAATACGACCTCTACCTTAGCGTCGGGATTTACGGACTGTACGCCCAGTGTAAATGCATTGATACCACGGATAACCTCTGGGATACCCTTGGCTGCAACATAACCGATGTAGTTCTTCTCGGTCTTCATTCCTGCAACGATACCTGCGAGGTAACGTGCCTGGTATACCTTACCGAAGTAGGTGGACATGTTATCGCTTCTCTGGTAGCCGGAGCAGTGTGCGAACTTAACGTCCGGGTACTCCTTAGCCATAGCAACTGTAGCTTCCATGAATCCGAAGGAGTTGGTATAGATAAGGTTGCAGCCCTCGTCGATAAGGGTGCGGATAGCTTCGGAAGCGTCAGAAACGGTCTCTGCTACATCCTCAACGTAAGCGGTCTCAACGCCCATCTTCTCGATGGCAAGTCTGCCCTGGTCGTGAGCCTGGGTGTATCCGCCATCGTCGATCTTGCCGATGTAAACGAAGCCAGCCTTGACAGTGGTGTTTGCACTGCTCTCGGAGTTGCCTGCATCGCTGCTTGTGCCGCCGTTGCCGGAGCAGCCGGTGAGCAGCATTGCCGCTGCCATGAGGGCAGCCAGTAATTTCTTCTTCATTGGTTATAGTTCCTCCCTAATTCTGTGGCATTTTTGCCTGTTTCCTGCGGTTTTCGCAGTTCCTTTTTTATTTCAACGGACTAGCCGTCAAAATCAGTTCTTAGGATCGTCGCGGAACGTGCAGCCGTTCACAGGATCCATCGTGTCTATTATTGCCAGGGACTCAACGCGTATGCCCTGGCTGCGGACAAGTTCTCCGCCACACTGGCAGCCCTTTTCGATTACGATTCCGGCACCGGCGATCTTTGCGCCAGCGTGCTTCACAATATCTATAAGTCCGAGAAGCGCGCAGCCGTTCGCAAGGAAGTCGTCAATGATGAGGATATTGTCATCGGGTGACAGGAACGCTTTCTTCACGATAACATCGTATGTACGGTTATGAGTGAAGCTCTTTATCTGCGTGGAATAAACCTCGCCGTCAATATTGATGCTCTGGGTCTTTTTCGCGAACACCACGGGGCAGTTGAAGTACTGCGCGGTAATGCATGCGATACCGATCCCTGAAGCCTCTATCGTGAGTATCTTGTTTATGCTCTTATCCGGGAAAAGTCTGCGGAACTCCTTGCCCATCTCATTGATAAGCGCAATGTCCATCTGATGATTGAGGAAGCTGTCCACCTTGAGGACATTCCCCTCCTTGATAACGCCGTCTTTTCTTATCCTGTCCTTTAAAAGCTCCATCTCCGCTTACCTCTCTGTCAGCTCTCTGCCCATAAGTACGCCCATAACGGACGCCATCATAAGTCCTCTGGTCCAGCCGCTGGAGTCGCCCAGGCAGTGCAGCCCCTTTATATTTGTATTGAAATGCTCGTCCATCTTTATGCGGTTGCTGTAGAATTTCAGCTCTGGTGAATAGAGCAGCGTTTCACGGCTCGCAAATCCGGGAACCACGCAGTCAACAGCCTTAATGAAGTTGATGATATTGGTCATCGTACGGTAAGGCATTGCGGCGGTGATGTCGCCGGCAACAGCGTCCGGAAGCGTAGGCTTTACGTTGGAAAAGTTAAGCTCCTTTGCCCAGGTGCGCTTACCATCAAGAATATCGCCGAAACGCTGTACCATGATGTGACCGTTTCCCAGCATATTGGTAAGCTCGCCGACCTTCTGCGCGTATTCAATGGGCTGATTGAACGGAACGCTGAAATTATGCGAACAGAGTATCGCAAGATTGGTATTGTCGGATTTAAGGTCCTTATAGGAATGGCCGTTTACGACAGCAAGATCGTTGTCGTAGTTCTCCTGGCTGACGAATCCGCCGGGATTCTGGCAGAATGTGCGGACCTTGTTCT
>CAKSHT010000179.1 GCA_934457235.1 uncultured Oscillospiraceae bacterium
GATCCGTTGCTCTCAGCGTATTTCTTTGCCTGCTCAAGCAGCGCCTTTGCACCGGCAGGAAAGTCCGCCGCTTCGCCCTCGACAGGCTTTCTTGCGGCACCGTCGGCGTCGATATCCAGCGGGAACAGACCGTCCCAGCCATACAGATATATCTCGCTGAAGCCCATGTAAAGTGCAAGTTGGATCATGGCATACATCGGGAACATCTTTGCGGTATCGAATACGCTCTCCGCCTGCTGAAACGTCGGCAGACCGCTGATAAGTCCCGCGCCAAGTCCATTGAAGTATGTGGGCTTCTTCTTGAACTTATCCTCAAACACCTTTATTCTGCCATCAATGAAGCATTCCATTCCCTCGATGTACTTTCCGTTGCCGAGGTATGAGGAGGACTCCGTCAGCACATAGAACTCCGGGCGCTGCGGCGTTCTGGTGAAGAAATCGCAGAACTCGTTGCATGCGAACGCATGCTCGTTCATCAGACCGTTCAGCTCGTCGAGCTTTGCGCCGGTGCTGCCGAGAATAAAGCAGCGCTGTCCCTTCATCTTGTCCTTGTATGCGGTCAGCTGCTGTGCCGTGGCGCTTTCCATGCCGCCTGCGCGCTTTCCGTCGGAAGAAAGCGCCTTGCTGAGCTTCATGTTCGCCATAGTCATGCCAAGACCCGCCGGCTCGTTCATCTCGCAGTAGCCGTTGTCGGTGAAGCCGCACTGATTTCTCAGCACCCTTGCCATCTCAGCGGAGGTACCCTGAACTCCTGCCATTCCCGCAAGCTGTATCTCCAGCGGAGTGAACGGTGCAACGATCAGCACATAGAATGACGCGGACTTGCCTTTAAGCTCGCTGATGAATCTGATATCATCAGTATCGGAGACCTCGCCCTCGGAAGCCGTTGCGCGGAACGCAATATCCGGAACCTTGACGTTCTTCATGCGCAGCTGCTTGAGCGCCTGCATAAGAATATCGTATTCCTCACCCTCGCCGATGATGACAAGCTTCTTCTGACCTATCTTCTCGATGTTCTTGATGATATGGGTCTTGTAAGCGCCAAGCTTGCCTTTCTTCATGCCATCGTTAGACAGGTATTCAGTGTAATCCATATCCGTATCCCCCTCATTCTATAGTATAGCTGATTATATTGCTGACAGGCATATACTGCCCATTTACCCACGCTTGCAGATACGCCTTATAAGTTACCCGGTAAGATTGCGATTATTAAGTACAGCTCCCTGCCGTCCCGTTTGATCACCTGGGAACACACCTCGTATCCCTCCATCTGCCAAAGACGCTGGGCAATGTGAGCCTCGTCAAAGGTTCCTGCTCTTTTTACTTTCGTTCTAGGAAAAGTGCTCCCAACATTCGCTGTTTACAGCCACATCGGCGCTGCAATTTTCCATTGTGTTATTAGCGTTCCAGCCGACCAGCGTCCCGGCATGACGCCCCTTTACAGAGCTGTCTGTGACAGTGACATTGTTTATGACTCCGCAGACAGAGCACCCGGCAACAATGCCTGCACTATCGCCCTCGACCTCCGCGCCGTCAAAGCGGATATTGAACACCGAGCAGTAATGCCCATTCCCGATAAATCCAGCGTCGGAATAAGTGTCAGCGCAATTCATCTTCATATTACTGATGGTATGTCCACCGCCGTCAACATATCCACTGAATTCATATCCGACATCAGCATTACTCCAGCCCATGGGCGCCCATTCATATTCTGAAAGGTCGATATCACCGGCGATAGTCACCACAAGTCCCAGGGAATCGTTCGTGTTCATATACCAGCAGCAGCTTGCCAGCTCCTCCGGGGTACTGACAACAAAGCCGTCGCGCAGCATTCTGTCGATAATGTCCGGGTCTGCAAGGAACGGAATATCCCCGGTGTACACGCTGTCTGTCCAGCCGTCGTTGTCCGGGTATCTGCTGAAAAGCTCGGCGCATTCCTCAGCTAACCGTTTGCTGCGCTCCATTTCCGCGCGCTGCTTCATATATTCAAGATACCGTTCGCTGTCTGTGGTATAAAGAGCATACGCCGGACCGCCAAAGGAGTCGAATATATACAGCGCACCGTCGTCCCTTATATATTCATAGGTCTTGCCGTCGATACAAATTTTATCGCTCCCCAAGAGCGGTTTTACGACTTTCCATTCCCGCTCCTCGTCCCCGGCAATGAGAACACCGCTGCTGCGGAATTCCCACTTCTGCGATCTGCCGTTTTCAGTATTAACCAAAAAGTACCACTCGCCGGAAAACTCCTCTGGGACCTCCGAACTGCCGGAATTTGCCGGACTGTCCGCTGCAAAGGGTTCCCCCGTGTAACGGCAGCCGCTTAACATTATCACAAATGCCAGGACAAACGCCGATAAGCCTTTCATGACGATCTCCTCTCACAGTTACCGCCACGGGGAAGCAGAAGAACCGGACAAATGCGAAATCACTCGCTCAGGATAAACATATCATAGATGACCTTGATAGCCTTCTCAAAATCGGAAGCGTTGATACCAACGATGATGTTAAGCTCGCTGGAGCCCTGGTCGATCATTCTGATATTGATGTTCGCATGAGAAAGCGCAGCGAATACGCGGGTAGCTGTACCCTTTACGGACTTCATTCCGCGTCCTACGACTGCGATGAGAGCCAGGCCGTCGATGATCTCATAATGGTCGGGCTTTACAACCTCAACAAGGCGCTCGGTAAGCTTCTCGCGCTGACCGTCAAGCTCGGAGGAGTTTACAACAACGCTGACTGTATCAATACCGGTGGGCATATGCTCCGGGAAGATATCGTGGTTTTCGAGAACCTGGAGCAGCTTGCGCAGGAAGCCCTTGTTGCTGTTCATTCTGTCCTTCTCAATAGAGATTACGGAAAAGTTCTTCTTGCCCGCGATACCAGTAATGACATGCTCGCTTGCGGGCGCGGTGTTGGTAGGAACGATAAGTGTGCCTGCGTCCTGCGGAGCGTTGGTGTTCTTGATATTGATCGGGATATTAGCGCTTCTTACGGGGAAGATAGCGTCCTCGTGGAGCACGCCTGCGCCCATATAGGACAGCTCGCGCAGTTCGGAATAGGTGATAACGCTGATACCCTCTGGGTTCTCAACTATTCTCGGATCAGCTACCAGGAATCCGCTTACGTCGGTCCAGTTCTCATAGAGGTCTACCTTTGCGGCCTTTGCAACAACGGAACCTGTGAAATCCGAGCCGCCGCGGGAGAAAGTCTTGATGGAGCCGTCGGGCATTGCGCCGTAGAATCCAGGAATTACAGCTCTGGGAGTCTTGTCGAGAAGCGCGCCGAGGCATGCATCGGTTATATCAGCGTCGAAATTGCCCTTGTTGTCGAAGAAAATAGCGCGTGCAGCGTCGATGAACTCGTATCCGAGGTAATTTGCGAGCACGATACCGTTGAGGTACTCGCCGCGGCTTGCTGCGTAATCGCTTCCAGCAGCAGCCTTGAAGTTCTCGCCGATCTTCTCAAATTCCTCGTCAAGGTTGAGGGAAAGTCCCAGTTCGGAGATAATGCCGTTGTAGCGCTCCTTGATGGGAGCGAAAGACTCCGCGAAATCCTTGCCATGAACTGCTACTTCGTCATAGCAGCGGTACAGCATGTCAGTTACCTTGGTGTCCTCCTTGAAGCGCTTGCCCGGCGCAGAGGGAACGACGTACTTCCTTTCGGGATCTGCGTGAATTATATCAGCGACCTTCTTAAACTGCTTTGCGTCGGCGAGAGAACTTCCGCCGAACTTAACTACCTTGCTCATTGTGTTGACCCTTTCTTGATTTGGTTTAATTATATAATTGTATTCAGTATACACATATATATATTTTATCATACCACATTTTACGCCAAATTGCAATATGTTATCAGTGAAAAAGTCAAAAAAGACGCCGTGGGGAATCCGGGGGCAGGCGGTATAAAAAAATATCCCCCGCCTTTCGACGGGGGATACGTTGGTTTAGCTTATGCCGCTTCACGCAGCTTCGTCATATCCGTACGGATTAGCCGAGGAGCTGGAGAATGGACTGCGGCTGCTGATTTGCCTGAGCCAGCATGGACT
>CAKSHT010000180.1 GCA_934457235.1 uncultured Oscillospiraceae bacterium
AGATATACCTTATTGAAGAGAACATCGCCGACAAGCAGACCGAGATCGAACAGAAGCAGTCTGAGATAGAAGACCTTGAAGCGCAGAACAAGGAGAATCTGAAGAAGTTCTCAAAGCTTATCCGCGCACTCTACATGAACAATACTTCCGATACGCTGCCGATACTTGAAGGCTCCGATGACTGGTACAACTTTTTCACATATGTTGATGTTGTCCAGAACATCAGCGAGCAGAACATGGATTTCATGAACGGACTCCTGGACGATATCCACGAGCAGGAACAGCTCATCGACAGTCTTGAAAAGGACATAACACAGCTCAATTCCGACAAAGCTGACCTGCTTGACAAAAAGACCGAGCTTGAAACCGAGCTTTCCGACCTCCAGGGCAAGAAAGCCGAGGTACAGCAGATAGCGGACGCCCGCACAAGCGATCTTTACGATATCAGCAGCGATAATCAGGACCTTAAGAACCAGATGAGTCAGATACGCAGCGAGATAAACGCCTCCAACGAGGACGTCGAAGCTATCAACGACGCCATCAAGGAGCTTATCCGCGCAAAGCAGGCGGAAAACAGCGGCGGCACGGTTTACAGCTCCGACGGATTCAGATGGCCGCTGGACAGCAATTTGCAGTACATAACCACGCAGTTCGGATATGACGCATGGCGCGGCGGAAACCACTATGGCATAGACGTCGGCAACGCGGGCATCGGCGGAAAGAACATCTACGCAGCTCAGGGCGGAACTGTCATCACCGCTTACGGCGACGGCGGCTGGCACGGCGGATTCGGAAACTATATCATCATCGACCACGGCGGCGGACTTTCCACAGTCTACGCTCATTGCAGCGCCGTTACGGTTTCTGTCGGACAAACGATCAACAAGGGCGATGTCATTGGATATGTAGGAACCACAGGCTGGTCTACCGGCAACCACCTGCACTTTGAGACCCGTGTGAACGGCACTGCGGTCAATCCGTTCAGCTATTCCTACGAGTATGTATAATAATAAAAACCGGGAACTGCGGCTCCCGGTTTTTATTATGCTGTTCTGCATTTTTTGCAAAATATTACCGTTTATGGTGTAATGACTCTTGATTTTTGTCCGTCTTTATGGTACAATAAAAATGTATCTGATATACAATACAGGGTGTATTCTCCCTACACAATGAAACGAGGTGTCGGTGTGCTTGACGGAAAAAAGGTGATAGGACTATGCTGCGCAGCAGCTAATAAAGAGCCATCTAAACCAATTATCGACGACCTGGCAGAACTTCTCATGAACAGCAGCGAATACAGAATGCTGGTGTTCAACTGCTTTGAATCCGGTGCTAACCTTACCAGCAGCAATGCCGGCGGCACCGCAATATTCAGCCTGATAAACTACGATATAGTTGATGTTGTAATAGTCGTTCCCACCTCCATCAACTCGCGGGAGGTCGTTGAGAAAATAGCCGCTGACTGCCGAAGACATGGAGTTCCGCTGATCTCCGTAGACGCCCAGGTGGACGGCGCGTACTGCGTTTCTTTCGGGTACGGCGAAGCGTTCGGCACTATCGTTTCGCATATGCTGGACTGGCACGACTGCAAGCACGTGAAGCTCATTGCCGGTATCAAGGGAAATCCGTTTTCCGAAACCCGCGTTGACCGCTGCCGTGAAATAATGCAGGAGCACGGACTTGTGCTCAGCGACAACGATATTTATTATTGCGACTTCTGGGATTACCCTACCTACCAGGCTATGGACAGATTCTTTGAGAGCGGCGAGCCGCTGCCGGACGTGTTCATCTGCTGCAACGATACAATGGCGATGGCAGTGTGCCTTAAACTCAACGAACACGGTATAAAGGTCCCGGACGATGTTTTCGTCACCGGATTCGACGGGATTCAGCTTGAGCAGTTCCACAAGCCACGGCTCACGACCGCCGTACGCAATAACAAGGCGCTCGCCGGAAAACTTATGTCCCTGGCAAAGGAAATTTTTTCGGGCAGCGGAACTGCGCCACATGAAATCACGCTGAGCTATGAACCTGTGTTCAGCGAAAGCTGTGGCTGCGCATGCTTTGACGACGATCATTCAAATCTCATGCTCACAAACCTTGTAAAAAGCTACACCTATTCACTGAGCTTTGAGGAGCATGTGAACAACATGGAAAACACCATCGCTTCCGACCCGTCCCCGGATAACGTCAGAAGCACGATAAAGAAATACTGCTTCCACAACAGTATTGTCTGCCTTACAGACGAATTCGTGAAGTGCTTCGACGAAAACAGCAGCGGGACGCCGCCGGAATTCACGGGCTTCGGGAACATGCACGTGTTCGCTTGCATATTTGACGATGGGAGAAAATCCGAGGGAAATGTGTTCCCGGCAGCACGTCTGATGCCTCTGCTTGAAAACTCATTCAGTGAATACAACACGCTGTTCGTTATCCCGCTGCACTTCCAGAACTCCGTGCTTGGCTATATCGTGACCCATTACGTACGCGATGAACACCATAATGAGCGCATGTATACGCTGATCACCAGCCTTGACCGCTGCCTTGAAACCATGCGCATTCACGAGCATATGAGCAGACTCAACCGCCGGCTGGAATTCATGTTCACACACGATCATCTGACGCAGATATACAACCGCTACGGCTTCTACAAGGGATTCCGAGAAAGCTGTAACGCGCTTGACGGGAAGCTCAGCGACGTGTTCATCGTTTCCATTGACCTCAACGACATGAAGTACATCAATGATAACTTCGGGCACTCCGCGGGCGATGAAGCGCTGTGCATAACAGCGAACGCCCTCACCGGAGCAGCGGAGGAATGCGGCGGGAACGTTGTGTGCTCACGCTTCGGCGGTGATGAATTCGTTGCCGCAAAGGTATGTACCGGCAACGCACAGGAACAGGCGGAGCGCTACCGCAGCAGCTTCATGAAGGTACTGACAGAGCTGAACGAAAAATCCGGCAGACCCTATCAGGTCAAGGTAGGACTTGGCGTGTACTCTGCGTCGCTGGACGGCGTGGACTCTATCGACGCGCTGATAGAGCTTGCCGACCGTCTTATGTACTCCGATAAAGCAAAGCACAAGCGCCATCCCAGGAGTACGAAATAAATTATACCAGACAAGCAAACAGGGGCGGAAGACCGCTCCTGTTTTTCGCACTTATCTAATCTGATAAACATAAAGGGACGAATATAAAATTCGTCCCTTTTGTTATTGCCTGTTGATTACAGCTCGATAACGATATCGTTCTCAGTCTTGAGGATAGAGTCAAGAATGAGCTTGCCCTCGATCTTCTCGCCGTTTACGGTAACGGACTTCACGCCGTGCTCGGAACCATTCGGGTTCTTTACGGTAACGTGGAGCTTCTTGCCGCGGAATGTCTTGTCCATGGTGTATTCCTTCCACTCAGACGGAATGGACGGGTCAATAACGATACCCTTTGTTTCGGGGTTAAGACCCAGGATACCCTCGGTGGTACCTACCATAACGGTGGAAGCGGTACCAGTCAGCCAATGTACATGCGCACGACCTGCGAACGGGCTGTCCTTGCCCTCAACAAACTGACCGTATACGTACGGCTCAAGAACTCTGTGCTCTGCGTTGTCGTTGTATGTAGCAGGAGCTGCTTCGGTCCAGTACTTGTATGCGCGGTTGCCGTGACCCAGCTTGGATTCAGCCAGGATCAGCCAGCCCTGCGGCTGAGAGAAGATACCTGCGTTCTCCTTAGTGCACTTGTTGAAGCACTGCATGAGCGCTCCGGGGAAGCCGTGCTTAACATAAGGCGGATACATTACCATTGCGCCGTACGGAGTATTCAGCTCACGCTCAACGCTATCCATAGCCTTCTCGCCCTGCTCCTTGGTTGCAAAGCCGGAGATAACGGACCAGCTCTGCGGGTTGAGCCACATGGAAGCCTCGGGATCGGTGCGCTGACCGATAACGGTGCCGTCCTCCTTGTAGCCGCGGATCCATCTGTCCTCGTTCCAGCAAGCGGAGAGGATAGTGTCGAGCTTAGCCTTTATCTCATCGAGGTACTTTACGTAC
>CAKSHT010000181.1 GCA_934457235.1 uncultured Oscillospiraceae bacterium
TTTTTGAGCTTATCGGTCAGGGCGTCGATCGAGCCTTTACTATCGCCTCGTCGTAATCGGTGAGCTCGTCCTTGATGATATCCAGAAACTTGTCAGAACGCTCTGCGGCTTCGATATCATCGACCGGCTCTGTGTTATAGAGCCATGCGTAATTATATTCCAGGTTCTTGCCTGCCATGGCGCTGAAACCTGCCGGAGTCATTACAGCCACGGAAAAGTGTACCGAATCAAACATGGAGTCTGTATTGCTCTGGAACAGCGTGCTGTAATCCGGGAGCGCGATAAATCCGGTGATGGAAAGCTCCCTGCCGCTGATCGTCATGCAGTCGCCGACGCTGATGTCATTGTTCTTCGCAAACACGCGGTCGATCGCGATTTCATTCTCGCCGGAGGGCATTTCGCCGCTCAGCAGGCAGGGCGTGTTCACCTCGTCGTCCTGGCTGTACACACGGATAACCGCGCCGGTTTCGTCGGAAGTTTCGTCAAAATAGAAGTTGTCGTAGAGCTTTAACGCGCCCTTTTCTTCAAATACGGATCTCAGCTCGTCCGGGAGCGGCTTGTCTGACGTCAGATGTCCGTCCTCAAGGGTGTACTTTTCAAAGCTGTCGTAATACCCCTGCTTTAAAGTTTCATTGGACACCCGCATGCCGGAGCATATCGAAATCAGAAGCACCATAAGTATGAATATCGCCGCATATTTCGTGGCGTCCTTTGCCAGCTCGCGCGGAAGGCGTCTGTTAAGCGGATTTCTCATTGCTCGCCCTCCATTACCAGTCAAGCTCTTCTGCGGTGAGCTTGTGTTCGTTCTTCACAACTTTTCTTATCATGCCGTCGCGGAGCTTCACCACCTTGTCAGCCATGTCCTTTATCGCTTCGTTGTGAGTTACCATGATTATGGTCGTGTTGTACTTCTGGTTTACTGTTTCTATCAGCCGGAGTATCTCCTTGGATGTATTATAATCCAGCGCGCCTGTCGGCTCATCGCAGAGCAGTATGTCGGGGTTCTTGACTATTGCACGGCCGATGGAGCATCTCTGCTGCTGTCCGCCGGATAGCTGCGACGGGAGCTTATGGCGGTGCTCGTAAAGTCCCAGCGTCTTGAGGATATCGTCTACGTCAAGCGGGTTATCGCTCAGATAGGCTCCGGTTTCCACGTTCTCCTTTATGTTCAGATTCGGGATAAGATTGTACATCTGGAATATGTATCCAAGATGCTTGCGGCGGTATTCCGTAAGCGATTTCTCCTTCATATTCTCGATCTTCTCTCCGTTTATTGAAATATATCCGCTGTCTGCGTCGTCTATTCCTCCGATGATGTTCAGCAGCGTGGATTTACCGCTTCCGGACGGTCCGAGGAGCACGCAGAATTCGCCTTTCTCAACCTCAAAGCTTATGCCTTTAAGCACCTCGACTTTGCTTTCCCCAGAACCGTAGCTCTTCTTGATGTCGCTGATCTCAATGAACATGGCCACATTTCCTTTCGTAATTACCAAATACATTTGAACGATTGTTCATACGTTCATTATATCACATTCAGAATATTAGTCAACACTAATCAAGAAAAAAACTCGCTTTTGACGGCAATTTTGTTATAGTCCACAATGCGTTAGCTATTCCTAACCAAGCGTTTTATATATTTTTTACAATCATACGCTGTAAGTCTTATATAGTTTTACCCGCCTGCATTATAAATGAATCTATTGAAAAATAACCGATAATATGTTATACTTACATTACTACACATAATAAACTACTGGTGACGTATATGCAAATTGTCGTTTTTATTCTTTTCGGGATCATCGGGCTGATACTTCTGCCGTTTCTGTTCCTGTTCGTCTGCGGTCTTTTCGTAAACGCCAAAAAGCAGTATGACCGTGACAGCAGGTTTTACCGCAGGCTTCTGGACGGTTCCACTACCGTTATTCTCTGGCTGCTGGGAGTTCGTTACAATATCATCGGAGAGGACAGATTCCCGGAAGATACCAACTTCCTTTTCATCAGCAATCACCGCTCTAACTACGACCCTATCGTACAGTGGACGGTGTTCAAGCGCTTTAAGCTCTCGTTCATATCCAAAAAGGAAAACTTCCGCATACCGATGTATGGCAGGATAATCCATCGCTGCTGCTTTATGCCGATCGACAGGAAAAACCCGCGAAAGGCAATGGACACCGTAAACCGCGCCGCCCGCCTGCTGACCGAAACCGAAAATTCCGTCGGAGTTTATCCCGAAGGCAAGCGCAGCAAGGAATGCAAGTTACTGCCGTTCCACAGTGGAGTTTTGAAGGTCGCAAAGAAAGCCGGAAAGCCCATCGTTGTTTCAACGATAACAGGCACGGAGAATATTTTCAGAAACATAAAACGATTCAGAAAGACCGTTGTGACAATTAAGATACTTGAAACCATAGACGCAGGCAGAGTAAAGACGGAAAAGACTTCCGAGCTCAGCGACTACTGCGCCGGGCTTATGAAAAAAGAACTGGAGGAGCAAACATGATCTATGCATTATTCAATCCACTTGCGGGAAACCAGACCTGCGAAGAACAGTCAAAAAAGCTGTGCGGAATCTACGGAAATGACGAGCTTAAATTCCAGAGCATGGCGGACGTAAAATATGCGGAGTTCTTTTCTTCGCTCGGCGGCGGGGACAAGGTGATCATCTGCGGCGGCGACGGTACGCTCAACCGGTTTGTGAACGACACAAGGGATATAGATATCACAAACGATATCCTCTACTTTGCGGCAGGCAGCGGAAACGACTTTCTGCGCGACATCGGAAAGAAAATGGGCGAGCCGTTCAGGATAAACCAGTACATAAAGGATCTGCCGTCGGTCACGGTGAACGGAAAGGAAACGCTGTTCATCAACGCCATCGGATTCGGTATAGACGGCTATTGCTGTGAAGTCGGCGATGAAATGCGAAAAAAGTCGAACGGAAAACCCGTGAACTACACAAGCATCGCCATCAAGGGACTACTGTACGATTTCAAGCCCGCCGACGCCACCGTGATCATCGACGGCGTGGAAAAGCGCTACAAAAAAGTGTGGATAGCCCCCACAATGCACGGAAGGTTTTACGGCGGCGGAATGATAGCAGCCCCTGATCAGCGGCGTGATTCCCCGGACGGCAAGTTCTCCGTAGTAATCTGGCACGGCTCCAACAAGCTGAAAACGCTCATGGTGTTCCCCTCCATCTTCAAGGGCGAGCACGTAAAGCACAGCGAGTGCATAGACATTGTAAAGGCGGACGAAGTGACCGTAAGGTTCGATAAGCCCTGTGCCCTCCAGATAGACGGCGAAACGATACTCAACGTCACTGAATACAGCGCAAAGAGCAGCGCGCGGGTCAAGCAGGAACGCAAGGCCGTCGAAACAGTATAAAGAAACCTCCGTGGGACTCCAATGCAGCCCTCTCGTTTGATATATAACCTGCTTCATGGATTCCACCACAGATATGAACGCATTTGTCTTCGTCTGCCGCTGGTCGCCTCTGATGTATCTTGAATAGGTCAGCATGAAAATCACCGCTGATAATACAAGTACTATATTACAGATTATAAGCCCGTTCCTGCGGATCTTCTTCCCGCAGGATATGCTATGTTCATTCTTGTGATTTTTGTGTTGAACACCTGTATTCGTAGCCTCCGCGCCGCGAACAATCATTTACTATAAACATATAAAGTCAACATATTTCAGCCATGCAATTTAGTAATAGTACTCATTCTGCCATCCAACCTGAGCATATATTTTACACCCGCATTCTATTTTATCTGAAATAATTTGAAAAAAATTTGAAAAAACTATTGACAATCCGGATTTTATGTGATATAATATAACACGTTGAAACGACTGGGTGTGGCGCAGATTGGTAGCGCGCTACCTTGGGGTGGTAG
>CAKSHT010000182.1 GCA_934457235.1 uncultured Oscillospiraceae bacterium
GGCTATAAACGTGCTCGGCGCAGACCATCACGGCTACGTGCAGCGCATGAGAATAGCTCTTTCAGCGCTTGGTATCGACGAGAAGCGCCTTGACGTCGTTATCATGCAGATGGTAATGCTTATCCGCGACGGTAAGCCCTGCAAGCTCAGCAAGCGCTCCGGCAAGGCTATTACGCTGACCACGCTGCTCGACGAAGTTCCGATAGACGCTGCTAGATTCGTATTCAATCAGCGTACCGCCGACACTCACCTGGAGTTCGACCTTGACCTTGCGGTCGAGGAATCCAGCAAGAACCCCGTGTTCTACGTACAGTACGCGCATGCAAGAATCTGCAGCATCATCAGAAAGCAGGCAGAGGAGGGCGTAGCCTACGAGAGCGGTGCAGTTTCCTACACCGAGCCTGCAGAGTTCGCGCTGATACGCAAGATCGCGGAAATGCCTGAGATGATAAACCAGGCGGCTAAGGATTACGACCCGTCCGCGCTGACCAGATATTCCTATGAGCTGGCGCAGACATTCCACAAGTTCTATGACAGCTGTCCGATAAAGGGCGCGGAGGAGCAGGTGAAGCTGTCCCGCCTGGCGCTTTGCACCGCGGCGAAGACCGCACTGAAGAACGTGCTTTCTCTGCTGAAGGTAGAAGCACCCGAGAGAATGTGATATCCGAGCCATGTTCAGACAGGAGAAAAAATACTATGCCCGCGCGTTTCTGTACGCGCTGGCTATGGCGACGGTGCTTCTGCTGCCGTTCGTGATACTTGACCAGGGGTATTTCATATATTACGGCGACTATAACGCACAGCAGATACCGTTCTATAAAACCTGTATCGAAGCGGTACAGAGCGGAAATTTCGGCTGGAACTGGAAAACAGACCTCGGCGTGAACTTCGTAGGCTCCTACAGCTTCTATACGCTGGGAAGTCCGTTCTTCTGGTTCGCGGCGCTGTTCCCGGTGTCGGTGTCGCAGTATCTGATGGCGCCGCTGCTGGCGCTGAAGATCGCACTTTCCTCGTTCTTTGCGTTCGTATTTATCCGGAGATTTGTCACAAATCCGCAGAACGCGCTTATCGGCGGTCTGCTGTACGCATTTTCCGGGTACTCGATGTACAACATCTTCTTTAACCACTTCCATGAAGCTATCGTATTCTTCCCGCTGCTGCTCATCGGGCTTGAGGAGTCCGTTGTGAATAAGCGGCGCGGGGCGCTGGCTGTCGCGGTGGCGATAAACGCATTCGTGAATTACTTCTTCTTCATCGGAGAATGCATTTTCCTGGTGCTGTATTTCGTTGCCAGGATAATAGGCGACGCCAAATTCCGCATAAGCGTCCGGGATTTCTTCTGCCTGGCGTTTGAGGCGGTCGTGGGTGTGCTCATCGCCGGGATACTGTTCGTACCGTCGATATTCCAGGTGTTGGACGTCCCGCGCTCCACCTCAATTCTGAACGGATGGGACTTTCTGTTCTACAACAAGAACCAGCGTTACGGGCTTATCCTGGAGGCTATGTTCTTCCCTGGCGAGATACCCGCCCGCACCGCGATGTTCGAAAACGCCGATTCCAAGTGGAGCAGCGTGGCTCTGTTCCTGCCGCTGTTCTCGCTTTCCGGAGTTATCGCGCTGATAAAGGGCGCGGGTACGGAGGCTTCACGCCGCATAAAGTGGCTGAGGATAATACTTCCGGCGTGCTTCGTGATTTCCATGATACCTGGGCTGAATTCGTCGTTCGTTCTGTTCAACTACAGCTTCTACACCAGGTGGTGGTATATGCTGGAGCTTCTCTGCGCGCTGGCTACCGTCTATGTACTGGAGCACGGGGAATTTGATCTGAAATTCGGAGTGAAGTTCTGCGCAGTCGCGGTGGGACTTATGACGCTCCTGGTAATGCTGTTCCCGATGAAAAAGGGCGGCGACGGCGAGGACGCAGGCAGCATCCTTCCGCGCATCGCGGTCAAGTTGTCGCCGTCGGTTTTCGTGAATATAGGCATAGCGCTCGCTATGCTGGTGGTCATGTTCAATGTGCTGCGCTGGCGCAGGAACGACAACGCGGCCAAGTTCACTAAAAAAGCGACCGTTGGCGTTGTGATATGCTCAATGGTGCTCGGATATTACTATGTCGGCTACGGCAGGATACTCGGACCGTATCTAGGGGATTACAACAAAAAGGTGTCCGCGCAGATACACATTGACGATCCGGAATTTCACCGCATGGAGACCCTCGACAGTCTGAACAACATAAACATGCTGTGGGACATGAGCTCCCTGCGCAGCTTTACGAGTATAATCCCAAGCTCCACGTTCGAGCTTTACGACCTGCTCGATATCGAGCGGTCAGTCAATTCCGTACCGGAAACGGAGCACTATGCGCTCCGCGCGCTGACGAGGGTCAAGTATCTGATAGTACCAGGCGATGTTTCGGAGGATAAGTGCGACACGGCGCTCAAGGAGCTGCGTACGTTCCAGTACCTTGAGGATCAGTCGGACTACGCAATCTACGAGAACACCGCAGCGCTTCCTATGGGCTACGCATACGACAGCTACATGCTGACGGAGGACGCCAAGAAGATACGTATGGTGGACAACGCGATGGTCGGTAATGTAATTTTGACCCAGGAGCAGGCGGAGAAGTACTCGGATATCCTTACCCAAAGCGCTGATGAGGACATGACCTCCGACAAGCTCTACGAGCGTTTTATGACCGACGTTGAGGACAGGACCGCCCTTGGCGCGAAGCAGTTCAGCGTGAACAGCAGTGGATTTACCGCCGTCACTGATTACGACCGCGACAGGTTCGTTGTGTTCAGCGTACCGTATGACAAGGGCTGGAGCGGCAAGGTGTCCGTGCAGGGCGCGGCGGCGCAGGAGCTTGAAGTCGAGAAGGTGAACGGCGGATTTATAGGCGTGCGGATACCCGCCGGAGTCTGCGAGATAAGCTTCACCTATACGACGCCGGGCAGCAGCCTGGGTATCGTATGCTCGGTAGTCGGCGTAGTGCTTTTCGGCGGATACATGCTGCTTTGTTACGTTATACTGAAGCGCAGACCGAAGAGATACGCGCACCTGTATGCCGTTAATCAGACATCTGGCGTAAAGGCGCATGAATCCTACATCAGCCAGCTTTCGAAGCAGATATACGAGTCACCGGAAAAGGGCGTGAAAAACGCGCGCGGCAGTGAAAACGAGCTGTCCTGGCCGGATATTGAGGAAAGCTTCATGGACAGGGAGCGGTATGATTTCAAGAGCCGCAAGCCCAAGCCGAGAAGTTCCCACATAACCGAGGACGACGAGGCATACAACGTCATGAAGGAGCTTGACGAAAAGAAGAACTGCAGCGACGATGAACTTTAAGGAGAACGAAATGGGACATCTTGAAGAAAAGACGATATCAAGCGAGCAGAAGTTTGATGGAAAGATAGTCAAACTTTTCGTGGACAAGGCTGAGCTGGAGGACGGGAAGATCGTGACCCGCGAGGTCATACGCCATCCGGGCGGGGTCTGCGTGCTTCCGCTGACGGATAAGAACGAGGTGCTTTTTGTACGTCAGTTCCGTTATCCGCACCAGACGGTGCTCCTGGAAATTCCGGCGGGTAAGCTGGAGTATGGTGAAAACCACCACGAGTGCGGCCTGCGTGAATTAAAGGAAGAAACCGGCTGCACATGTGATGATTACACCTACCTTGGCAGCCTTATACCGACCCCGGCGTACTGCGGCGAGGTGATTCACATGTACCTTGCGCGGGGGCTTCACTCCGGCAGCCAGAAACTGGACGAGGGCGAGTTCCTTGAGGTCGAGAAGATACCGCTGGACGAAGCAGTGGCAATGGTCATGCGCAACGAGATACAGGATTCCAAGACCCAGATTGCGCTGTTAAAGACCAAAATAC
>CAKSHT010000183.1 GCA_934457235.1 uncultured Oscillospiraceae bacterium
GGATTGAAGCTGCCCTCACCCGTGAAATATGATGCGATCTTTGAGATCTGATTCTCGCCGACAGAGTGAGTTCCGAAGAAATTGTCGATCTGACCCAGCGCAATGATTATCGCAATGCCGGAAGTAAATCCCGTGATGACCGGCGCCGGCAGATAGCTTACAAGCTTTCCGACACGGCAGAGCGCAGCAACTATCAGTATCGCACCGGACAAGAATCCTGCGGTCAGCACGCCGGTGATACCAAACTTCGCAGAAACGGACAGCAGAATCGCCGCCATAGCACCAGTGGGTCCGGAGATCTGGTAGGACGCGCCGGACAGTATACCAATAACGATACCCGCAACGATAGCCGTTACAAGTCCGGAAGCTGCGTCCGCACCGGAGCTTACGCCGAATGCAAGAGCAAGCGGAAGCGCTACCGCCGCTACGGTAAGTCCCGCCATGAGATCCTGAGTCAGCTTTTTGCCGTTGTATCCCCGAAATTCCGTTTTCAGGTCGCCGATGTACTTTTTAAACATTTTTTGCCTTCCTTTTGTTCTTTCTGTTTTTTTTGTATACCAAACGAATATAATTATACGCCTGTTTGCGAAAACTGTCAATAAGCACTAATCACATAGTTTTATGCACTTATCCGACGGTTTTTGTGTAATTCGCAGCCGACGCGTCATTGTTTCCTATTTAATTGAGGTGCGAAAAAAGCTATTGCAAAATGTCCGGAAATATGCTACAATATTAATATGCTGTTTTCAGCAACTGAAACCGAAAGGAAGCATTCGCTTGGAACTCAATATAGTGCTGGTGGAACCGCAGATCCCGCAGAACACCGGCAACATCGCACGCACCTGCGCCGTGACCGGCGCAAGACTGCACCTCATAAGACCGATGGGTTTTACTCCGGACGACAAGCAGCTCAAACGCGCCGGTCTGGATTACTGGCACTACCTGGACATCACCTATTATGACGGGCTTGACGATTTCTTCGCACGCAGCGACGGGGAGTACTTTTTCTTCTCAACAAAGGCGGAAAACACCTACAGCGATGTCAGCTATCCAGACAAATGCTTTCTGTTCTTCGGACGGGAGGATGCCGGACTTCCGGAGCGCCTGCTGTTTGAAAACAAAAAGCGCTGCGTTCGCATTCCGATGCGCGAAACGCTGCGCAGTCTGAACCTTTCGAACAGCGTTGCGATAGGCGTTTACGAGGTACTCAGGCAATGGGGCTTCCCCGAACTGCAAAACAAGGGCAGGCTGCGAGAATTTGACTGGAATAATGCGGATTGATCCGCCGAAAAGGAGAAAAATATGGACAACACTATCAAAATAATCACAGACAGCGGCTGCGATATCTCCAAGGAGAACGAGGAGAGATACAAGGATCTGCTGGTGATCCTGCCGTTTATGGTAACTATCCAGGGCAAGAGCTACACCGACAGACTTGACATTCAGGCAGACGAGTTCTACAAGATACTCAAGGAGCAGCAGGAGATCCCGAAGCACTCCCAGATCACCGCTATCCAGTTTGAGGACAAGTACCGCGAACTGTATGAGCAGGGAGTACGCACAATCATCGTTGACGTTATCAACGCAGCAGGCTCCCAGACCTGCTCCAATGCGGAGCTTGCAAAGCAGAACGTCGCTGACGAGCTGAAGGACCTCACGATATACGTTGTTGACGCACAGAACTACACACTGGGCTACGGCTATCCCATCATCGAAGCCTGCAAGAAGCTGGAAGCTGGTCAGTCTGCGGAAAGCGTTGCTGCGTATCTCGATGACTGGGCCAAGCACTCAGACGCTTACATAATCGGCTTTGACCTGCGCCACATGAAGAAATCCGGCAGAATAAGCGCCGCAGCAAGCTTCCTCGGCGAGCTGATGGGACTGAAGCCGCTCATTTACCTCGGCGGCGCAAAAACCGAAGTCATACGCAAGGCACGCGGCGAGAAGGCTGTTATTGACGCGGCTGTGGAAACCATCGCCTCCAGAATGATCCCCGAAACTCCCTGGTGCGTAGTCACAACAACCCGCCCCGACTGCGAAAAGGAATTCATTGACAAGATGACAAAGAAGCTCGGCTACGGTCCCGCTATGGTCGAAAAAACCGGAGTAGTTGTTGCGTGCAACGCTGGTCCGGAGATGATCGGCGTACTCACAAGAGGTCAGGAGCACCCGTCAAAGGACTGATTTTCACCAAACTTTTACAAAAGAACTATTGCAAAACAAATAACTTTGTGGTATAATGCGTTTAAAGGGAAAAGTTCCCTGACATGTTCTGATAATTGAAAGGAGTTTTAACCATGAGCTTTTTTGACGATGTTATCAATACCACTAAATCCGCAGCTGCAACCGCAGGCAAAAAGACTGACGAAGCAGTAAGATTCACCAAGCTGAAAATAAAGGAATCCCAGACCACCGGCGACATCAAGGCACACTTTGAGAAGCTGGGTCAGATGGCATACGAAATGCAGAAGTCCGAGAATCCGGATTCCAACCTGTTCGACGCTGAGGTCGAGGAAATTGACAAGCTCTATGAGAAGCTCTCCGAGATAAACCTGCTCCTTGACGACCTCCGCCAGGAAGTTACCTGCCCCACATGCGGAGCAAAGACCAAGAGCGATAATGCGTTCTGCCCCAAGTGCGGCGCAAAGCTACCCGAAAAGCCCGCTCCCGCAGAAGTGGAAGCAACCGCCGCTGAGGACGTGACCGTTGAATCCGCTGAGGAAGAAAAGCAGGACGACGAGAACAAGTAATTCGTCCAAAACACAACCAAAACCGGCAGTCTGAAAAGCTGCCGGTTTTTAGTTTATCGGAAAATATCTTTTCAGACTGTTGAGAAAGGTACAGATGCCAGGAAGTGGCACATCGGCTAGGCTTTGTGCCTGCCGATATGTCACTGACGAAGCAGATGTGCCTT
Organism: uncultured Oscillospiraceae bacterium; assembly: GCA_934457235.1. Taxonomy (GTDB): domain Bacteria; phylum Bacillota; class Clostridia; order Oscillospirales; family Ruminococcaceae; genus CAG-115. The sequence continues at coordinate 2,915 of CAKSHT010000183.1, forward strand.
TATCGACAGTCTTTCGGTTTCAGTTGACTTCAACAATGGTTATCTGGTCGTTGGTAAGCTCCACCTCGGAAAGAAGCGTGCTCTTGATCTTCGCTGCGCCTGCAGCGTCCAGTCCCTCGGTCTTGACTATTATGTTTGCGCTGTTGTCGCCAAGGTAGCACAGCGCATCCTCAAAGCCCTGGGCTTTCAGCAGGCTCTCTATCTTGCTCTCGCTCTCAATGTAGCCGCCCATCTTCGCTGCGTCTACCGCAACCACGGAAAGCTCCTCCTGCGTAAGGTCGCCGCCCTGGTACATGCTCTGGAGTACCTCCGCAGCTTCCTCGCGGCTGGTCTGCTTGTCGAGCCTTGCCTGCGCGAAGTACGCCGAGGTGTCCGCAGTCCCGCCGGATTTGTCAATGCTCACCAGGTCGGCCTCGCCGTATGTAGTTCCAGCCGTATCCGCTGCCCCGGATACCTCCGCCGACGGCTCAGTGAGGTTCTTGTTCTTCCCGCCGGAATAGATGAAATTCACTGCGACCGCCGTACCCAGCAGCACAGTCAGACCCGCAGCTACAAGCTGCTTCTTCCCTAAAAGCACATTCAAACGCTTCATGACCCTGATTCCTTTCTTAATTCGTGACATAGACCTGTGATACGCCGATATCCAGCACCCGCGCCGCAGTATTCACCACCTTCTCGCGTATCAGCACATTCTCCGCGCCGCCGCAGACCACCGCAACGCCCCGCACCCTCGGAAGTATCACGCTCTTTTCCAGCGCGTCCTTCGAGCCGTTAAGCGCGGGGCTGTTCTCGGCGCTCTGGGAATCCCCGGAGCTGCTGGACTTCACCTCCTCCGCGTACACCCGCTCGCTGGTGCGGTCGAGCGTCACCATCACCTGCGGGGAGGTCACTCCGTCGATCTGCGAGATGATGTCCGTCAGGCGCTTCTCGAGCTCCTGCTCGAGCG
>CAKSHT010000184.1 GCA_934457235.1 uncultured Oscillospiraceae bacterium
GCGCTATCATGAGCATTTTTTTCCACTGCCGTACGAATGCGCCTTTTATCATTCTGAAAAACATTTATGCACCCTCCATTACTTGAATTCGTCCTGATGTTCTACAAGTGTTGACTTGGGCACGATTATGTATCCGTTTGACACGCTGTAGTCAATTACGATCGGGTTGCAGCCGCCCTTGAAGCCTATGGTGTTGATGTTCATAACGACGTCGCAGAGGTTGCAGACCACCTGACCGTTTCTTTCATAGTAGCCGGTCTCGCCGCAGATGTCGCAGGCGTCAAGGCCCACACCGTAGGATGAAGAATTCGGTTTCTTGATTATGATGAAGCGCACCGCAATGTTATCGGGAGTCGTATAGGCGAAGCGGTGGAGATGACCGTCCTCCACCTGAGTCAGCGGGATATAGAGTTCTTCGCCGTGATCTTCGCACTGTTCAGTCGGGGAAAGCTCCGGCTCCTGGTTATCGATGGCGGTGAATACCGTGAGGTTCATGACCACCATAACGGCGCACAACGCCACGCCGACTGACCATCTTCTGGTGTTTCTCCATTTTGCGCGTATTTTTCTGTGCTCCGCCGGGTTGGTGTACGGCTCGTTCACATGCGCGCTCTTTATAAGGAGCGTTACCGGGATCATCAGTGCAATGACCAGCATAGCGTAAATGAAAAGATCGCTGTAGTTGGTCGCGTGCTTTACTATCACGAACCATTCGTGACCAGTGAACGCAATGCGCTTGGAATTGAGTATCTGTATCGCCTTGAGTACCTGCTGCAAACCGTTCAAGATCAGCGCCAGGTCAAGCATTATCAGCAGGAATCCGCTGTTTGCGCGCTTAGATGTCTGGTACATTACCAGCATGACCAGCAGGCACAGGATAATGCCGAGCAGCCAGCCGATAAAGCGATAAATGAACGCCGTTGAGAAAACGGACGCGCCGTTCAGCGTGAAGTTGAACGGATAAGCCAGCACGGCTGGGAGTGCGTACGCGAGTATCGTAAACACCAAAACAGCCGCAGAGACCGATGAGGCAATCTGACCCGCATTTCCGGCGGCGCGGCGTAAAGGCCTGGTGCTAAAGACGCAGAACACGATCAGCGCCAGTGTTGAAGCTGCGAAGATCCATACGTTCCACAGCTGTGTACCACCGTTTTTGTCGATAAACTTTGTAAGGTTCTTGAGTAGTGCCAGCGCTATCGCCGCAGCTATGCCGGCAAAGGTTCCGATCGACAGGATGAGCCTGCCTTTTTTGCCGGAGGACTGCGGAATGAAAGCGAACAACATACCTATAAGGACAGCCGGGAACAGCAGATCCTTGGTCGTTGTGATAAGATAATACAGCATATCTTGCTTCTCCTTGTCGGGACATTTATTGCAGAAAAAGTCTGCAATGATCCGAAGCAGCTTCAGCAAAGGAAAGGAAAAGCCGGAGCTGCCTCGGATCATCGCAGGCGGAAATGAATCGTCAAATTACGTTCATAACGCCACGATAGAGCAGCACCACATAATGATGCTGCTCCTCGTTTACGATCATATTTAGGGAGAAATGTTCACTGGATATCAGAAAATCAGTTCCAATCCTGGGGAGTGTAGTCCCAGCCCTCGTATGTAACGGTGAGGTTGCCGTCCTTGAAGTACTCGTCGAAGGTTCCGCCAGGGCCAGTTTCAGCGTCGGTGTGAATGAGGTAGCCGTTCTCTTCGGGGCTGTGGAATGTGAAGGTAAGGGTGTATGTATCAGCCTTGTCGAGCTTGATGTTAGCGCCATAGTGAGGACCGTCAGAAGCGGACATTACCATGAATGTACCGGAAGCAGCGTCTGTGCCGTCGGTGCCAGTTACCTTGTAGTCAACGGTCAGATAGGGAACCCAGTCGCCTGTGCCGTAGCCGAGGTCGTTCTGGAGAGCGGATACGTCGCACTCAAGGTGCAGGTTGAAGTTCTCAATATCCTCATTGCCGTTGGTCATGGGAACGGGCTGGAAGTATACAGCGGATACGTTCATGAAGCCAACTTCCTCGTCCTCAAAGATCGGGATCTCGGTGAAGCCGGCAGCGCCAGCGTCAGCGGCCTGGCTCTCGTCTACTACAGCGGAACTGGTGTCAGCGGTGCTTGTTGCAGCGGAGCTGGAGCTGTCAGCGTCGGAAGCAGGTGTGCTGCTGGAAGTTGTGGTGTTGCTGCAAGCTGCCAGAGACAGAACCATTGCAAGTGCAACAGGAAGTGCAAGTTTCTTCTTCATTTGTTGTTTCTCCTTTTGTTGAGTGATTTGAATTTGTATATTTACCGCTCCGGTGCGGAGCAGATCAATACCGTGAGTCAGCGGGCGTCAGCCCTGGGCTTTGTTGGCGGCGGATTCTGCCTTGATCCTGTTGTTGCGTCTTATCTGTACGATGAACGTTACAACCATGATAGCCAGCAGGATAAGCTGCGGGATTATCGTACCTGTCAGCGGGTAGATTCCGAATACGTCAAGCACATCGTTGTACGGTATCCAGCTGAGCCATGCCGGGCTTTCGAGCATGAAGCCGAAGTCGTCGAATACGCCGCCCTCCATAAGCTCCTTGATACCTGCGCCAAAGAAGCAAACCGTCATGAACGACATGAGGAAGCTCATTCCGAGGAAGAAAGGCTTGACAGGAAGCTTTACGGAGAATACGCGCATCAGCACGAATATAACAGCCAGTGCAACGCATCCGATTCCGAAGCCGAGCCATACCATGTCCGGATGGTCTTCATTCAGCATTGGCTGGTAGAACAGAATGACCTCTGCGCCCTCGCGGAATACGGCGAGCCATGCGGTGAACGCCAGCGTGAACATGCTGCCGCGTTCAGACGAATCCTTTACCTTGCCCTGAATGTATCCCTGCCATGCGGCGGCTTCGGATTTGGAAGCCATCCAGTTGGAAACGTAGAACAGAACCACAACAGCAAGCAGTGCTGCAAATCCCTCAATGATTTCCTGAGACATAGTGGTTTCCGGATTGATGGATTTCAGCCAGGAGAGTAGTGCAGCCATTGCAAAGCTGCACACAACGCCGAGCACGGAGCCGACGTATACCACGGCAACGCCCTTTTTGTTGCCGGATTTGATGAGGTAAGCGATGATCGCGCCGACTACCAGGATAGCCTCAACACCCTCGCGGAGGATAATGCCGAAGCTTCCTGCAAATGTTGCGATAGCGCCGCCTGCGGAGCTTGTGCCGGAAGCGGTGTCAGTGCCTGTATCTGTTCCGGCGTTAGTATTTGCGTTTGTGGAATTGTTGGAGGGACCATCCGGATCAAGGATATAAGCGTCCTCGTGCAGCAGCTTGGAGAGCTTCTCAGCTTCCTCGCGTACGACATCAGCGCCGAGATCCTTCTTGACTGCCTTGCGGAGCGTGGTGAACTGGAGTTCAGTTTCACTTACGCGAGCGCCGGAGATGTAAGTCATGGTGTTTCTTTCGAAACCTGTCGTTTCGTAGTAACCCCAGTAAGTAGCCTTAGCGAACTGGTACGCCTGGTCCTTGTCGCCTGCTTCGTAGAGGTCAGCGGCGTGGAGCGCTACCTTTTCGATAGCGTCAGCAGCATCGTGCCAGTCGGTGGCAGGGAAGCCATAGTAAGCGGCGTATTCTTCCCAGGTGAGGAAGTACTGTTCGTCCGCGGTGGTCTGACCAACTCCGGATATCGCACCCTCCGGACTGAGTATCAGAGCGTCCTCGTGCAGCAGCTTGGAGAGCTTCTCGACTTCCTCGCGTACGACATCAGCGCCGAGATCCTTCTTGACTGCCTTGCGGAGCGTGGTGAACTGGAGTTCAGTTTCA
>CAKSHT010000185.1 GCA_934457235.1 uncultured Oscillospiraceae bacterium
GCTGAAAGAAAACGACGAGATAATCTGGTCGGGCGAGGTCAACGGCGGCGCGGAACTGCTGTTCTTCACGGACAAGTTCCAGGTATACAAGACTCGCTGCGCGGATTTCGATGAAACCAAGGCGAGCGTGATGGGAGATTACATCCCTGCGAAGCTGGGATTCGATGACGGCGAGAGTATACGGTTCATGGCGGTGACGGAGGATTACAGTGAAACGCTCGTGATGTTCTTCCGCAATGGCAAGTGCGCTAAGGTGCCGCTTTCCAGCTACGAAACCAAGACGCGCCGCAGGAAGCTTTCCGGTGCATACTCCGACCTTTCGGAGCTTGTGGGAATATTCCTTATAAAGGGCGAGGAGGATTTCGTACTGAAATCCACTGCAGGCAAGGCACTGACGTTCAATACCGCGCTTGTGCTACCCAAGGCTGCGCGCGACACCCAGGGCGTACAGGTAATGCGTCTTACAAAGTCTGAACTTGCGGGGGCTTATCCCGCGGAGCAGAGCGGCGTAAAGGACGTTGAAGCGCTTCGCATAAAGTCCATTCCCTCGGCGGGAACTGCGACAGATGAAGATATAGACCAAATAACACTCATGTAAAAACCGGAGGACACAAAATGCTTACAGATATTGAGATCGCACAGCAGGCGAAGATGAAGAAGATCCCCGAGGTCGCAGCAAATCTCGGCATTGAGGAGAACGAAGTCGAGCAGTACGGCCACTACAAGGCGAAGCTGAACCAGAAGCTTTTCAACAGGCTTGCAGACAAGCCGGACGGAAAGCTGATACTTGTGACCGCCATCAATCCTACTCCGGCAGGCGAGGGCAAGACCACAACTTCCGTGGGTCTGTGCGAAGCTATGAACAAAACCGGAAGAAAGGCTATCCTGGCTCTGCGTGAGCCGTCCCTCGGTCCGGTGTTCGGAATCAAGGGAGGTGCCGCAGGCGGCGGATATGCACAGGTTGTTCCGATGGAGGACATCAATCTGCACTTCACTGGCGATATGCATGCCATCACCGCTGCAAACAACCTGCTTGCGGCTCTCATGGATAACCATATTCAGCAGGGCAACGCACTCGGCATAGACGTACGCAGGATTCTTTTCAAGCGCGTTCTGGATATGAACGACAGAGCGCTTCGCAACATCGTTATCGGCATGGGCGGCAAGGTCAACGGAATCCCGCGCGAAGATCATTTCCAGATAACCGTTGCAAGCGAGATAATGGCTATACTGTGTTTGGCTTCCGACCTGGAGGACTTAAAGGAGCGCCTGGGCAATATCCTGGTTGCCTACACATATTCCGGGGAACCGGTTTTCGCGCGCGACCTGCATGCGGTCGGCGCAATGACCGCGCTTCTTAAGGACGCCATCAACCCGAACCTTGTACAGACCCTTGAGGGCAACCCCGCGCTTATTCACGGCGGTCCGTTCGCGAATATCGCGCACGGCTGCAACTCCGTGAGAGCGACCAAGCTTGCTATGAAGCTCGCTGATTACACCATCACTGAGGCTGGCTTCGGTTCTGACCTCGGCGCCGAGAAGTTCTTTGACATCAAGTGCCGTTACGCAGGTCTGAAGCCGGATTGCACCGTGCTTGTAGCGACTATCCGCGCACTGAAGTATAACGGCGGAGTTGCAAAGCCCGACCTCACCAAGGAGAACGTAGAAGCGCTCGAAAAGGGCATCGTGAACCTCGGCGTACACATTGAGAACCTCAAGAAGTTCGGAGTGCCGGTAGTCGTTGCGATAAACCACTTCTACACCGATACCGATGCTGAAATCGCAGTCGTTAAGGATTACTGCGAGAAGCACGGCGCTAAGGTCGCTTTCTCCGATGTGTTCCTCAAGGGCGGCGAGGGCGGAATCGAGCTTGCCAACGCGGTCGTTGAGACCATCGAGGGCACGAAGAGCGAATACAAGCCCCTGTACGATGAAAAGCTCACCGTCAAGGAGAAACTGGACATCATTGCAAAGGAGATCTACCGCGCTGACGGAGTGAACTTCACTCCCAAGGCTGCAAAGGCACTCAAGGAGATTGAAGCGCTCGGTCTGGACAGAGTTCCGGTATGCGTTGCAAAGACGCAGTACTCCCTGTCCGACGACCCGGCAAAGCTCGGCAAGCCGGAGCACTTCACCATCACCGTCAGCGACGTGAGAGCCTCCGCAGGCGCCGGATTTGTCGTAGTCTACACCGGCGACGTTATGGTAATGCCTGGTCTGCCGAAAGTCCCCGCTGCCGACAACATCGACGTTGACGCTGACGGAAAGATAACCGGTCTGTTCTGATGGAAGAATACGTTGAATACATTTCCCGCAGTCCCGAGGATACCGCGCATATAGCCGCCGAGGTGGCTTCGCAGCTGCGGGCAGGGGACATAATCCTTTACGAGGGCGACATGGGCGCGGGTAAGACCACGTTCACAAAGGGACTGGCGGCGGCTCTTGGAATCACTGATCCGGTCACAAGCCCGACGTTTGCGCTGGTGAATGAGTACCCCGAAGGGCGTATCCCGCTGTTCCATTTTGATTTATACCGCATTGACAGCTATGACGACCTGTACGCGATCGGGTTCTTTGATTACCTCGACCGCGGAGGGATAATCGCGGCGGAATGGAGCGAGAATATCGAGGGCATCGAGCAGGAGCTTGCGGGGGACGATTCCCGCACGATACTGAAAATACGCATTGAGAAGTCCGGTGAGAACGAGCGGCACATAAAGGTCAGCGGGCATATAGTCTGCCCGCTGTGCGGCGGGGAAGTTGTCCGCGCCAGGGTGAAAAGCTCCGGGGACGAAGTGCGTATCTGCGAGGGCTGTAATGCGCTCTGGACGGAGCCGCGCATTGCCGCCGACAACAGCACGACCTTCACTCACTACATGGAAAGCCACGGAATGAAGCCGTACTGGAACGAGCTTGATAACAAAAAGTACCTGTAATTCAGTCCGGCGAAAGAAGGAAGTGATATCATGATATTAGGAATAGACAGTTCCGCGATAAGCGCGGGCTGCGCTCTTATGGACGACAGCGGCAGGATAATCGCAGAGCAGTTTCTCAATACAAAGCACACGCATTCTCAGACGCTTCTGCCGATGGTGGAGGGCATGATGAAATGCGCCGGAGTTACTATCGCTGATATCGACGCGGCGGCTGTTACTGTGGGTCCCGGATCGTTCACCGGGCTGCGTATCGGAGTTTCGACCGTAAAGGGAATGTGCTTCGGCGCGGGGAAGAAGTGCGTTGCAGTGTCCTCCCTGGAAGCTATCGCATTTAATTTTCCCGGTATTGACGGCACGATAGTAAGCTGTATGGACGCGCGCTGCGGTCAGGTGTATAACGCGATATTCCGCAGCGAGGGCGGCGTTATCACAAGAATGAGCAATGACCGTGCGATACGTCTTGTTGAGCTTGCGCAGGAACTTTCCAGAATGTCCGGCCGGATAATCCTTGCCGGGGACGGCGCGGAGCTTGCGCATAAGGCAACGGATCAGAAATACGAACTCGCTCCCTATCCGCTGCGTTATCAGCGCGGAAGCGGAGTGTGCTTCGCAGCCCAGGGCAAGGAGCAGATAGACCCGGCGGCGCTTATGCCGAGTTATCTCAGGCTTCCTCAGGCGGAGCGTGAAAGACTGGCCCGCGAGGGAAAACCAGTGGCTGAGTAAGCCACATTAGTTACATTGGTTAATAAAGGAGCATTTGTTTGACTAAATTTACATCGGAGATTGTTCACTGACCGGGAGGTTTGTGAACAGCATTCCTCCCGGCGTTCTGAGTTGACTTCGGACACTGTATGGAGG
>CAKSHT010000186.1 GCA_934457235.1 uncultured Oscillospiraceae bacterium
TCTCCGGGGAGCACACGGATTCGCTGTATGCGATGATGAACGACACTCCGGCGGGCATTCTGCTCTTGGGAACAGCGACTATCTTCACGCCGTCCACGTCGCCTACCTGCCCGGTGATGAGCATGTTCTGCGCAAGCTCGGAAGCCTTCGTGTAGCCGTCGCACTGCTTGATGGCGTTGAGGAACGCGTTGGAAACATACGCCACTCTACCGACCGCAGGTACCTCGTCGTCCGAGATAGCGCTGTTTATCGCGAGAAAATCGCTGTACGCTGTGGAATTGCTGGTCGTGCTGACCGCGATGTGCTTAGCCTTGTTCGCGGCGGTCCTGAAGCGGTAGGCGTCCACCTCCGGGATAACGACCTGGTCGAGCTGTCTGCGGAGCGCCTTTGCCGCGTCGCGGATACCCGCCGGGGAATCTACCGCGTTGGTGGCGTCGATGGTGAACGTAAAGGAGCGCTTCTGCGTGAGGGTCAGCTCCTCGGTGGTGTCCTCCAGTTCCTCCGGGCTGCCGTAGCGGTTGGAGCCTGTTGCCTTGTAGTCGTTCATCTCGGCGGTGCCCATGCTGTAGACCTTGACGGTCTGCGCCCCGGTGAATTCGTACTTGCCGCCCGCCATGGACGTGGTGAGCGCTCCGAGCCTGAATACTTCGTCTACCTTATCGGAATACTTGGTTGCGAGATTGATTGCCATAAAAATTACCTCCTGTTATGTGCCCAGTCCCTCAAGGAAAGGGTCCTTTGCGCCGGGGTCGCCCTTCTTCGGGGGAGCTCCGGCTAACTTCTTTGCTACCTCCGCGCTGACCGCGTCAGTGAAAGCCTTCGCGACTGCCGCCGCGCTTGCTTCGATACCGTCAGGGTCGGAGATGTCCACAGCGCCCACAAGAGCGGCGGGGACGTTCTTTTCCGCGAGATACTCCTTTGCGAGGGCGGTGCGCTCGCGCTTCGTCAGAGCCGCCTCGCGGTCTGCGAGAGCCTTTTCCTGCTTCTCGCGCTCGTGCTTCGACTTTTCGTCTGCTGTCATGGCGGCTTCGCGCTCGGCCTACGCCTTTTCGTCCGCCGCTTTCTTTTCCCAGCGCTTCTGGCGCTCCGCGATGATCTTGTTGAGCTCTGCCTGGGTGAACGTCTTTTCGGCGGGCTTTTCCGGTTTGTTTTCCGCCCCCGGCTCGGGCGTAGATACGTTAGGATCACCTCCGGCGCTTAAAGCTGCGCCCTGCTCCTGTGTGGTCTGGGTTGTCTGTTCGTCTGCCATTGTTACCTCCGTTTATAGCCTGTCGGCTGTATTTCCGCGCGCAGTTTAACGCCTTGAGCGTGTTTCGGGCAATAAAAAAGCGCCGTGCTTATCGCATAGCGCTTGATTATACAGTTAGTCTGATTTGCCCCTGCACCTCCTCGATACGTTTCCGGGCAATCTCAAAGTATCCGGGGTCCTTTTCAATCCCGATGAATTCCCGCCCGGTGTTGAGCGCTGCCACTCCGGTAGTGCCCGAGCCCATAAAGCAGTCGAGCACCGTACCGCCCGGCGGGCATGATACCCGGATAAGCCTTTCAGTGATATCAAGCGGCTTCTGGCAGGTGTGCAGCCTGTTGGTCGAGGGCAGCGGCGGGCGGTGCCAGATATTGCAGTGCATATCATCGCAGCGGTGGTAATTCCGCAGGCTCTCGTATTCCTGCCGCAGGCTCTCGTATTCCTGCCGCAGGCTCTCGTATTCCTGCCGCAGGCTCTCGTAGCCCTTGCCAAACCCGAGCGGCTCATATACGCTCTCCCACACTTTCTGCGTAGGTATCTCAAACTGACTATCTTGAAAATAATGCCGCAGCATATATGGTTTCTTTCCGGTCACCTGCTCGTAATACGCGCCGATTTTCTTGTTATCCAGTCCGAGCCGTTCGCACTCGCGCTGGTACCACTCTTTCAATGGCTTAAAGCAATCCGGATTGCTGTAAACTCTGTCGAGCCCCGTGTGCGTCCATGCCTTGTCTGCGTCCGCCGGAGCGTTGAAGAAATGCAGGCAGTATTCGCATGTGTTGAACCATGAACGCAGAACCGTGCGGCTTTTCGGGTCGCGCTGGTGCCATGACCGAGCGCGGTATGTATCGCCCTTATCCCAGATGCAGAATGATACGAAAGCCAGCGGCGTGCGTTTCTTGATTTCCGTGAGGAGCTCCGTTATCTGCTCCATATCGTTGTGCCAGAAATATAGAACGCCGTTCGGTTTGAGCTTCTTCGAGCACAGCGTGAGCCATTCAACACACCAGTTGATGTAGCCGTCTATCTTGTCCCACGAATTCACGAAGTTTTTGCCGTCTTTCTGCGTGGTTACTCCGATATTATAAGGCGGGTCGGTGGGCACTAAGTCCACCGACCCGTCCGGTATCTGCTCCATAAGTTCAAGGCAGTCGCCCTGCATTAAATTCATGCGTTCACTTCCTTTTCAGGCATAAAAATAGCGCCCCGTCGGGGCGCTTGACTATTGGAATGGAAAAGCACCCTGTTTGGTGCAGGGTGCTAAAATTAATAAAGGACACCGGGTTTCGTAACGAACTCCTCCCATTCCTCGAAGAAAAGGTTACGGTGTTCGTGTTTGCTCCGGTCGAGCCTGTCCATAAATTCTTTTTCAGTTTCACTGCCGGGACTGATATGGGTTTTTCCGGTGTCAGGATCAACGACCATAATATTGTTGCTCGGCTCGGCAAATGTGCAATCATTGGTGTTAAACTGTTCTCTATAAGCCCATATGCACTTTGATGTCAGCATTATACCAAACCTCCTAACATATCTTCAAATTTCTTTAATGCTGTCGGAAAGTACTTTTTCATTTCAGCATATCGCACCTTGTCGAACTGCGCTTCAAACATATGGGCGAAAGCCTCAGAACAATAAACCGAATCGTCTGACCAATATTCCGGACTAACTATCTTTCAAATCGAGAACGGACAAGATTGTCAATAACCTTATCCTCGCCATCGTACTGTTCGCTTCTCAAAATGCAGAGAGCGGCGGCGGCAAATTTACTAAGCGGCAACCCCATTACTTTCTCCGTTGAACTGCTGGATATCTTTTTTATCTCTTCAACAAACTTCGGATCAGTAATACGGAGCCTTGTACCGGACATGATAGCATTGACCACAACGATTGGTCTGTCAGATAAAATGCCGGATAGTATTTCATCTTTATTCCCAGAAATCATGCGGTCTATTTTGACCTGTATCTCATTCATATTGCGCCACCTCCTTATCACGTAGCTTTTTCAGACGTTCAACGATATCGGGACGTCCAGCCTTTTCAGCCATATCAATTTCTATTTGATAAGCGTCAATTTCTCTCTGCCTGCATTTTGCAGGGTCCTCAAAAACTCTAAATCCGAGGAAGCCGTCATTACGGTCATCACAGAAATGTTTATACTCATGACACCACGCGCTAAAGCTTGCATTTCTGTCTATTAAGAACTGACCGGGCTTGCCGGGGCGTATGCCGGGGGCGTAAGCCATGTCATGGTCGGTAATTATAAGCTCAACGCCGGAATCGGTCAAATCATTTTTCATTGCTTCAACTTCATCAGGATTTGAACTCATTGCAGAGCCTGTTACTTCACGCATGGGGTCGTCAGTAGTATTGAATCTTCCGGATTTTATTATACCACCATATTGTTTTTTTGTCAACGCTCCGTTGGCATTCGATTTCTCCAAATCGTCAAAGG
>CAKSHT010000187.1 GCA_934457235.1 uncultured Oscillospiraceae bacterium
ATACGGCTTCCTTTACGCCGTAGTGGTGTATCTTGTGGTCGCGGAGCTCCGGAACGGGGCTGGGCTTCCCTGTCAGTGAGGAAGTAATTATCTGCGTAGCGATCTGAACCATGTTTATGCTGCAAACCTTAGAAACCAGCGGAACAGTTCTGGAAGCACGCGGATTAGCTTCAAGTACGTAAACAGTATCGTCCTCGATAGCATACTGCATGTTCATCAGACCGCATACGTTCATTTCAACAGCGATCTTCTTGGTATATTCCTTTATAGTTGCTACCTGCTTGTCGGTAAGGTTCTTGCTGGGAAGAATGCAAGCGGAATCGCCGGAGTGTACGCCGGCAAGTTCAATGTGCTCCATAACAGCGGGAACAAAGCAGTTCTTTCCATCAGATATAGCATCTGCCTCGCACTCAGTCGCGTGGTGCAGGAAACGGTCGATGAGGATAGGTCTGTCGGGAGTTACGCCAACGGCTGCGGACATATAAACCTTCATCATCTCGTCGTCGTGTACGATCTCCATGCCGCGACCACCAAGTACATAAGACGGGCGAACCATTACAGGATAACCGATACGATTTGCGATTTCAAGCGCTTCCTCAACATTTACAGCCATTCCGGACTCAGGCATAGGAATGCCGAGCTTCTCCATCATCGCGCGGAAGTGGTCTCTGTCCTCTGCGAGGTCAATGGTTTCGGGGCTTGTTCCGAGAATATTAACGCCGTACTTTTTGAGATCACCAGCAAGATTCAGCGGAGTCTGACCGCCAAACTGTGCAATAACGCCTACCGGCTTTTCCTTATCGTGGATAGCAAGTACATCTTCAAGCGTTAGCGGCTCAAAATACAGCTTATCGGAGGTGTCATAGTCGGTAGAAACAGTTTCGGGGTTGCAGTTTACGATAATGGACTCAAATCCGAGCTTCTTCAGTGCAAGCGCAGCGTGTACGCAGCAGTAATCGAACTCGATACCCTGACCTATTCTGTTGGGACCGCCGCCAAGAATCATGATCTTCGGCTTGTCGCTTACCGGACTGGTGTCCTTGATGTCATGATAGGTGGAATAGTAGTATGCAGCGTTCTCGGTACCACTTACATGGATACCCTCCCATGCTTCACAAATGCCATACTTAATACGTGTATTACGGACTTCTTCCTCGGAAACGCCGAGAATCTGGCTGAGATATCTGTCAGAGAATCCATCCAGCTTTGCCTTACGGAGAACCGACTCAGCAGGAACAGCGCCCTTGTTCTCAACAAGGGAATTCTCCTCATCAACAAGTTCCTTCATCTGCTGGATGAACCAGTGCTTGATCTTGGTGAGATTATATATCTCGTCAATAGTAGCGCCCTTACGGAGTGCTTCGTAAATGATGAACTGGCGCTCGCTGGTCGGGAAGCGCAGCTTAGCAAGCAGCTCGTCCTTTGTAAGTTTATTGAAATCCTTAGCGAATCCCAGACCATATCTGCCGGTCTCAAGGGAGCGGATAGCCTTCTGGAAAGCTTCCTTATAGGTCTTGCCGATGGACATTACCTCTCCGACAGCCTTCATCTGTGTACCGAGCTTGTCCTCAGAACCCTTGAACTTCTCGAATGCCCATCTTGCGAACTTTATTACGACATAATCGCCGCCGGGAACGTACTTGTCAAGTGTACCATACTTTCCACAAGGGATCTCATCAAGAGTAAGTCCACATGCAAGCATAGCTGAAACAAGCGCGATCGGGAAGCCAGTAGCCTTGGAAGCAAGCGCGGAGGAACGGGAGGTTCGCGGGTTGATCTCGATAACTACTATCCTTCCGGAAACAGGATCATGTGCAAACTGGCAGTTGCAGCCGCCGATAACTTCGATAGCCTTAACGATTTTATAAGAGTATTCCTGGAGCTTCGCCTGAACGTCCTCACTGATAGTCAGCATGGGTGCGGAGCAGAATGAGTCGCCGGTGTGAACGCCGATAGGATCGATATTCTCGATAAAGCATACGGTGATTACGTTGTCATTAGCGTCGCGTACGACTTCAAGCTCAAGCTCTTCCCAGCCGCTGATGCACTCTTCAACAAGCACCTGTCCGACAAGGCTCGCCTGGAGTCCGCGAGCACATACGATCTTCAGTTCGTCAACATTGTATACCATACCGCCGCCGGCACCGCCCATAGTGTAGGCAGGACGGAGAACAACAGGATATTTCAGCTGCTCTGCGATCTTGACCGCTTCGTCAACTGAATATGCAACTTCGCTTCTCGGCATCTCAATGCCAAGCTTCTGCATAGTGTGCTTGAACTCAATTCTGTCCTCGCCGCGTTCAATAGCGTCAACCTGTACGCCAATGACCTGTACATTATACTTTTCAAGTACGCCGGCTTCGCTCAACTCGGAGCAGAGGTTCAAACCGGACTGACCGCCGAGGTTCGGCAGCAGCGCGTCGGGGCGCTCCTTTTCGATTATCTGGGTAAGCCTGTCAACGTTCAGCGGCTCAATGTAGGTGATATCTGCAACGTCAGGGTCAGTCATGATGGTAGCCGGGTTGGAATTCACCAGCACTATCTGATAGCCGAGCTTACGCAGAGCCTTGCACGCCTGTGTTCCTGAGTAGTCGAACTCACACGCCTGACCAATGATGATAGGTCCGGAGCCGATGATCAGTATCTTGTTGATATCCTGTTTCTTTGGCATTATTTTACTCCCTTATCTCTTTACTGTTCTGTGTGTTTCACAGAGTTTTTCTTTTATATAATATCACAAATCACGTCAGATTTCAATACACTTTTACATATTTTTTGTTCTGAACCTCCAAAGTTTTTTAGGTGTGAACAAAAAAGCGCATAATAAATACAAAAGAACAATAGTAAAGAAATTGACTTTTTATAATAAGCGCAGTGCGTCCACATTATTTTTGTTTACTTACTTTACAAATCGGAGCTAATGTGTTACAATAAGATAAAATGCAAGAAAGATGGTAAATTCAATGAATAAAACGTATTGCCCCGTTGCAAAAAAATGCAGTGGCTGTCAGCTGTCCAACTTGTCATACGATCAACAGCTAGAATGGAAGCACAAGGACGTCACTGGACTGTTAGGTAATTACGGTGAGGTGTCGCCTATCATTCCGATGGATCCTCCTATAGGATATCGCTGCAAAGTACAGGCTGTATTCCGCAGCGACCGAAGTGGCAAAATCATCTCCGGAGTGTATCAGTCATCAAGGAACGGTATCGTAGGCGTCACCAGATGCGCAGTAAACAACCCCATGGCGGACGAAATCATCTCGGCGATCAGAGAGCTTATGTATTCGTTCAAACTCCACCCATGGAACCCAGGAACCGACCGCGGATTTATAAAGCATGTACTTGTCCGCATCGGTAAAAATACGGGTGAAATACTTGTAAACATTGTCGGCGCGACCTCCATGTTCCCTAAAAAACGCGATTTCACGGCAGCGCTCATAAAGAAAGTACCAACTATAACCACACTCACATTTTCTGTAAACAGAAGCCCGGAATTTCTGACGCTCGGCGATCCGGTGGAAGTCCTTTTCGGAAATGGATATATAATCGACGAGATCTGCGGAAAAAAATTCCGTATCTCACCACAGTCGTTCTATCAGATAAATCCCGTCCAGGCAGAAAGGCTTTATTCCTACGCGATAGAAGCC
>CAKSHT010000188.1 GCA_934457235.1 uncultured Oscillospiraceae bacterium
ACGACGCGCTGAGCAGGCTCGTTGAATACGTCAACGTGCAGAAAAACGAAACCTATTCGCAGAAGGCTGTCAGGCTCATCGACAGTGTGAAATCATCTATCGGAGGTACGGTATAATGTCACTTTTCAATCTCGGAAACAAGTACGCGGACATCATGGAGCAGCTTGAGCTCGCCTACGCATGGGAGCCGGAATACGTCGCGGGCAAGCCTGTGGACGACGACGGGAACGTCATCGCCGATGTCGGGGAGCTTCGCGCGGCAATGATAGCCGAAGTTCTCGCCCGCCTGGACGGAGCCGCCGCCGATTTCGAAGCCTGCGCCGGGAACATCGCGGCGATAATAAAAAACCTCGAGGCAGAAGCCGAAGACCTCCGGGAGCAGGAGAAAATTTTCGCGGCGCGCCGTCACGCCAAGGAGAAGTCGGCGAAGCGGCTGAAATCCTACCTCCTGCAGGAAATGCAGAACCTCGGCACGCCGAAAATCGAGACGGTACAGGCGAAGATATCGCTTCACAACAATGCCGAATCCGCCCAGATAGCGGACGAGAACGCGTTCATAGAATGGGCGCTCGAAAACGACCGCGACAGCCTGCTGATATACGAGAAGCCCAAAATCAGTAAGACCGCCGTAAAAATCGCGCTGAAAGCCGGCGAGGAACTCCCCGGCGCGGCGCTTGGGCGTACCGTTTCGGTAATTATAAAGTAATGCAGTAATTTGCAGTTTGTATCGGGGTATTATTCCCGGTGAAAGGAGAGATTTCAATGGGTTTACCAGTTTTAATTCTCGGATTTTCCGGCAGCGGAAAGTCCAGCTCCATGCGGAACTTCAAGCCGGACGAGCTTGCGCTTGTCAACGTCAACGGAAAGTTCCTGCCGTTCCGCGGGAGGTTCAGCGAAACGCTCAACAGCGACGACTTCGAGAAAATAAAATCGTTCCTGTCGTCCGCGAAGGCTAAGGCTATTGTTGTGGACGACAGCCAGTACCTCATGCTCAACGAGTTCATGCGCCGCAGCAAGGAAAAGGGGTACGACAAGTTCACCGAGATAGCGGAGCATTTCTGGAGCCTTATCCGCTGCATAGAGCAGCTCCCGCAGGATACCGTCGTGTACTTCCTGCACCATATCGAGAGCGGCGAGGACGGCAGGCTCAAGGCTAAGACGGTCGGAAAGCTGCTCGACGAAAAGGTCAACATCGAGGGTATGTTCTCGATAGTACTCCGCACCTCCGTTTCGGAGAACGGATACCAGTTCCTGACCCAGACCGACGGCAACGACTGCTGCAAGTCCCCGGCGGGAATGTTCGCGGGGTACGCCATTCCGAACGACCTGCACCTTGTCGATGAGAGCATACGCACGTTCTACGGACTTGTTCCGGAGCAGCACTGCGCGGACTGCGGCGCGGTGATAATGCCCACAGCAAAGCGCGGAGTTGCGGAGCTGACCGCCGCTTCAACGGCGAAGTTCGGGCGCGTTCTCTGCGCCGCCTGCGCGACTAAGGTACTGAAACAGGGGGCTGAAAATGCCGCTGCGACCGTATCAGACTGAGCTTGTTGAGCAGCTCCGGGCGGCATGGCGGGAGGGCTATAAAGCTCCGTGCATAGTCCTCCCGTGCGGCGGCGGGAAGTCCTGCATACTCGCGGAGATAGCGCGGCGGACTACGTTCAACGGCAGGCGCGTGCTGTTCCTCGTTCATCGCCGAGAACTTGTCGAGCAGATAGTCCGGACGTTCGTGCGGTGGGGCGTTGATATGCGGTTCTGCGACGTCATGATGGTGCAGACCGCGTGCAGGCGCAAGCTCCCGAAGCCCGGACTTATCATGACGGACGAGAACCACCACAGCCTCGCCAGCTCCTACCGGAAGATATACGACCAGTTCCCCGACGTTCTACGGGTCGGCGTGACAGCGACCCCTATAAGGCTCAATGGCGACGGTCTGGGCGACGTCAATGACAAGCTCATCATCGGAGTTACCGCAAAATGGCTCATCGAAAACCACTGCCTTGCGCCGTATGACTACTACTCGCCCAACGTCGCAGACCTCACCGGACTGCACACCAAACGCGGCGAGTTCGTCACCGGAGACATCGAAAAGGCGATGATAAAGAAAGCCGTGTTCGGCGACGTGATAGGCTACTACAAGCGGCTCGCGGCGGGGAAAAAGGCGGTCTGCTACTGCGCTTCCATCAAGCACTCAAAGAGCATGGCGGAGGAATTCACCGAGGCGGGGATTCCGGCGGCGCACATCGACGGCGAAACCCCGAAAGAGGAGCGCTCCCGCACTATCGCGGATTTCCGCGCGGGGAAGATACGCATTCTCTGCAACGTCGACCTGATATCCGAGGGTTTCGACGTGCCGGACTGCGAGTGCGCGATACTGCTCCGGCCTACGCAGTCGCTCACGCTGTACATTCAGCAGGCGATGAGGTGCATGCGCTACCGCGACGGAAAGCGAGCCGTAATAATCGACCATGTGGGAAACTACGCGCGCTTCGGCATGCCGGACGACGACCGCGAATGGAGCCTGAAAAAGAAAGACCGCAGGCCGCACGAAAAGAGCGAGGTCAGGGTGAAGATGTGTCCGCAGTGCTTCCGGACTTTTAATCCTGAAGCATACACCGACAAGCGGCATTGCCCGTTCTGCGGGTATGAGTTCCCGGTGCAGTCCCGGGAGCTTGAGGAGCAGCACGCCGCGAAGCTCGAAAAAATCGAGGGCTTCCGGCTGAACTTCGACACCGCCGAGAACTGCCGCAGCTATGCGGAATTACGCGAGTTCGCAAAGCGGAAGGGCTACAAGCCCGGCTGGGCTTATTATCAGGCAAAACAAAGGGGGTATTTAGACGAACGAGCATGACATTCAGAACAGCATACGCGCCGGGGTCGGCGACATCGCGCTGATATTCCGGGCGAACGTCGGCAGCTTTACAATAATAGACGGGCGCAAGCAGGACGCTTGCGCAGTTGCCCCAGAAGCGGCGCACGGACGCGCCGCAACAGAGGGCAACAGGCGGCACTTCGACACCGGGCTTCCGAAGGGGTTCAGCGACCTTTTCGGATTCCGGATACCGGACGGGAAAGCGTTCTTCATCGAGGTGAAATCCCCGACCGGGAAAGTCCGCCCGGAACAGAACGCAGTCCGGCAAGGACAAAATCAACATCGTGTACGTTATCCGCAACGACGTTCAGCAGGCGTACCAGAACGGGCTTATCTTCGAATCCATCTGGAAGAAAAAGAACCCGAACGAGGACGACCAGAGCATAGGCGGCTTCGACTACGGCAGGCTCATGGCGATAGCGGACGCTGCGAAGCTCCCGGACGGCAAGGAGTACGCAGACCTCGGCGCGTTCCTCGCGGAGCTCAAGGGCAAGCCGCTGCGCGTACATCTCTATCACGACCCCTACGAGGGCAAGGTCTACGAAAAGGTCGACATTCATGCCGCGACAACGCTGACAGCCGTCAAGCACAAGGCAAAGGGCAAGTCGGCGCCGGCGCAGACTGCGGCTCCCATGCCCGCTCCGGTTCAGAATACCGCGCCGGTTTCCGACCCGTATCCGTTTTAATGCAGACAATTGCAGTCAAAGACACGGTATATTCATTCCGGGGAGATCATCCCCGGAATAATTATCAGGAGGTACAAATA
>CAKSHT010000189.1 GCA_934457235.1 uncultured Oscillospiraceae bacterium
GCGTAAGCCGAAGGCGTCGCTTAGCAAAGGCTTTAGCCGTTAATTGTGCGGTGTTGCCTTAAATCAGAATAAGGCGTGAGCCGTAAAATCAGGAGGAACAGATATGGTAAAGCAGACAGCAGGACATGATGCGCTTGGCGAGTTCGCACCGGAATTCGCACATCTTAACGACGATATACTTTTCGGCGAGGTATGGTCCAGGGAGGACAAGCTTCCGCTGAAGCTGCGCTCCATTGTGACTGTATCCGCGCTTATCGGCAAAGGCATTACTGACAGCTCGCTGACATATCACCTCAGCGAAGCCAGGAAGAACGGCGTTACCCGCACCGAGATGGCGGAGATCCTTACGCACATTGCATTTTATGCAGGCTGGCCGAATGCCTGGGCTGCGTTCCGCCAGGCAAAGGAAGTCTACAAGGACGACCAGCCGGAGGAGCACGGCGGATTTTTTGGTCAGGGAGAGCCGAATACTGCATTCGCAAAGTATTTCATAGGAAATTCCTATCTCAGGCCGCTGACCGACCCGAAGCAGACCGTATTTATAGCGAATGTTACGTTTGAGCCTGGCTGCCGCAACAACTGGCATGTTCATCATGCGGATAACGGCGGCGGGCAGATACTCGTTTGCGTTGACGGCGAGGGGTGGTACCAGGAGTGGGGACAGCCCGCCCATAAGCTTCATCCGGGCGATGTGGTGACGATCCCCGCCGGAGTAAAGCACTGGCATGGCGCGGCGGCTTACAGCTGGTTCTCTCACCTGGCAGTCGAGGTTCCAGGGCAGAGCACTTCCAATGAATGGCTTGAGCCTGTCGATGACGAACAGTACGCGGCATGCGGTAAGTAACAGGGATATAATATCAAACGGCATATCAGATTTGTTCTGATGTGCCGTTTTGGGTAACTGGATAATTTTGTAGCCAACTTATCGTTTGACAAAACTAACTTGATGTGTTATACTGTTAGGGCAAACAAACCACAATACGAAAAAGGGTGATATCTTGATAAAAAAACGGCTCATACAGATAGTGCCGGAGGCAAAGAAATACATAGCGGCAAACGTGGTCTGCCAGTGGGTGGGGCTACTGGCGGGAATAGTCACGACCATCGCTGTCGCCGCGTTCTTACAGGCGCTTTACGACAATTCCGCCGGAATAGACGCGCTGACGATCGCGTGTATTGCAGCGGGAGCGCTGGCTATACGGTGTACGGCGCTCTATCTTTCGTCAAAGGCGGGGTTCAGTTCCGCCAAAACGGTAAAATTGCGGCTGCGCGAAATGATAATGAGCAAGGTGCTTCGCCTTGGACGCGGAGCCAGGGACATTTCCACGGCGGAAACAGTACAGCTTGCGGCGGAGGGCGCTGACCAGCTGGAAACCTACTTCGGACAGTATCTTCCGCAGTTCTTCTATGCGATGCTGGCTCCGGTGTTCCTTTTTGCGGTGATGTGCTTTTTCAGCGTAAAGACCGCTGTGATACTGCTGATATGCGTTCCGCTGATACCTGTGTCCATAGTGGCGGTGCAGAAGATAGCAAAGCGGCTTCTTTCCGGGTACTGGACGCAGTATGCGAAGCTCGGCGACAGCTTCCTCGAAAGCCTTCAGGGACTGACAACGCTGAAAATCTACCAGACCGACGGAATGATGCACAAAAAGATAAACACTGAATCCGAGCGCTTCCGTAAAATAACCATGAAGGTACTTACAATGCAGCTCAATTCCATCACGCTGATGGATATTTTCGCGTACGGCGGCAGCGCGGCGGGTATCATAATGGCTGTACTGGAGCTTCAAGCAGGGAATGTCGATCTTACCGGGTGCATTTCAATGATCCTGCTGTCGGCGGAATTCTTCATTCCTATGCGCCGCCTGGGAAGCTACTTCCATATCGCGATGAACGGCATGGCGGCAAGCGACAAGATATTCCGGCTTCTGGACGCTCCGGAGCCTGAGCAGGGAGAGCTTTCCGCAGAGGGTGGCGCGGTGAAATTATCCGGCGTTCGCTTCTCGTACGACGACAGCCGCGAGATACTCCACGGCGTTGACTTGAGCTTCCCGGAACACAGTTTCACTGCCATCGTGGGGGAGAGCGGGTGCGGTAAATCCACCATCGCCGGGATACTCACGGGGCATAACCGCGGATATTCCGGCAGCGTGACCATCGGCGGCACGGAGCTTTCTGAAATAAGCGAAGCACAGCTGATGCAGACTGTGACGCTGATCAGCAACAACAGCTATATTTTCAGCGGAACAGTTCGTGAAACCCTGCTGGAGGGCTGCGAAAACGCTGCTGACGAACAGCTCTGGGACGCTCTGGAGCGTGTGCGCCTTGCTGAGTTCTTCAGAAATGGCGACGGACTTGACACCGTACTCACAGAACGCGGCGGAAATCTCTCCGGCGGACAGCGGCAGCGGCTGGCGCTTGCCAGGGGAATTCTCCATGACGCCAGAGTTTATGTATTTGACGAGGCTACTTCCAACATTGATGCGGAGAGCGAGGACTGTATCCTTGACGAAATGCGCCGCATGGCGGAGAGCCGCACGGTCATCATGATAACTCACCGACTGGCGAACTGCGTCGGCACGGATAATATCTACGCGCTGAAAAGCGGAACGGTTTCCGGCTGCGGAAAGCACGATGAGCTGCTCGCCGAGGGCGGAGTTTATGCCGATCTGTGGAAAGAGCAGTCGGCTATTGAAAATGTGGGATGTGCAGTATGAAACGTTCGAAATTCAGAATAATGCTGCGGCTCGCAGGACTTTTAAAGCCGCTTATGCACATAATGACTCTTGCAATAATCATGGGAGTTGCGGGATTCTTCTGCGCACAGTTCATCACGATATTCGGCGGATACGCGATACTCGGAGTGCTTGAAGGCGCGGACGTCACGGCGCTTTTCGTGTGGATAGGCGTAATGGCGATCGCGAGAGGGCTTCTGCACTGCGCGGAGCAGTATTCCAACCATTATATCGCGTTCCGGCTTCTGGCGATACTCCGTGACAAGATATTCGGCAAGCTGCGCACACTCTGCCCGGCAAAGCTTGAGTGCCGCGAAAAGGGCAGCCTTATCTCGGTCATAACCTCGGATATCGAGCTGCTTGAGGTGTTCTATGCGCATACCGTTTCTCCGGTGGCTATCGCGCTGATAATGTCCGTCGGAATGACGATATTTATTGGCTCTTTTCACTGGATACTCGGCTTTATAGCCGCGTGTGCGTATGTTTTCGTGGGCGGTATCGTTCCGGTGATCATTTCGAAAATATGCGGCGACCGTGCGGAGAAATTCCGCAGCGAGAACGGCAGGCTGAACAGCTTTGTCCTGGAGTGTCTCTACGGGCTGAACGAGATGATACAGTACGCCACCGGAGCAAAGAAATTATCAGACCTGCGCCGCCGTACGGAAACTCTCAACGCGGCAAACAGGCGACTTAAAGAGGGCGAGGGGATAACAGCGGCACTGACGGCGGCTTCGGCGGTGGTTTTCCCGATGATAGTACTGTTAGTTGCTGCGGTGCTGAATGGCAGCGGGTATGTCGAATTTGACGGTGTGCTTATCCCGGTCGTCGCGATGTTCTCGTCGTTTGGCCCGGTAATAG
>CAKSHT010000190.1 GCA_934457235.1 uncultured Oscillospiraceae bacterium
ACATAATACAGCATGCGGAAGGTTTCATTATACGGGTCGATATCCACGTACGCCAGCTTGAATTTACCGCCGCCCGGCTTCTTTATCGGCTTGTAGGCACGCGCCGCGGAGGTCACGGTATTTGCGTTGTCCGTCTGTGCGTCCACTATCTCGCCGCCCTGTACAAGTCCGGCACCGCAGCCGCAGGACATCAGCAGACCCGCCGCGGATATCACCGCAGCAGCAAACCGCTTAAACAGTTTTTTTGGTGACATATTATTCTTCCTTTCAGTGATATACCCACATTATATTGTTATCAAGCGCCGTGAAGCAGGAATTTATCATCATTCGCTGTGAACAGCTGTTTTCCGGGAGGACAAACCCGCAGCCTATGCTAGCCTGCTTCGCGTATTCCGGAGTGATATGCTGCATAAGAGTACGCCCCACTCCCTTTCCGCGCGCCTTTTCCGATATGACCATCGACCCGATCTCGCCGTCAAGATGTATCGTGACATAACCGATCCTTTCACCGTCTATCAGCGCCCCGAAGCCCGGATTCCTGGCTATGCACTCGCTGATATAGCGCTCGTTCCCAAACTCGCTGCTCTTATACAGCGACAGGATAAATCCGACCCAGCTCTGGTCAAGCGGCACCACAGTCACCTCGGAATTTACCGGCGACGGATCCGCACGGTATTCCGAGGACTCCAGGACATACTGGACATACTCGTCAGCCCTTACGTTATCCAGAGTACCGGATATTTCGTCGAGCATGTCGCTGCGGTTCACATAGAACGTGCCAAGCTCCCGGTCTATTTGTCTGTACAGCTCGGTGAAATCTCCTTTCTTATCAAGGCTGAAAAGCCAGAAACCGGTATTTCTTTCAAGCACCGCCGCTGAATTACCGCTGAAATAGCATTCCGCGCCGCTGTCATTTTCCAGCGTATGTATCAGAAACGAGTTCTTCTTGCGGCATACGTTCAGCCTTTCCAGTGCGTCCGTTGTGGTCATTGTCTGTTTTCCTCCTGATTTGTTCTGTTATCTTTTCGATCCCGGCGACCGCCATTATCAGCACCGCACCCGCCGCAATGCATGCAAGCAGAGTCAGCACAAGCGCTCCGGCATAGCTCCACGTTCTCTCATTTATATAGCTCTCCGAGATGACCGCGGTTATCCTGTAATTCCTGTCATAGATAAGATTATCTATGAACGGGATATCCTTGTAATTTTCCATGAGCCAGCTGTTAAGGTCGTATATCTTGCTTAGCGCGACGCCCTTTTCATTCACGGTGTCAAGGTCGTTCTGAAGCGACATCGTTATCTTTGAAACGGACTGCTGGATAAGGCTTTCTATGGTTACGCTGAACTTGAAGATACTCAGTCCACCGTCAACCGCAACCTGGGTGCATACTGCGCAGGCAATGACCGTCATTCCCTGCCGCATAAGCTTCTCCCGGTAACGGCACAGATGTATCATGAAAATCAGCCCTGCAAGCCAGCACATCACTCCTGTCATCAACGACTGGACGCGGTATTCACTGCGGTAATCCGCGAGCTTGTTCTCTACGGCGCTGCGGCTTATATCAAGCACCATGTACCCGCAGACCTCGTTATCCCGCCCGAATATCGGAAGAGTAAGTATATACCGCATTCCGGAGGTATCATCATACACTGAATATACCCTGCCGTCTGAGAAATCCGCAACGCTGAACCTCTTCACGGTGCTGCCGCCATCCGCAAGGCTGTAAAGCAGCCGGTGATCCGACGAAAAGATATATGCGCCGTTCGTATAGGAAAAGCACCTGCGCACTCCACTCAGCACCGAGCTGATGTTATAGAAATTCTCCAGGCTCTTTCCGTTCTTAACTCCGTATTCTATCTGCCGAGTATACTCCTGGGACTCGACTGCCAGCCGCGTGAATATGATATCGCTGTAAATGCTGCTTATCATATCGGTCTTTACAAAGTAAGCCCTCTGCGCGGCAAATGCTATAAGCACCGCCATCAGAAGCGACAGCAGGATCTTCAGCTTGTTCATCATCTCACCCCGTTATGGAATATTTATCGTCATTGCGGGAGTCATCGTAACTGAAATGACTCCGCCCCAGCTGCACATGCATTTGCTTGAATTATTCAGCGCCGGTTTATTGCATATCAGCACCGTCGGAGAGCCTGGCGCCCAGGGTGCAGTGCACGCCGGTACGCATGGCATAGGCGTCAGCACTCCCATTGCTGCGGCAGTCGCACTGGCGACTGTGGGATTTGCAAGGCTGCTGCACATTCCGAACATCATCGGCGGCTTAGGAATATCCATTATCGTCGCCGCAGGCATTCCGGAGCCAGTGACCGTATTCTGCGACGTAACGGTCAGCGGAGCCGGAGCCGCTCCGAAAGAGCACTGACACACTGCCGTATTTACCGCCGGATTAGCCATTTACTTCTCTCCTTTCATTTTCAGTTCGCTGATATCACTGTGCCTTCCGGGCAATACCCCGGCGGAAGCATATACGATTTTCCCGGACTTCACGGCGGCGAACTTCAGCGGTATCTTCCCTGTTTCACTGTCTGCGGAAAATATCCCCGGTATCAGCAGAAAAAATCTGTTATCCGTGCATTGCAGCCGTATAAGCGGGACTGCGTTCTCCGAACGCTTGTGCGCATATTTCATCGGTTTCTCCGTACGGCAGACGCCGCCCTGATTTGAGATGAACTTGACAAGTTCCGCATGCAAGCCGCTCCCTATCACAAAATCACACGGAAACGGCGGGGTCTTTCCCTCAGAAAACATTTTGATCTCATCGGCGCCGGCGGCGGAACTCTCCTCCGCTACGCGCATGTTTCCGACGGGACGTACCACATACAGAGTGCTCATTCCCGGTGCAGTTCCGCTGACTGACGGCATTCTGGCTGCCGCGGGGTGTTTCTCCGACGGATTCAGCGGAATATATCTCACCTGCGACAGCGCCGGAATATCATCTTCGCCGCTTACGGAAATGCGGATGTTTTCCGTCTGATAACCGTATGCTATGACAGTCACTGTGCATTCTCCGGCGGGGAGGTCAGTCACAACGAAATAACCGCCGGGCTTGTACTCATGCCGTAATCTTATCCCATCAGAATACAGCGCCGCTTCGCTGCCTGTCAGCGGTCGGTTCATACAGCCGTCCGTCAGCCGCAGAACGCATGACAGTCTTTTTATGACCATATCACTTACCCTTTCTGTTATGCGGCGCTGCGTCAAACTGAGCCTTAGTAACACGCGGCGCGGCCTCCCTGACGCGGTTGGAGCCTATGAACACCTGCGAGATATCCACGCCGAACGACGGACGTATAGTCTTGCTGGAATTGTTCCACACTCTGGAAAGCTCCTCGCCGTTCAGCTGCATTATTTCCAGCAGGACAGGCTCGGTCTGCTCCGCAATGGAGCCTACAAGATGCTCCACCGGTATCGACGGGGTATCCCGTATCACCTGGAGCGCCCTGCCCAGAATGCGGTATTCATCGGCACACTTCTGTATTGCGGGAGCCTTGGAATGCGCCGACACCAGTGCGTGCAGCTTCATCTGCAT
>CAKSHT010000191.1 GCA_934457235.1 uncultured Oscillospiraceae bacterium
GGAATACCTCACGCTGGCACGCTCCGCAGGTACGCTTTCCGGCGGCGAGAGCCAGCGCATACGCCTCGCGACCCAGATAGGAAGCTCTCTGACCGGCGTGCTCTACATTCTTGACGAGCCGTCGATAGGACTTCATCAGCGCGACAACGACAAGCTGATAGCCACCCTGCGCCGCCTGCGTGACCTCGGAAACACGCTGATAGTCGTGGAGCACGATGAGGACACCATGCGCGCCGCCGACTGGATAGTCGATATCGGACCCGGCGCCGGAATCCACGGCGGCGAGGTCATTTACAGCGGCGACGTCAAAGGACTTCTGAAATGCAAGGACTCCATCACCGGGCAGTACCTCAGCGGAAAGCTGAAAATCCCCGTTCCGGAAACCCGCCGCGCCCCCTCCGGCAAGTGGCTGAAAGTCATCGGCGCGGCTGAAAACAACCTCCGCGGCATAGACGTTGAGATACCGCTCGGCGTGTTCACATGCGTCACCGGAGTATCAGGAAGCGGCAAAAGCTCCCTTGTCAACGAGATAATCTATAAGCACCTCGTCGGAAAGCTGAACCGCGCCCGTACGCGCCCCGGAAAGTTCACCGACATGAAGGGCGTGGAGTACCTCGACAAGGTGATAATGATAGACCAGTCGCCGATCGGAAGAACTCCGCGCAGCAATCCCGCGACCTACACCGGCGTGTTCAATGATATCCGCGAATTATTCGCGCAGACGAACGAAGCCAAGGCAAAGGGCTACGGACCGGGAAGATTTTCGTTCAACATCAAGGGCGGCCGCTGCGAGGCGTGCGAAGGCGACGGCATAATCAAGATTGAAATGCACTTCCTGCCAGACGTATTCGTACCCTGCGAGGTCTGCAAGGGGCACCGCTACAACCGCGAAACGCTTGAAGTACGCTACAAGGGAAAGAACATCTTCGAAGTGCTGGACATGACGGTATCCGAGGGCGTTGAGTTCTTCGCGAATATCCCGAAGATATACAACAAGCTCAAGACCCTTGAAGAAGTGGGGCTTGGCTACATCAAGATAGGACAGAGCAGCACGACCCTCTCCGGCGGCGAAGCACAGCGCATAAAGCTCGCCACGGAGCTGTCGAAGCGATCCACCGGAAAGACCATCTATATTCTGGACGAGCCGACCACCGGACTTCACACGGCGGACGTCCGCAAGCTCATTGAGATACTACAGAAGCTTGCCGGGGGCGGAAACACAGTACTTGTCATTGAGCACAATCTCGATGTGATAAAGACCGCGGACTACATTGTTGATATGGGACCTGAGGGCGGAAGCGGCGGCGGTACCGTCATTGCAACGGGTACCCCGGAACAGGTCGCAGAAAATCCCAAGAGCTACACCGGAATGTACCTCAAAAAAATGCTGTAAACACAAAGGGCGGATACAAATATCCGCCCTCTTCAAAAGGAGCTGTTCATGACCAATTACGAGATATTCCTCCGGTGCTTTCCGGAAATGAAGCTGAGCGAATCGCAATTCAACTCTCTTTCCGGGATAGAGCGCGGCAACGTTTTCGAATGCTCCGGAGGATTTGCCGTGACTTGCGGCAATGCGCTTCGCCTGCTGTGCGTACTGCCGGAGATGCGCGGAAATGGCTCAGGCGCTTCCCTCCTGGAACGCGCGGAAAAGCACATAATCTCCGCAGGACACGACCGCGCCGAGCTTGGCGGGACTGATTCCGAACTGTTCATAGGCGCTCCGGAAAGCGCCGCAGATTTCTTCCGTAAGCGCGGTTACTCCCTTACCGACCGCATCGCCGAAATGTACGGCACTCCGGAAACGCTCCGAACTGCCCCGGAAGTTCCGGCGGATTTCGGCTTATTCCACGGGGACGGGCTTATTGACGCGGTGTCCGAAGTGGAGCCGGAGTGGACGCAGTATTTTAACGGCGGTGAGATATTCTGCGGGACTGTCGGCGGGAAAATCACGTCGTTCTGCATTCTTGATGACGACGTAGAGTGCCTGTTCTCCGACGGTTCCAGGATCGGAAGCATAGGCTGCGTCGGTACTGTCCCGGAATTCCGTCGGCGCGGTATCGGGCTTAAAATGGTGGAGCTTGCCGCCCGGAAGCTTTACCAGCGCGGCTGCGGAAAGATATTCATTCACTACACCGGCGTGTACGACTGGTACGCAAGGCTCGGATTCAAGAGGGGATATATGCTGTATCTCGGCGGAAAAAACCTTGACAAATCCACGTAACAGTATTACAATATGGTTACATGATATATCAGCAGACGCGGCAGGCAATAGATAATATATCCGAAAGGAGCCATAAATGTACATAAGCTGTGATTATTACCGGGTATTCTACTATGTTGCAAAATACGGAAGCGTGTCCCAGGCGGCGAAGCTTCTGCTCAACAATCAGCCGAACCTCACCCGGACGATAAAGAACCTTGAAAGCGAGCTTGGCTGCCCGCTGTTCTCCCGCAGCAACCGCGGAATGAAGCTGACTCCGGAGGGAGAGCGGCTGTACACGCACATTCGCATAGCGTTCGAGCACATTGAGGCGGGCGAGGCTGAGATAATCGGCAGCCGTAACCTTGAACATGGCTCTGTGTACGTTGCCTCCAGCGAGATCGCGCTTCACTGTCTGCTGCTCCCGGTGCTGAAAGTTTATCGGCGGCTGTACCCCGGCGTGCGCCTGCGGATAAGCAATCACTCCACGCCGCAGGCTATTGAAGCGCTTAAGGACGGCACAGCGGATTTCGCCGTAGTCACTAACCCGGAAGTCAAGTACGCGTCCCTCAGCGAGCACACCGTAATGCGGCTGAAAGAGAGTGCAGTGTGCAGTACCGCGGCATTTCCGGAGCTTGTAGGCAGGAGGATATCCCTTTCTAAACTGCTGGAATACCCGCTGATATCATTTGCCTCCGACACCAAGTCATACCGGTTCTACTCGGATTATTTCGCGAAGCACGGATTCAATTACCGTCCGGAGATTGAAGCGTCCACCGCCGGGCAGATAATATCCATGGTGGAGTCAGACCTGGGCGTTGGCTTCGTCCCGGAGAACTTCCTTGTAGACAGCACGGGAATTTCCATCATCGACCTTGTCGAGAAGATACCAAACCGCGAAATATGCATTGTGAAGCGCCGCGACCAGCCACTCAGCGTCGCAGCCAAAGAGCTGGAACGCCTTATACTCAAATCCTGCGATAACCCGGAAAACGAAGTCACATCAGCAAACTAACATCCGGTGCGCGGCTTATTTTTTACCCTTGGCTGCACTGATAAGAATAAGGAAAGGCATAAGAAGTATATAAAGCAATCTCATTTTCTGACCTCCTTTCGCGTCGGGTCAATTATACCACTTCCGCCAGCTTAAATCAATGCACTTTTTGATACAATTTAGCTTGATAAAAAATCAGGGGCTGCTTTCGCAGCCCCATTTTTATGCCGTCAGAAGCCTATCAGCATCCGCAGCCGTTGTTGTTGCCGCAGCCACCGCCGCAGCCGTTGTCGCAGCCACCACAGCTATTACCGCAGCCGCAGAACAGGATAAGAATGAGAATG
>CAKSHT010000192.1 GCA_934457235.1 uncultured Oscillospiraceae bacterium
TGTTCGTCGGAAACAAACAGAAGTCCGAATCCGACGCTTGAAACCGCCGTATCCGAGAACTTGTCAAACGGGGCGTCGTAATCGGGAGTTGTGCCTATGCCAACGATCTCAAATTCAATACCGCCGGCTGTAAGCCTGTCGCCGACCGCCAGATGTTGAACATACCGAACGGAACAAAGGACGACCGATAATTCGACAGCATATAGCTTATGTTAATAGTGTGTAAGATACACCGTACCACACCTCATCATAAGCCAATGGAGATAAAAGGACAGCGAAGCTGAAACGCTTGGCTGTTACATTCATTAATAAAGTAAAATCACCTGCCGAAATGACAGGTGATTTGTTGTTATGTATCCTGTAGTCTTGTCCGATGCGATCGCCAGCATCTCTGACTTTATCAATGTGTTCAGAAAGTGACCGTTATCACTGATACGCATGGTGCGCAAATTCCCTTAGGGATAACGAAGGATTTAGCGGTGACATTCAGTTATTCCTGTGCAATCCCTACAAGAGAACTAATGAAATCCGGGTGCTTGAAAATGCACATTGTCCTTACATATTCTCCGCCCGGAGTATCCCAGAGAACAGGGCACATTTTACGGCTGTACGCAGCGTTTGCAACATCCATCATCCATTTTTCGCAGGTTTCTACTGTCTTGTTGGAACCAAAGCAGCCAAATTCCCCAACGATGACGGGGATACCTTTTTTCACGAAGTGCTCGTCCATCATGTCAAGCCACATATTCAGCTCTTCATAGTCTGCTTCGCTGCCCCAGTCGGTGCGCGCCTTGCCCCATTCAACGTCCTGCGTTATCAGGGTAAGCGTGGACGGACCGTAATAATGGACGGATACAGCCATGCGGTCTGCGGGGTCGTCGGGGAGTACGAACATCTCATCGCAGGCGCGTTCTATTGATGTCAAGTATGATGCAATAAGGACGTGTCTGCGGGCGTTGTTACCGCCGGAACCCCTTACCACGTCAATAAACTTCTGATTTATAGAGTTGAATATCCTGTATGCCTCGTCCTTCCCGTCAGTGCCTGCGTACTGATTCCACAGGCTGTCGAACCCGACCTCGTTCATGGATTCGAACATCAGGTTTTCGCCGTATTTGTTGAAGCGTTCGCTTATCTGCGTCCACACGTTTTCGTAGACTTTCATGGCGTGGTCGTAGTCCTCGACAAATTTTTCAGACCAGCCATCATGGTGCGAATTAAGTATACAGTACATTCCGCTGTCCAGTATCCAGCCCACTACCTCGTCTATTCTGTCAAGGAAAGCAGGCGAAATATTCCCCTCGCTGTCCATAAGGCTCGACCACGACACCGGTAGACGCATTACGCCGAATCCGGCGTCAGCGTAACCCTGTATCATTTCCTGTGTTATCACCGGACTGCCCCATGCGGTTTCAACGTCGCCGGGTCTGCCGCCGGAAGAATACCAGTCGCCGGAACAGTCGAACGTGTTACCGAGATTAATTCCAACGCCCATATCCCGGACGTATTCCATCGTGCTTCGCGTTCCCATGTCGAGCAGCACAGGCTAGTCCTCGACGTCGGAATATTCCGTTGTTCCTGCGCCTGTAATTCCATGCGTTTCGTTGTATATCTGTCTGATGACCTTTCTGTCAGCGCCGGATTTTATGCGGTATTTTGTGCGGGAGTAGAAGTTATCGTTCGTGTCCCAGATGACTGGAACGAATCCGTTTATCAGCAGCGTGCGTAGGACATAGTCAACGCATATCGAGGAATCAGCGTAAACCGGATTTCTGTCGAAGTTTCCTGCCGGATAGTTGACCGAGGTTTCCCCGATAAACACCGGAATGTTCTTTTCTGTAAATGCTGTTCTTAGCTTTCCAATCTGGTCGTCAATATAGCTTACCCAGCTTGTTCCGCCTATCTGGTTGGACCAGTACATTGCGTTGTCCACATAGTGAACCGAAACCAAAAGCCTGTCAGACACGGTATCAGCCGGCATGACGAATTCCGTGGAAGTAGTCTTGTCTATGTTCGTCCAGTAGCCGGAAACTATCAGCACGCGTTCTGCGTTCTTTCCGCCGGTGGCTCTCACAGCGTCTACAAATGTCTGATTAAGAGTGTTTACCATGCGGTAGCCGTCCGTTTCATTAAGCTCGGCAAGATTTCCGTTTTCATCAAACTGATTTCCGCCCAGATACTCATTGTAGCCCTCAAATACCACAGTGTAGGGATAATCCTTGAAATAGTCAGCTATCTGCGTCCACAGCCGTGTGAATATCTCGGCGCATTTCTCGGTAGAATTTCTGCGGATAATGAACTCGTCGAAGTGATGAATGTTTATCACTGCATAAAGCCCGGCATTGCAGCAGTAATCAACTATTTCCCTGACTCTTCCTATGTACTCGGAATTGATGGTGTAGGTGCCGTCGTTCTCCATCATATTCCCCCAGAAAACCGGGATTCGAACAGTGTCAAAGCCCTCGGCTTTCATGCCGTTTATGACCTCCTGGGTGGTTTCCACGGCTCCCCAGCAGGTTTCGTAATCCACAGGGCGGTTATCGCCGACTGTTGGTATCCATTCGTAGGTCACTTTTTCGCAGCCGGAGCCGTTGCATGCCTCCATTGTGTTGCCGAGGTTGATACCCATGCCCATGTTTTTCGCAGTTTCCATTGCGGTGGGGATCTGTTCGGACGGAACGCTGTTCTTGCAGGCAGTGCAGTTGAAGAGCATTATCACTGCCATCACAACTGAAATAATACCATTTGTCATTTTCATTATTCTTTCCTTTCAGTTCATTATTCTTTCCTATCAGATGGAGCTGTAATATTTCGTTTCACTTCTCTTATCAGTTCATCTGTATCAGACTGTCTATCACCGGCTCATATTCAGCGCTGAGCTGCGTCCAGCTGTCGCCTTTGAATATCGGGTCGAACAGGATAGTATCGCATATATCGTTCATTGAATCGGAAATACCCCAGCAGTTATCGAAAATAAGGTCGAATTTTTCGGGATCCATCATGTCCTGCCAGAGGTCGTACTGCTTCTCGTCCCAGACGAGCGTCCATGGATTTGCCATCGACCGCCAGGTCATAGTAGCCCAGCCACTTTATTTTTCCGCTGTTTCCGTCAGGTGTGAAGCTTGCCGAGCTGACCTCCTTTATCGGGGCGTCCGTTGGAGCATTTTCGTCCGGGTCCGCAGTGGATACTGTCGTTGCAGAAGTCAGGGCAGGCGCTGAACCGGATACCTGCGGTTCGCTTTCATCGCAGGCAGTGGTCAGGAGCATGATGGCTGAAAGCATGACGCAGCATGGTGTTTTTCTCATATTATACCTCCAATTTGTATATGGAATTGTTCCGAAAGCTTATAAACTAATTCTATTATAATACCGGTTGACAAAAAGGTCAATATATGATATTATCATCATGGTACTATATGAATATTGAATTTGGAGGAAATGCAATGTGGTATTACTACTATCCGGTCGTAGGCGGAGAGAAGGAGCTGCCCGTCTATGTCGAGGGAATCGGGCTGAACGATATAC
>CAKSHT010000193.1 GCA_934457235.1 uncultured Oscillospiraceae bacterium
ATTCGCGCCCGCGTTATGTTTCTGCTCCATGAACTCGAAAACCCGCCGATTGAAATCCGTGGCAAATCCGTTCGGGAGCTTTTTGCGTACCGCCGCCAGCTTGTCCGGGTTGTGGAAAACGAAGCATATTATCCCGCGCTCCGCCTTTTCCTCACGGGGGAGTTTTGCGGATTCCGGGTTTATCCTGTCGGAGTTTCTGGGCGAGATGAGGTTGCGGTACTCGTCGCGGTCAGATTTCTTTTTTTGTCGGGAAATTTCGCTATCCACGGAGAAACGCACTGTTTCCGACGGTATCCTAGCGGTATCCGCCGCCTTTGAAACGTACACGGCGCGCTCCAGAGGATTTTTTATCTGCGCCAGGAAGTACACCGCTTTTTTCAGATAGGAGGCTCTGTCCTCCTCCTTGTTCATGTCAAGACCTGCGCAGAGCTTGCTCATCTCATAGTCTATCGCTCCGCCGGAGCTTTCGATCAGATGCGCGAACGCCTGTGCTCCGAATTTCTTGATATATTCGTCCGGGTCCTTTGCGCCGGTCATCTGTAGTACTCTCGCCTTGATGCCCGCTTCGCTCAGCAGGTTTATCCCGCGGGAAGCCGCTTTTTGACCGGGACCGTCGCTGTCGTAGGAAAGAATAACTTCGGATTTACCCATGCGCCCGATGAGCCGCGCCTGCGTTGAGGTTATTGCAGTACCGAGCGTAGCAACGGCGCTGTCGAACCCCGCCTGGTGCATGGAGATAACGTCCATGTAGCCCTCGCAGAGAATGAAGTAATCGGCTTTGGAGTTCTTCGCGTAGTTGAGTGCGAAAAGATTTTCGCGTTTCTGGAAAACGTAGGTTTCCGAGCTGTTGAGGTATTTCGCGGGAGCGTCCGGAGCCAGCGCGCGTCCGCCAAACGCGATGATATTACCGCGGGTATCGAATATCGGGAACATCACGCGGTTGACGAATTTGTCGTAAACGCGGTTGTTGTTGCGCACCAGCAGGGAACCCTCCACCAGCTCGTCCTCGGAAAAACCGAGATTGCGCATGTAGTAATGGAGCTTGTGGTAGTCGTTCACTGCATATCCTATCCCGAAATGGCGGATGGTATGTTCGGTTAGCTGACGTCCGGTGATGTAGTTCCAGCCGTCCGCGCCCTCCGGAGAGAAGAGTTGCTTGTGAAAGAACTTTCCAGCTTCGCGGTTCATTTCGTATAGCCGGCGGCGCCTGCGGGTGGAATCGTCATCGCGGTCCTCCGGCATAGCCATACCGGAGCGCTGCGCCAGGAAGCGCACGGCTTCAATGTAGTCAAGGTTCTCTATCGTGCGGATAAATGTGATGACATCGCCGCCTGCGCCGCAGCCGAAGCAGTAGTAGCTCTGGGTGTTCGGGTAGACGTGGAACGACGGAGTGCGCTCCGAATGGAACGGGCAGCGGCAGGAATATGTGCTGCCGGAGCGTTTCAGCTCGACATAATTTTCAATGACAGACACTATTTCGTTGCTGTCCCGAAGCTCCTGCAGGAAGCCTTCCGGTAACGCCATATCCTCACCCCGTTCGGTTTAAAGTCACATGAGCTTTGTGCTGCTGCCGTTCCAGCCATTGGGAATACAAATTTCCTTGAACAGGTTCACGGCGTAATCATCGGTCATACCGCTGATGAAATCCCCCACGGCGGTCGCCTTGTCGAAGCGCTCCGCGAGCGTGAGGTAAAGTCCCGGCATTTTTTCCGGGCGTTCTATAAAGTATTTGTAGAGAAACTCGACAATATACTGCGCCTTGTCCTTTTCTGCGACGGTCGGAGCTGCATGATACACGTGCTCAAACATGAATGCGCGCAGTTCATCGTGTGCTTTTTTCGTCGTTTCGTCCATATGGATAACGTCGGCGCCACCGCCCACCAGCGAGCGGACGAGCGTTGTTATCCGGGCGGATTTTGTCTGCCCCAGTATTTTCACGGGAAATTCCGGCAGGTCGCTTTCTGTAAGTATCCCGCCGCGTATCGCGTCGTCAATGTCGTGATTTATGTACGCGATCTTGTCGCAGAAGCGCACTACCATGCCCTCCCGTGTGAACGGCAGAGGTGCGCCGCCGGAGGTTGTGTGCCCGACGATACCATCGATGACCTCCGCCGTGAGATTAAGTCCGCGTCCGTCCTTTTCAATGAACTCGACAACGCGCCTGCTCTGGAGATTGTGCGCGAATCCGCCGGGCATAAGCTCCGAGAGTACTTTCTCGCCATCGTGTCCGAACGGCGTGTGACCGAGGTCATGACCGAGCGCTATAGCCTCGGTGAGATCCTCGTTAAGACCAAGCGCGCGGGAAACGGTTCGGGATATCTGACTTACCTCCAGGGTATGCGTCAGCCGCGTGCGGTAGTGATCGGAATGCGGTATCAGGAACACCTGAGTTTTGTGCTTCAGCCTGCGGAACGCACGGCAGTGGATTATTCTGTCGCGGTCGCGCTGAAAATCCGTCCGGAAGTCATCGGGCTCCTCAGGGCGCATGCGTCCCCTGGTGTCCGCAGCCTTGCAGGCGTATTCGCTGAGTGTCAGTGCTTCGTTCTGCATGATACGTTCTCTGGGAAGCATGGCGGTTCCTTTCACAATATCTATGGATGGGCACAATTCGCCCTCTATATAAAGTACAGTTTTAAACGCTGCTGCACCTTTTGAATTATATCAACTTTGTGACATGTGCACAAAAATAAATTCTTGGTTTTAGCGAAATTGGGTTTTATGCAAAATCGAAGTTAAGTTTTTCGATCTCCTCGACTGAGATATTACCGTTGCAGCTGTCTACGAGTTTATCGCTGAGAGCCGCAGAAATTTCCGCGCGTATGCACAGCGTGATACGCACGTTGTCCGCGAAATCCTCATTTTCGACGCGGGCGTCAAAGTCCGCGAAGATCTGCGCCAGACGTCCGTACAGCCCGTAATCTACGGTGACTGCCATTCGCACAGCTGCCGCCATACACTTTATCTGCGCGGAGTCCACAGCGTCCTTTGCACCTTTGGTGTAGGCGCGGACAAGCCCACCGGCGCCCAGCATTATCCCACCGAAGTATCGCGTGACAACGCAGCACACGTCGGTCAGACCCTCCTTGCGGAGAACCTCATAGATCGGTACGCCCGCGGTACCTCCAGGCTCGCCGTCGTCGGAGTGCCGCGCGGCGTTGTTCTCCCGGATGATATAGGCGTAGCAGTTGTGCGTGGCTTTCCGGTGCATCGCGCGAATTTCCTCGATGAACGCCACCGCCTGCTCCTCGGTCGTGACAGGGCAGAGGTACCCTATGAACTCGGACTTCTTCTCGATGAAACGCGCTTCGCAGCGGCGCGCAATGGTCTTATATTCCAAAAGTACCTCCTTATACGCAAAAACACACGCAGGGAATCCGAGCGTGTGTTTTTAACTACTTTCAGTCTACCGGTTGAACAATTACTTGCCCATGTTGTAGCGCTTCTTAAATCTGTCAACACGTCCGCCGGAGTCAACCAGCTTCTGCTTGCCGGTGAAGAACGGATGGCACTTGGAGC
>CAKSHT010000194.1 GCA_934457235.1 uncultured Oscillospiraceae bacterium
CTGTAGTAGTGTACTGTGTAAGCGTTGGCAAGGTCAGCGGTTTCACAAGCTCTGCAATTGTCGGCGGTATCTGCGGAAATGGCTACGGCATTTCCTATGGCGGCAGCTCAGAATTGAGCCATTGCCTGTTTGACATGGATGTCAGCGGGTCGATAAACCTTATCAATGGCACGGCTCAAATAGCCAACAAAGGCGATAATTATTCCTACAAAACCGTGATCCTTTGCAGCGATAAAATCGGCAAGATCGGCAGCTTCGACCCCAATATCTGGAATGCAGGAAAGGGAGTTGCTGTTACTCCCGACGCAAAAGACGGCAAATTCGGCAAAAAAACCTGCTATTATATGAGCCTTAAGTGCTTCGGCGAACCTGAGCCCATTACCGGAGATGTCTATAACTTCGCCTTTGCAGGCGGCGACGACGACTGGCAGTCCTACACCCTTATCAGTTCAGAAGATGTTTTTCGTACCTATTGGCAGTGGGACGTGAAGTGGTCTGAAAATTTCGTTCTCGGCGACGATATAACCCTTGCTTATTCTCTGGCGCCTAGTGATTTAATTCCGACGAGCCTGAGTACGGGTACGTTCAGCGGCATGTTCAGCGGCAACGGTCACACTGTAACCCTGACAGACGACAGCACCTGTGGACTGTTTGGCACAAACAAGGGTACTATCATTAACCTTGCGGTCAAGGGCAACATTGACAGCTCGGTGGGGAGCAGCACGGATAATTATTCCGGCGGTATCTGCGCAGTAAATGACGGTACGATTTACGGCTGCTCCTTTGAAGGAAAAATTTATGGCGGTGCAAACAATACCGGCGCTGTCTGCGGTCTTAATAACAAAACGATCAGCAACTGCTTTGCCCTGGCAAATGTTGAAGCCACGAATGGGCTGGTCGGCGGTATCGCTGCGCTTGGCAAAGAGGGTTCTGAGCTGAAATCCTGCTACTTTGCAGGAACAGCACTCAGTGATGGCAGAGTGGGGCTGATCAGTCTTTCTCCCTCTGAAAATTGCTATTACAACAATGAGGTTTGCCAATTTGACAAAGAACAAAGCGGCACAGGTCTTACAACCCTTGAGATGACGTCTAACGGCGCGCTTAAAAAGATGGGGTTTGATGAGAAAATCTGGGAGAAGCGGCTCAACGATACGGAAAACGGCGTTGCATATTATCCCTCGCTTAAGGGAAGCACCTATGTACCGTCCGTTAAGTACGTCAAAAAGCTGGAGCTTAACCGCGTCGGTGATGAAGAACCTGTTTATGACGACGACATTACGTTCACAACAAAGGCAACGATAACCTTTGAAAACGACTATTATGGCAACGATATTTCCGCTGAGGATAATACAGGCTCGTTCAATGCTGTGGTCGGCGGCAGAAAATATACCATTATAGACAACACGTTTACAGATATAGCGGCTGAAGCGGGCGATGTAATATACAAGCTCATTCATAGCGGGTCTGATTATTTCCCCAAGGACTATTATGAGAACTTTGTTGTAAAGGTCGGCAAGAAAGCGCTTACAGTATATGAACTTAATGTTGAACTCCCTGATAACAGGACGTTCAGCAACACGGCAAAGGAAGTTACGGTAACACCGCAGCCCGACATAAGGGGCGTTGGCGAACTCACCGTAAAGTATTACGATGAGAGCGGCAATCCGCTCACCTCTTCACCTGTCAACGCAGGCACGTACACGTTTAAGATAAGCGCTGCCGATGGCGGCAACTACAAGGCGGTTTCCGGTCTTACCGCTGACAGCTGGAAGTTCACAATAGAAAAGGCTGGGGCTGAAACGCTTCCAGATACCGGGGTTTCGTACAGGTGGTCAACCGACAGGGATATAACGGTGAGCGTTGCAGGACTTCCTGAGAATATGGGGCAGGTGACCGTAGTCAGAACTAAAAAGGACGGGACGATAAGTGCGGGAATTATTCCGGGTTCCTGCTATTCTGACGGAAAGTTCACTTTCCACCTTGGTCCGAACACCGCTGACGATATAGGCAAGACAGGCTCGTTCACAGTCACGCTTGCTGCGGATAATTATGAGAGCGTTACATTCGCAGTTAAGATCAACCTGACTGCCAAGGATAACCAGGACGCGCCCGATCCCGCTGCATTTGACGTAGTATTCATCAACGATGGCAGCGAACTTACAGCGACGATAAAGACCAGGCTTAAGGGCGTTGAATATAGTTTTGACGGCAAGACATGGAGCAACGTAAACACCACGGCAGCTGCTCATCTCAAGGACGTTACCGCATATCTCCGCTACAAGGAAACTGACAAACTGAATGCCAGCGCGGCTGTTTTCAAGACGGTAAATTCGGGACACGGCAAGCTCGTTCACCATGCAGCCGGGCAGGCTACCTGCCAGCACGACGGCAACACCGAGTACTGGGAGTGCGCGGCGTGCGCAAAGTTCTACAGCGACGAAGCTGCGACAACGGAAGTCGCTCTCGCAGACACGATTCTTGCAAAGACAGACCACAAGTGGTCGGTAAAGTACACATACGACAAGAACGGTCACTGGCACAAGTGTGAATACTGCGACTCCGTGACCGGAACGGAGAGCCATGTTTCAAGCGGCGAAGCTACTGCCACTAAGGAGGAGTACTGCACGGTATGCGGGTACATTATAACTCCCAGAAAGGGTGGCGGAAGCTCCGGCGGCCATGTAAGCGGCGGAACGCACAACAGTGATAACACGACCGAAAGAAGTCCCTCAATAAATGGCGTACAGAAGACCTGGTCGGACATTGCCGCAGACCTTGGCAGACAGAACGGCGGCAGTGAGATTATTTCCATGAGCGGCGAAACCACAGTTCCCGCTGAGGTCATAAAGGCGATCGCGGACAGGAAGAAAAAGGTCGAGTTCGTTTACGACAGCACAAAGAGCTGGCTTATTGACGGCGCGAAGATAACAACTGTATCCGCAGCCGATCTCTCGCTGCTTCCCGGTTCTGTTGACACTGGTTCGCTGCGCGGGGTATCGGGCGGCAAATACAGGATAAGCGCTGATATTCCTGCCGAGATCAGGTTTACGTTCCTGAAGCGGTATGCAGGCGAGTTCGCGAATGTCTACAAGCTGGTAGACGGCAGGCTTGTATTCCAGACCTGCGTAAAGCTTGCAGAGGACGGCACTGCCGTTATTCCGGGCATGAGCGCTCCGGGTGAATACGTGGTAATGGTATGCAGATACAGCGACAGGCAGGGCGACTTTGACAACAACGGCATTCTTGACATTTACGACGCGGTTGCGCTGCTGCGCTATTCAGCAGGGCTTGATTCGGGTGAAAGCCTCCAGCTCATTGACATGAACGGCGACGGACAGGTAAACTGTGCTGATGCCAGTACGGTACTCAGATGGCTGGTCGGGCTGAGCGCATGATCCGCTGACGAAAACTGAACA
>CAKSHT010000195.1 GCA_934457235.1 uncultured Oscillospiraceae bacterium
GCCGCTTCCTAGCATCTGCGCCTTTCTCAACAGTCTGGAAAGGTACTTTTTCGACAAACTGAGGGGAAGCTATGCACTTCCCCTTTTTGCA
The DNA here is from genome assembly GCA_934457235.1 of uncultured Oscillospiraceae bacterium. GTDB lineage: Bacteria > Bacillota > Clostridia > Oscillospirales > Ruminococcaceae > CAG-115. The sequence continues at coordinate 92 of CAKSHT010000195.1, forward strand.
TGTTCATAAATTTGTAAAACATGAACATAATCTTACAGTATATTCGGTCAGAATTACCAGTGACAAACCTGCGCTTTTCGGTTATAATAATATCATGAGATGTACATACCTTTGAATATTATGAACGGAGGGCGGATATGGACGAAGAAATTTACATGTGCATAGACCTGAAAAGCTTCTTTGCGTCGGTGGAGTGCGCCGACAAGGGGCTTGACCCGTTCCGCACGAACCTTGTGGTCGCCGATCCCTCCAGGGGGCGCGGTGCCATCTGCCTTGCGATAACCCCGGCAATGAAGGAACTTGGCATACGCAACCGCTGCCGCGTTTTTGAGATACCCGACCGGGTGCAGTATATCACGGCGCTCCCGCGAATGAAGCGTTACATGGAGGTGTCCGCGGAGATATACGGCGTGTATCTGCGGTACATCAGCCCGGAGGATATCCATGTGTACTCCATCGACGAGTGCTTCATTTACGCCACGCCGTACCTCAGAATGTACGGCGTTTCGCCGAAGCAGCTTGCAAATATGCTGATGGACGCGGTGTTCCGGCAGACGCATATCACAGCCACCGCCGGCGTCGGGACTAACCTGTTCCTGGCGAAGATAGCCCTGGACATCATGGCAAAGCACGTCCCGGATCACATCGGCGTGCTTGACGAGCGGATATTCCGTGAAAGGCTGTGGCATCACCGACCGATAACGGATTTCTGGAACGTCGGCCCTGGGATAGCGCGGCGGCTGGAGAAATACGGCGTCCGCGACCTGCACGGAGTTGCGCACATGGACGAGAATATCCTGTACAAGGAGTTCGGCATAAACGCGCAGTTCCTGATAGACCACGCCTGGGGGCGCGAGCCGTGTACCATCGCGGAGATACAGGCGTACGAATCCAAAAGCCACTCGATATCCAACGGGCAGATACTTTTCGAGGATTACGACTACGACAACGCACTGCTCGTCATGAAGGAAATGGTGGACACGCTTGCACTGGAACTGGTCGAAAAGAAACTCGCCGCGGACTATGTTTCACTTGTGGTCGGGTATTCCGATGACGCGTACCTGCCGACCGGAGGGAACCGCCGTCTGACGGTATGCACAGGCTCTCATCAGAAGCTTGCGGAGAGAATGGAACAGCTCTACCGCGAGACTACCCGCAGGAACGTCCCGATACGCAGCATTAACATTGGCTTCGGCGGGCTGACGGGGGAGGAGAACAGCGGATTCGACCTGTTCATGGACCCCGCCGCCGAGGAAAAGGAAAAGAACATGCAGCAGGCGATAATTGACATAAAGCAGCGCTTCGGCAAGAATGCGCTGATAAAGGCGATGAGCCTTGAGAAAAAGGCGACCGGTATCCGCAGGAATCAGATGGTCGGCGGCCACAACGGAGGGTGATATCATGCAGAATACGCGAAAACCCGACAGGGCGCGGCAGTTCATGCCGTTCGCGTCGCTGAGGGGATATTACGATCTTATACGGCAGCAGGAACGCGTGCGGGAGCCGCGCCGGGAACTTTCCGACGACCAGGCGGAGGAGCTTTCGGCGGCGCTCGCAGAATTCCGGCGCGGCGATATGGTAAGGGTAAAGCATTACGACGGCGACCACTACGAGCTGACCGAGGGCGTACTTACCGGATTCGACGCGACTTTCCGGAAAATGACCATAGTCCGTACGGAAATACGGTTCGATGATATCATCTCCGCGGAGCGCCTGCCTTTCCGTGATGATATGGCAGACATATGAAGTTTGTATACAATTACAAAGAAATTTGCTGAAAATTGAAAAATTCGTCTTGACTTATTGCAGAATATCTAGTATAATGGTATACATGGAGATATGGTGTCCGGGCGTCAGCGTCCGCTGCTTATCTCGTTATTTCAAATTCATGTTAGAAGGAGATAACTATTATGGCAAGAAATCCCGGTGTATTAACCAAGAACCCTAACGTTATCAAGTGGGTTGACGAGATGGTTGCTCTCACCAAGCCTGACCAGGTAATCTGGATCGACGGCTCCAAGGAGCAGCTCGATGAGCTTACCAACGAGGTTTGCTCCCTGCCCGACGGCGATAAGGACAAGATGTACAGACTGAATCCTGAGAAGCTTCCCGGCTGCCTGTATCACAGAACTCTTCCCAACGATGTTGCAAGAGTTGAGGACAGAACTTTCATCTGCTGCCGCGAGAAGAAGGACGCAGGCCCCACCAACAACTGGATGGATCCCAATGAAATGAAGGCTATGCTGACCCCCATGTACGACGGCGTTATGAAGGGCAGAACAATGTACGTTATTCCGTACTCCATGGGCCCGATCGGCTCCTCCCTCGCTAAGGTAGGCGTTGAGCTGACTGACTCCATCTATGTTGTTCTGAACATGAACATCATGACCAGAATGGGCGCTGATGCTTTCAAGAACCTCGGCGATTCCTCCAACGACTTCGTTCGCGGCCTGCACAGCAAGGCTGACGTTGATCCCGAAAAGAGATACATCGTTCAGTTCCCTGAGGAGAACACGATCTGGTCCATCAACTCTGCATACGGCGGAAACGTTCTGCTGGGCAAGAAGTGCTTCGCACTGCGTATCGCTTCCTACCAGGGCAAGAACGAGGGCTGGATGGCTGAGCATATGCTTATCCTCGGCGTTAAGAAGCCCGATGGCGAAATGAAGTATATCACTGCTGCATTCCCGTCTGCTTGCGGTAAGACCAACCTCGCAATGCTGATTCCTCCGGCTGTATACAAGGAGCAGGGCTACCAGGTATTCACCGTAGGCGACGATATCGCTTGGATGAAGCCCGGCAAGGACGGCAGACTCTACGCTATCAATCCCGAAAACGGCTTCTTCGGCGTAGCTCCTGGTACTAACGCTAAGTCCAACTACAACGCACTTGCTTCCACCATGAAGAACACCATCTTCACCAACGTTGCTCTGAACAATGCAGACAACACCGTTTGGTGGGAGGGTCTTGACAAGAACCCGCCTGTTGACGCAACAGAGTGGAAGGGCGCAAAGGTAAACGGCGTTGAGTTCACTTCTGAGATCGACCCCGCTACCGGCAAGAACAAGAAGCTTGCTCACCCGAACTCCAGATTTACCGCTCCGGCTGTAAACTGCCCGTGCGTATCCCCTGAGTTCAACAACCCGGACGGCGTTCCTGTAAGCGCTATTATCTTCGGCGGCAGACGTGCTTCCACAACTCCGCTGGTATATCAGTCCTTCGACTGGGTACACGGCACCTACATGGGCTCCGCTGTTTCCTCTGAGACCACCGCAGCTGCTACCGGCGCTGTAGGCGTACTCCGTCACGATCCTATGGCTATG
>CAKSHT010000196.1 GCA_934457235.1 uncultured Oscillospiraceae bacterium
CCTTTACCCAGTCGCCGAGGTCGAGGTTCATATCCACTCTGCCGCCGTTGATGAACACGCTGTAGCCGCCCTTGTCATTACGCTTTGCGTCGATTCCAACAACAACGCACTGGCTGCCGAATATCTCCGCTGCGTCACTGATGAGCTTTGGATTCTTTACAGCCTGCGAATTCACGGAAACCTTATCCGCTCCGGCTCTCAGCGTATCCCGGAAATCCTGTACTGTCGCGATTCCGCCGCCTACGCACAGCGGGACGAATACCTGCTGCGCGGTACGCTTCACAACGTCAAGCATTACTCCGCGTCCCTCGTACGACGCCGTTATATCATAGAAAACAAGTTCGTCAGCTCCCTGGCGGTTATATTCGATAGCAAGCTCCACCGGATCGCCGACGTCCTTGATTCCCTCGAAATTTACGCCCTTTACGACCTTTCCGTTGCGAACGTCAAGGCACGGGATAATTCTTTTAGCAAGCATATTATTCTCCTTATTCAGCCACGCGGACAGCCTCTGCAAGGTCTAAGCTGCCGGAATAGATGGATTTACCGCAAATCGCGCCGTAAATCCCGTTCTTCTTCAATGTCCGGATATCTTCAATATTCTGTATACCGCCGCTCGCTATTACCCAGCCGCCAAGGGGTGCAAGCACGTCCTGAAGTTTCTTTGTCATCTGTTGGTTCGGTCCGCTGAGCGTTCCGTCCTTGTCTATATCGGTGAAAACAAAGAACTGCACGCCTGCGCGGCACATCTCAACGCCGAGGTCTATGTAATTCACGTTACTTGTTTCCAGCCAGCCTTCGGTCGCCACAAGTCCGTTCTTGGCGTCTATGCCAACTGCGACACGTCCTTTGAATTCCTTTGCCGCCTGGCGCACTAGCTCCGGATTCTTGACTGCAGCGGAACCGATTATTACCCTGGAAATACCTGCATTGAGATACATTTCCACCGTGTCAAGGCTGCGTATTCCGCCGCCGACCTCAACTTTTAAATTCGTATTTTCAGCGACATCAAGAAAAATATCCTTGTTCTGCTGAGTCGCGTCCTTTGCGCCGTCCAGGTCTACCATATGCACCCACTCGGCGCCGGAAAGTTCAAATCCGCGAGCCGTATCCATGTAGCTGTCTGCGACTTTATGCACTGTGCCGTAATCCCCCTTGAAAAGGCGTACGCAGTTTCCGTCCTTAATATCTATTGCCGGCAGTATAACCATCTTTATTCTCCTTTGTCAATTGCGTAAAATTAATCTTTTACGCTCTTTTACTTTACAGGGTGGCAAAGCTTCTCAGAATATTAAGTCCCGTTTCACCGCTTTTTTCCGGATGGAACTGCGCGCCATAGACATTCCCGCTGAATACCAGCGCCGGAACCTTCATGCCATAATCGCAGTATGCCGCTACATTTGAACTGTCACATTCCGCAGCAAAACTGTGGACAAAATAAACATACTCGCCGTCCGCGCAGTTTTCAAGGAGTTTGCACGGTACATTCTTTTCAAGCGAGTTCCAGCCGATATGCGGAACAGGGAGGTCGCCTGCCGGGTGCATGAGTTTTACGGTACCCGGAATAAAACCAAGTCCGTCAGTTTCTCCGAACTCATATCCCTTTTCAAAGAGCATCTGCATTCCAAGGCAAATACCAAGAAGCGGCTTTTTCTGTACCTCTTGCTTGATAACGCTGATAAGTCCGGTTTCTCCGAGCATTCTCATGGCATCAGGGAACGCGCCTACTCCGGGGAGTATCAGCCGGTCAGCGCTGCGGAGGTCGTCGGCGCTGTTGGTTATTATGTTCTCAAGACCGAGAAAGTCCAGCGCGTTCTTTACGCTGAACAGATTTCCTGCGCCATAGTCGATTATTGCAATCATAGTGTTGTTCCTTTCGGGAATATTTTGTCGTGGTTCAGCTTGATATGCTCCATGATATGTCCGATGTTTCCCTCGCCGGCATACTTTTTCATGTCAAAGAAATCACAGTCCAGGCGGCTCCAGAACAGCGGGTTCTCATCGCCATGTACTTCGATCGAATGCAGGAGCTGTCCCGCGTAGACTTCAACGTAACATGGGTCGAGCGGGTAGCTGAAATCCATCAAATGCGTCAATTTTATATCCCTGTCCGTTATCCCTGTTTCCTCAAATAATTCTCGGTACGCTGCGTGCTCGCCACTCTCGCCTGGTTCTATCTTTCCGCCTACGAAGTTTATAAGTTCTTTGTACGGCTCTTTTATCCTGCGACACATCAGCATTGAATCACCCTCCGGGGTGAAGACTGCAATGAGATTATACCCCTGCATTACAGGACGCCCTTAGTGGATACCACAGAGCCATCGGAATTACGCTTCACAGCCACTTTCAGCGCATACGCCAGCGACTTGAAAAGCGCTTCGATCTTGTGATGATCGTTTGAACCGTATTCGCAGCGCAGATGCAGAGTGATACCGGCGTTGAATGCAAACGCGCGCATGAACTCCTCTGTAAGGCAGGTGTCGAACTCCCCTACCCTTTCGTTGGTGAACTCCGCATTGAACACCAGGAACGGACGTCCGCTGATATCCAGAGAACAGAATGCCAGTGACTCGTCCATCGGAATGAATGCACTGCCATAGCGCATAATTCCGGAACGGTCGCCGAGCGTTTCGCGCAGAGCCATTCCAAGGACTATGCCGATATCCTCGGTCGTGTGATGACCGTCAACATAGAGGTCGCCGTCGCACTTTACCGACAGGGAGAATCCGCCATGTATCGCAAGAGCGGTCAGCATGTGGTCAAGGAATCCTATTCCTGTGGCGATTTCTGCTTTTGCTCCTCCGTCAAGATCAAGCTTTACGGAGATGTCGGTTTCCTTAGTCTTTCTGGTTATTTCAGCGGTTCTGTTCATTTCACATTCCCTCTATATTATTAATAATGTATAACAAATAATCTTTTCTTCTGACCTCGCCGCGGTGAGCGACGTACCATTCGTATGACTCGCGCAGACCATCTGACAGTGGCTTTAAATCCGGCATAAGAGCCTGCTGCGCAGAAACGTCCAGGGAGTACGCATAATCCCTAAAGCAGAAACAGCTGAGCGGATCATGACCTGTAACGCTTCGTAACTCTGGTTCTTTCCCAAGAACTGCATAGCACGCTCTGACCCAATCCGCCACAGTGACCGTATAAAAATTTCCGACGTTAAACACCTTTTGCCCTGGTTTTTTCTCCAGCAGTATTTCTATAAATTTGCACAGGTCGTTTACATCAAAGAACTGTAGCGGCATTTCTCCGCTGACAGGAACATAGAAAGGCAGGTTCTTTTCCGCACATTCAAACACGAATGCTTCACGGTAAAGATTGTTCATCTTACCATACAGATACGGCGGACGGAGGATATACAGATTCTTGA
>CAKSHT010000197.1 GCA_934457235.1 uncultured Oscillospiraceae bacterium
TAATAGAACTTACCCAGACGAATACCGTTTTCCGTCAGCTCCCACGGAATAGTGTAGCTGTCGGTTTCCGGCAGGAGGTTCCCCTCATCGTCGTGGCTGTCATAATATATGGTATATGTCAGCTCTCCGCTCTTTTTATCCGTGCTTATTGACGTTATATTAGGAACTAGAGCGCCTATGGATAGGTCTGATCCACGGTCGCCGCCGGTGGTGTATATTTGACCGTCGATCTCCCTGTAGTAAGTGGTGAACAGATACTGAAGCGCTTCCTCTGCCGCATCCGGAGTGAGTACAGTTTCCAGGTACTCAAGCATGCCCTTGCGGGTACGGAGTTTGCAATCGGCAAGCTGATAATAACTGAGCTCCTCGCCATTCTCGGATATTTTCTTAGGATACTCAGTATAAATAAAGTCGGCAGATCCTATGACAAGGTGCGACCACATTGATCTTTCGCGGCTGTCGATTCTGAGCAGATCGCCGTAAATTCCATCGCCGGTGTGATAGATTTCGTTCACATTCCGGTTTTCATCAGCGATTGAAACAATTCCCTGATTTGTGGCGATCCACTCTGTTTCGAAAGTCGTGAAATCATCGTCATAAAGCACAAGGTTGTTTTCATCATAGAAAACAGGATATTCCATTGTTTTCTTATCGAACACAGCCCACTGCACGCCACTGTCCTTAAAACGCTTTGCAATCAGATAATCGCCACGGACATACAGCGACACGCTGTTTTCCGTGTCGCGCAGATAGTAGCAGTTTCTGTTAATATTGCACGCTATTGAATTTCCATCGGCTTCCACACCCCAATAGTAGAATACGCCGTCGTCGATTATGCAGGAGAAAGTGTGCAGGGTACGACACAGATCATATTCGTCGCTCACCGGGTCGCGGGAATACAGCTGATAGTAAACGTTGTCCTCGTTATCCGCGTCCGCAACCTGGCGTACTGCGTATACTTCAGTCATTCCGTTCTCAGCTGGGATATCATAATATCTGACGCTGACCGTCTTTTCATTGTCCAGCTTGTAGCAGCGCAGTGCAGCATACTGTTCTGCGTTATCAAGCGGCGACCAGAAGTTCGACATGTCGTCAGTTGAGCCGCTCATCGGCGTCAGCGTATACGACCACTCGCCGTTATTATTGGTCATGTCAACCATAAATTCCCTGCACACCGGGCGTTCCCTGTAATTACTGGTCGGCTCGGTCACGAAGTCCTGTGCCTCCGAATCGTACAGGCGTATCGTGAACGACACATGATCCGGTTCCATAGTGATAAGCTGATCGCGCTCAGCCGACAGGTCAAATATGTCCGGGCGGACATAATAGCGGTTCCAGGTGCGGCCGTCAAAATCGGCGCTTCCGTACATGAAAACATTATCCATCGCCGTTGTAAAGCTTTCGCTGTTGTACATAGCCTGGAGCTTCAGTCTGCCGAAGTAGCCCAGATAGCCGCCTGCGGTAACGTCCGTTGTATCCTCCCTGGCGCTTAATGTGTAATGAGTCAAATACCTGGCACGTGAAATTTCTGGTGCGTCGCTGAGAGCGTAGGTATATATTTCGTCCGGAACGGCTTTGTTAATGCAGTAGAGAGTAAATACGTCAGATTCCGCAGCGCCTATCTTCATATACGCATATTCGCTGTCCTCGGCAAAGCCCATGCACAGATAATATCTTCCGTCTGCAGCTCCGTCATCGGTATAGCTGAACAATACAGTCCCGTCAGAGCTGTTTTTCCATCTTCCCAGGAAGTATCTTTCAAAAACATTCATTCCCGCTTCATCTCGAGTGAAATGGAGATCATCTATTGAGAACATACCGTTCAGCGGTTTTTCAAACTTCTGGGACTGTTCGGTCTTTCCGACGAGATACTCTCCGAGTGAATCTACATCGTAGATACCATAATAATTGACCGGATTTCTGGTAAGCGTGGTAGTACGGGTGATGGTCAGCCCATCGGAGTGATCCGTGATATCCAGATTTGCAAGGATATCACTTCTGACAGCCGCGTAATCCGTTTCGTCAACAGTCAGAATATCTGCCACCGCGTATGCTGCCGAGATTTCGAACTGCCCGTTATCCGTTGTTTTCAATGCGACAAGCACTCTATCCCCGATGTAATAGGGAGGAAAATCCATAATCCACTTCTGATAAGAGAAGTCCGCACTGAATTCTATTATGCAATTTGAAATGTCGTATCCCAGCAAATTGAAGTACGTCTTATCAACCGTTGCTGTAAAATACGTCACGTCCCCGCAGTAAATATCTGTTATGGTCAGCGCGGCTATCAGCTGTGTATCTGATATTCTGGCGAAATTCCAATCGTCCTGGCACACGTCAGCGTAGCTGGTTTCATAGTCCAGGTAGTTGAACTGCGCGTCAAGCGCTCCCTTGTTTGGATATTCCGGCAGCATATCGGCTGTAATGGCTGTTTCGGCAGGCGTTACAACGTCAATTGGCGTATCTTTCGGCACAATGGGAAGCATTCCGTTTTTGTAAAGCGTGTAAACTCCCAAGCTTACTGCCGCGACTGCCACAACGGCTGCGCATGAACCAATTATCGCTCTTATCGGACGGCGCTTTTCAGCGGGTTTGTACTCTGTGTCAAAGTGCATAAGCTCCTCGTCGCTGAAATCCTCCGGAGCAGTATGCGCGGCTTCCTCAAAGCATTTGTCCAGGCGTTTTTCAAGTTCGGATATTCTATCATCGGAGAGGGACATTTTGTCATACACGGCTTTAATATCTTTTTCAGTCATTGCAGTTCCTCCTCCAAAGTTCTTTTCAGCAGCTTCCTGCCTCTGACAAGACGTTTGTATACTGTGTTTTCGCTGATATCCAGTGCTTTCGCAATATCAGCCGCCGGCATATCCTCGTAATAGAACATGTACACTACGGTTTTCAGCATATCCGGCAGCCGAAGTACAATGTCAAGAAGCTCGTTCGCTGATTTCTGCGGGGCAGGCTGTTCCCCGGCTTCTTCTAACGGAACGCTGCGCTTTACCCTGGCGGATTGTACAACGTTCAGCGCGCGGTGCTCAGCCATTCGCATCAGCCAGTATTTCAGGTGTTTCTCGTCGTTGAATTCGCCGTGGGATATCGCCGCGGTGAAGCATTCCATTAGGATATCCTCTGCTTCCTCCGGACTGCGGACTATACCGAGCGCTACCCTGTATACCGAATTTGCATTCTGTCTGAATATCATGGACGCATTTTCGTGTGTTATCCTGAACAAGGCGGTACTCCCCTTTCGTGACCACCGCTTTCTGTAACGGCGGTTTTATTTTTCCTTTTGTAATTATAACATATTTCCGGGGTAAAATC
>CAKSHT010000198.1 GCA_934457235.1 uncultured Oscillospiraceae bacterium
AGCCTGGAAATGTCGAAGGAGCAGATCGTCAGCCGTATGATAAGCAGCGAGGCGTCCCTGACTTCCGATGCGATGAAGACCGGAATTATCCCGGACGAAAAGTGGAAGGACATCGGCAGGGCGGCGGAGGTGCTGTCCCGTCTGAACATATACATCGACGACACCGCAGGCATTACAGTAGCGGCGATAAAGGCGAAGCTCCGCCGCATGACGAACCTGGGACTAGTCATTATAGACTATCTGCAGCTGATGTCGTCCGGTAAGAACTTTAACGGAAACCGCGTTGTCGAGATCTCGGACATCACGCGGAATCTGAAGATAATGGCGAAGGAGCTGAACGTGCCGATAATCACGCTGTCGCAGCTCGCCCGCGGAACCGAGCAGCGTCCGGATAAGCGTCCGCTGCTGTCCGACCTGCGTGAATCCGGTTCCATCGAGCAGGACGCGGATATCGTAATGTTCCTGTACCGCAACGCGTATTATGACAAGACCGACCCTAACGTGAACGCCTGCGAATGCATAGTCGCAAAGAACCGACACGGTGAGCCGGGAACCGTTCCGCTTGGCTGGGACGGCGAATTCACACGCTTCACGAACGCAGAATTCGTGCGCCAGGAGAACTGATTCTATGGATTTTCTTGAAAAAATCAGCGCGGCGTGTGCCGATTACAGAATGATCGAACGGGGAGACGCTGTTGTCACCGCATTATCCGGCGGCGCGGACAGCGTTTCCCTTCTGCATGCCATGAAACAGTTGTCGGAGCAGCTCGGCATTGAAGTTTCGGCGTGCCACATAAACCATCATATCCGTGGCGAGGAGAGCGACCGTGACATGCGCTTTTGCGAGGAACTTTGCGATAGGCTGCAAGTTCCGCTCGTGATAAGGGAAGCGAACGTCACCGAATTGCAGCAGAAGCACGAGAGCCTTGAGGAATGCGCGCGTCGCATCCGCTACGACTTCTTCGCTGAGGTCTCTGAGGGCAAGAAGCTCGCCACCGCGCACAATTCCAACGACTGCGCGGAAACAGTACTATTAAATATGATGCGCGGCACCGGATTGAAAGGCCTCTGCGGAGTACCGCCGATACGCGGGAACATCATCAGACCGCTGATTTACTGTACCCGCTTGGAGGTGGAGGAATACTGCTCCGCCAGCGGACTTACCTGGGTCACTGACAGCACGAACTTCAGCGTGGATTACACCCGCAATAAGATACGGCATATAATACTCCCGGAAATGCTGAAAATCAATGGCTCTCTGTTCTCCACGATGAACCGCATGGAGCGCAGCTTGCGCACCGACAGCGATTTTCTGGAGGAGATGGCGGCTCAGCGTCTTGAGGAAGCGAGCTGCCCTGGAGGATATTCTGCGCCGGTGCTGGCGGAGCTTCCCGCGCCTTTACAAAGCCGTGCGATACGAATGATTTTCAGCGCCGGCGGTATCGAGCCGAGCGCCCTGCGGATAAACACAGCGGCGGAAATTCTTGCCGCCGGGCACGGAAAGTTCAATCCCTGCCGTGGTAAATTCTTCATCGTCAGACGTAAGGTCGCGTTTGTTCTGACGGAGGAGCAGCACTACAGGAAGCACGAAAACTAATATCTTTTGTTCAATAAATTTTCAGATAATGTTCACGAAAATAGTTTGCATTTTGACTGAAAGTGTGATATAATATTTCTTGTCCAAAACAAAAATAGGACAATTGCACTCGTTTGTGGTGCAATATTTGTGAATTCAGTGTGATATACTATATAAAAGGAAATCAGTTCCGGAAAGGCGGTATTAATGAATTCAAACAAATTCAAGGGTGTAATTATTTATCTTGTAATTATCTTCCTGCTTATCTTCGGGCTTGTGTCTGTACTTAATATGGCTAGCAGCGCTTCACGTTCTGTTACGTCCTATTCCAGCGTTATGGCGGAGTTCGATTCGCTTAACGTTTCGGAGTTCCAGCTTGACCTCGGCAGCGGTGCACTGACCTATCGCTTAAAGGGTGAGGACGGGTCCAAGGCGGCGCATTCCTACACAGTGCCGAATGTCAGCATCTTCATCAACGACATAAATTCCGGCTATACCGAGGAGGGCAAGGCGGCTAACTACCGCCAGCGCTACAACGAGGCAAATCCGGATTCCCCCCTCAAGGAGGACTATATCCCGATCAGCGACAATACGTTCCTGACCAACGTTCTGCCTTATCTGCTGCTTGTCGGCGTAATGATAATCTTTACGGTCATCGTTATGCGTCAGACCACCGGCGGCGGAAAGATGTCCAGCTTCTCAAAGGCGAACGTCCGCCAGCACACCGGCAAGAAGGTAACATTCGATGATGTAGCCGGCGCTGACGAGGAAAAACAGGAACTTGAAGAGATCGTTGACTTCCTCAAGAACCCGAACAAGTACCGCGAGATCGGCGCGAGGATACCCAAGGGCGTTCTGCTCGTAGGCCCTCCCGGAACCGGTAAGACTCTCCTTGCAAAAGCCGTCGCAGGCGAAGCAGGTGCGCCGTTCTTCTCAATAAGCGGTTCTGACTTCGTTGAGATGTTCGTCGGCGTAGGTGCTTCGAGAGTACGTGACCTGTTCGAGCAGGCAAAGAAAAAGACTCCGTCCATCATCTTCATCGATGAGATCGACGCTGTCGGACGCCAGAGAGGCGCAGGTCTTGGCGGCGGTCACGATGAGCGTGAGCAGACCCTTAACCAGCTCCTTGTTGAAATGGACGGCTTCACCGAGAATGATTCCATCATCGTAATGGCGGCTACTAACCGTCGTGATATCCTTGACCCGGCTCTGCTCCGTCCGGGACGTTTCGACAGGCAGATCGTCGTTAATTATCCCGACATCAAGGGCCGTGAAGCGATACTCAAGGTACACACCAGAAACAAGAATGTAGGCCCCGACGTTGATCTCAAGACCATCGCAGCTACCACAGCCGGATTTACCGGCGCTGATCTGGAGAACCTCGTGAACGAAGCCGCGCTGCTCGCAGCCCGCGCAAACCGCAAGGCCATCACAAAGAAGGACATCGAGGAAGCTACCATCAAGGTAGTTGCAGGACCCGAAAAGAAGTCGAAGGTCGTAACTCCCGATGAGAAGCGTCTGACCGCATATCATGAGTCCGGTCACGCGATCACAACGTACTTCTGCAAGACCCAGGACAAGGTACACCAGGTATCCATAATTCCGAGAGGCATGGCGGGCGGATTTACGATGCACGTTCCCGAAAAGGACAGATCTTTTGTAAGCAAGTCCTACATGGAGGAAGAGATAATTGTACTTCTTGGCGGACGCGTAGCTGAGAAACTCATTCTCGACGATATAT
>CAKSHT010000199.1 GCA_934457235.1 uncultured Oscillospiraceae bacterium
AAGCTCCGTGCACAGATGAGAACCGAAATTTCCAAGCTGCACAAGAAGCTGGGTACTACATTCATCTACGTAACACATGACCAGACAGAGGCTATGACCATGGGTGACCGTATCGTTGTTATGAAGGACGGCTACATCCAGCAGATCGACTCTCCTATCAACCTCTATGAGAACCCTGTAAACAAGTTCGTTGCAGGCTTCATCGGATCTCCGCAGATGAACTTCATTCCTGCCAAGCTCCTGATGCTCAACGGCAAGTACACAGTTGAGTTCGGTTCTGAGGATACCAAGACCTCCAGAGGCCGCAAGTTCTATGTTGAGCTTCCCTCCGCAAAGGCTGACAACGAGGCTCTCAAGTACTATGTAGACAAGGAAGTTATCCTCGGTATCCGTCCTGAGAACATTCACGATGAAGAGATGTTCCTCTCCAACGCAAAGACCGGTATCATCGAGGCTTCCGTTGATGTAACCGAAATGCTCGGTGCTGAGACATTCCTGTATCTGACCTGCGAGAATATCCCGCTTACTGCAAGAGTATCTCCGAGATGCACCGCTCGTCCTCAGGATGTTGTTAAGCTCGCTCTTGACCCGAACAAGATCCACCTGTTCGACGCAGCTGACGAGCACTCCCTGCTCAACTAATTGTTGGACAACATACGCTGAATGCGGCGCAGCTTACGGGCTGCGCCGTTTTTGTATCATAGCGATCCAGTATGATGCAGTAATTAAGTCAGTGCAGAACGCAATATCATTGCCGTTCATTCTTGCCTCCTTTTGCTGCCCTATTTCATCGGAACGCTATAGATTGAGGGGACAATGAAAAAGAGCAAATTTATCTGGCTGACGATAGCCGGATTTCTGACGAACATCGCGTGCGGCGTTACAATGGTGGTAATCGGCGAACTGACGGGAATGCAGTATACTAATATCCTGCCGTATTCGCTGATAGGCGTGGGGCTGAGCATGGGACTTGGCGTGCTGTTGGCGTTCATTAACCGCGCCGCCCGCAAGCTGGATTACAACACGCCGGTGTATTCGCTGATAGTGCAGATACTCCCGGTAATGCTCAGTATATGCAGTCTGTTCGCGCTCCCGCTGATGATCGGAATGGATATCGTGAAGAGCGGAATGGGCTTCGTCGCGGCGGTCGTTCTGACGCTGGGCACGATACTCACATCTGGATTTGGCGCGATTTTCAAATCGCTCGTGCTTGACAAACGCCGTCGGTAAAATTCCTTGACCGGCGGTCTGGTGAATTATATGAAAATACTGAAATACGCCGGACTCTGCGCTGCGGGGTTGGTTATGAACATTGCATTAATACTGATAGACGCCTTTGTTTGTACCAGGTTTGATTCTGACCTGTTCAGCACAGAGATAGTATTTGTGCTTATTGCCCTGGGATTTTGCATTGGCTCCGCTTTTATACATGTGAAATTAATGAACCTTATCAGAAAAAAACTTGTGATGAGATCAAGGTGCTATTTAATTTCCGTGTTTATAGCGCCTGTTGTGCTGGGTGGTCTTGGAGTTATTCTGGCTTTAGTGCTTGGCGAAACCATATGGTCTGGCTGGGCTGGGCTTGGTAATGTGCTTACTATGTTCTTTTGCTCAATAATATGGGGCATTATGTCGATGTTCAGCGGTATTTCCACCGTGTGCCTGAATGCACCTTTCGGTGCCCCGGAACCGGAAAAAGCAAACTTAAACAGTCGTGATGATAAAGAGTGACGTGCTGACGCATCTGCGTAATTCCGGAAATTCAGTGAGATGTTCAGGGCGATCGTGTTTAGTAACGAACGGAAGTGACCTCCGCCCTGCGTGAACGAAAGGAGCCATATGAAATACTTGAAATACGCCGGGCTTTGCGCGGCGGGGTTTCTGCTTGAAGCGGCGATGGGTGCGGCTCTTGCATTCCTGGTGTTCTACATGTTTATTTTCTGCCTGCTTGTCACGGTTCCGACCTGCATTCTTCTGGGGAAGGCTCATATGTTTTTCTCCCGTAAGATACGCATTGCCCTCGGCGCCAGCCCGGTGGTTTACTATGTTGTCGGAATGGGACTTCCGGTTCTGTTGTGGGTCGGGGCATCGGTCATAGGTATCACGTTTCCCGAACTATTGACCGATGGTAAGGTAAATTCCCTGTCAGAGGGATTTGCAGGTCTTATAAAGCTTTTTGTCTTTCTCGGCGCCGCTTTTAACTCCATGATCACAGCAGGAAGCGGAGCGTACTTTATTTATAAGGAGCGTGCAACATGAACAATAAAATCGAACAGCTTATCGGAAACATCGAGCGCGTGATAATCGGCAAGCGCCCGGTAATTGAAAAAGTAGTCTGCGCGATGCTGGCGGGAGGTCACGTGCTTATCGAGGACGTACCCGGCGTCGGCAAGACGCTTCTTGCGGAAACGCTGGCGAAGAGCGTATCCGGAAGCTTCGGCAGAATCCAGTTCACTCCGGATCTCATGCCGTCGGACGTCGTGGGATACACCGCTATCGACATGAACTCCGGGAAGAGCGAGTACCGACCGGGCGCCGCAATGTGTAACTTCCTGCTGGCGGACGAGATAAACCGTTCCTCGCCGAAAGTACAGTCCGCGCTCCTGGAGGCTATGGAGGAATTGCAGATAAGCGTTGACGGCAGGACCTACAAGCTGCCAACGCCGTTTATGACCCTCGCAACGCAGAATCCTATTGAAACCTATGGAACGTACCATCTTCCGGAGGCGCAGCTAGACCGCTTCCTGATGCGTATTTCCGTGGGTTATCCCGACCGTGCGGCGGAGATGAAGATGCTCGACATCATGCCGCAGCGAGTTGAAATCACTCCGGTCATGACCCTGGAGGAGCTTATGCAATTGCGGGCGCAGGCGGCGCAGGTCAACGTATCCGAGAAAGTCAAGGCGTATATACTGTCTCTGGTGAGCGCGACCCGCCATATGCCGCAGGTGAAGCTTGGCGTCAGCCCGCGCGGCTCTATCGCGCTGTTCCGCTGTGCGCAGGCGATGGCGCTGATGAACGACCGCGACTACGCTACTCCGGACGATGTGAAGAGCGTGGCAGGCTCAGTCCTCTCGCACAGGCTTATCCTGGCGGCGGGGCAGATCGATTTCGGCGCAGAGTACGACGCGGCTATGCACGTGCTACAGACTACGACGGTTCCGATGTAATAAAAAACGCTGCCAGATGGCAGCGTTTGAGACTGTCGAAAAAGTCCCAAAGCGACGGCTTCGCCTTACGCAAGTGACTTTTCCGCCGAAGCAATCCGAGGACATTGGGCGTTGCCCAAGTCCACC
>CAKSHT010000200.1 GCA_934457235.1 uncultured Oscillospiraceae bacterium
TCCGGCTGATGACCTGGTCTGCCAGTCTGAACGGTTATATTTAGTTAAATTCTACAGTATACTGCGCCTCCGTCACATTTGACTTTAATTATAGTCTATTATGTTCAGATTGTCAACACGTTATTCTACATTTGTCCGAATTAATTAGACCGTTGACAAATCACATAAACCGTTCATCGTCCCGCTGTGTCGTTTGTGCTACATGGTCGGCTGCGACCTCAGGAAATCCACAGGGAAACAGCGTAACAGTCAAGATGGACGAGATCATGAGCAACTCCGGCGTTGAGTGCTCCGCATACATGGAGCTGAAAAATTCCGCGCCGCCCTGGGAGGAGCTTCATAAAATGTACGACAAAAAGACCCGCTGATAATTAGTTTTCCCCAAGTTAGTTAGCACTGATAAAGTTAGTCTTTTATGCAAAAATATTGTAGTCATATCTAACCTTTAAAAAGTTGTACAAAAAGCTTAAACTAACTGTTTAAGTAGTATTGACAAACAAAAAAAATGGTGCTATAATCTTGTATAAACCAGAATAAATCCACTCTGGAAATCCGGCAAAAAAGTTGCACGAATCTAACTTGTGCATGTTTTTTGCAAAGACAAATGAAAGGACAAAAAACAATGAAAAACGTATTTAAGAATCAGAAAGTCGGCTTCTTCGCACTCGGCGTACTCGCAGCAACTGCTGGCGTAAAGTTCCTCAAGAGCGATACATTCCACAAGGGCTGCGTTAAGGTAGTTTCCGGCGGAATGAAGCTCCGCAACGAGGCAGCAGCAGAGGTATCCAAGATCCGTGAGGATGCACAGGACGAGCTTTTCGACAAGGACGCTGATAACGCATGAAATTCACTGCGGTCTATGACGCGCACAGCAGACTGAGAGTCCGCTGCGGTGACTACGCATTCACCAAAGAGCAGGCATGCGGAATCGCAGACATGCTCGGCAGTCTTGAATTCGTGGATCATGCTGAAGCGAACTGGCGCTCCGGCAGCATTCTCGTGATGTACCGCGAGGGCGCTCGTCAGGCTGTGATAGACGCTATCTTATCTCTGGACAGAAAGGCTCTGCCGGAAAAGGAGCTTCCCGCTGCGGCGCAGGCTGACGCGAATTTTGCCGGAGATCTTGAAAAAATGGTGGTAAAGCGTGTTCTTATGCGCTTCCTGCCGATGCCGATAAGAACGGCGTTCACGATCTGGGACGGATTCAAGTACATGATACGCGCACTGGATAATCTGCTCCAGTTCCGCATGAACGTAGCAGTTCTGGACGGTACTGCAATAGGCGCTTCAATGTTAAGCGGAAATATGTCCACGGCGTCGTCCGTTATGTTCCTGCTGGGGCTGTCTGATCTTCTGGAGGATTATACCCGTCAGCGCACAAAACTCGCGCTCTCTGAGCAGCTTGCACTGCACGTTGACAATGTATGGGTAGAAACTCCCGACGGAACAAAGCAGGTACCTTTCAATGACGTAAAGGTCGGCGACAAGGTTCTTATCCAGACTGGCAATGTTATCCCATTCGATGGCACTGTCTGCGACGGAACTTCAATGGTGAACCAGTCCACAATGACCGGCGAGAGCGAACCTGTACATAAGCAGTCCGGTGACAGCGTTTTTGCAGGCACAACCGTAGAGGATGGCAAGCTTCTTATCGAAGTGCGCACACTCTCGGACGGCTCAAGACTCCAGGAGATAATCAGTCTTATCGATCAGTCCGAGAACCTCAAGGCTGGAATTCAGAGCAAGGCGGAAAAGCTTGCGGACAGCATAGTTCCGTACAGCTTCCTCGGATTTGCACTGACCGCCCTGCTTACAGGAAACATGACAAAGGCAATATCCGTTCTGATGGTAGATTTCTCCTGCGCGATAAAGCTGTCAACTCCGATCTCGGTCATCTCAGCCATGAGAGAAGCCGCAGAGCACGGCACGGCAGTAAAGGGCGGAAAGTATCTGGAAGCCTTTGCCGCAGCCGATACAATAGTTTTCGACAAGACCGGCACTCTGACGAATGCCTGCCCGAAAGTAACGGACATTGTTCCGTTTGAGGGATTTACGAGAGATTACGTACTGCGCACCGCAGCGTGTCTGGAAGAGCATTTCCCGCACAGCGTAGCCGCCGCCGTCGTGGAGCGTGCCCGCGAAGAGGCTCTGAACCACGAAGAGGAGCACGCCGAGGTGGAGTATCTCGTTGCGCACGGCATAGCTACTTCCTTGCACGGACAGCGCGCGATAATAGGTTCGGCTCACTTTATTTTCGAGGACGAGAATATTCCGCTTTCGGACGAAAACCGCAGGATCATCGAAGAAAAGAGCAATTGCAGCTCCACCATATTCCTTGCAATCGGCGGAAAGCTTGCCGGAATGCTCGTTATCAACGACCCGGTACGCGAAGAAGCAGCCGCTGTTATTTCAGAGCTTCGCGACCTTGGAATCACTCACGTATGCATGTTGACAGGCGACGCAGAGCCTGCCGCAAAACGCATCGCAGGTGAGCTTGGGATAGATACTTATGTATCGCAGGTACTTCCGGCGTTCAAGAGCGAGTTTGTCAACAAGCTCAAGGACGAGGGACATAAGGTGATTATGGTCGGCGATGGAGTTAATGATACTCCCGCGCTTGCGGCGGCTGATGTGTCCGTTGCAATGTGCGGCGGCTCTGATATTGCCCGTGAAGTCGCTGATGTTACTCTGTGCAGCGATACCCTTTCAGAGCTTGTGACACTGAGGAAGCTCAGCACCGCGCTGATGGAGCGTATCAACGCAAACTACCGCTTCATCGTAAGCTTCAATGCAGGACTGATCATTCTGGGGGCTGCGGGTCTTATACCGCCGTCTACAGCTGCGCTCCTGCACAACGGTTCTACAATGATAATCTCCGGAAAGAGCATGACAAAGCTTCTCAAATAAAATTAAAACGCCGTACATTTCTGTGCGGCGTTTTTTGTATTACATGAAATACAATTCAGCATACTCCCCAAAAATCAGGCGATATATGGGCGAATCTGACAAAATTCACGCTTTGCTATTGAAATTGTATTCAAAACATGTTATACTAAATAAACATGGGAGATATACCGTCCGGGAAATAGCAGGACGTCTGGGGAGAGTATGTGATGAAAAAAAGAGTGATGGTCGTTGACGACGATAAAATAACGATCAAGATGTGTGAATTCATTCTGAAAAAGCAGGATCTTGATGTTGTTTCTGCAAGTTCGGGCAAGCTTTGCCTTGAGTACCTGCGAAATGCGGACAATCCCGCAGTGGACTGCATAATACTGG
>CAKSHT010000201.1 GCA_934457235.1 uncultured Oscillospiraceae bacterium
GACAACTGTCTATGAACTGATCAAGCGGGGTGAACTGTACTCTTCCAAAGTGGGAAAGCAGCTTCGCATCAGTGAAGTTAGTCACAGCCTTTACGATGGCTGCGGCGCGCTTTTCGGGGTTCCCGGATTTGAAAATACCAGAGCCTACGAACACGCCCTCCGCGCCGAGCTGCATCATCAGCGCAGCGTCTGCTGGAGTTGCGACGCCGCCAGCCGCGAAATTAACTACTGGCAGCTTCTTGTTTTCGTGAATGTACTTGACCAGTTCAAACGGTACTGCCAGGGACTTCGCGGTTTCATACAGCTCGTCCTCTGCCATTGAGCCTATGCGGCGTATCTCGCTCTGCATCATTCTCATGTGGCGTACTGCCTGAACAACGTCGCCGGTGCCCGGCTCACCCTTGGTGCGAATCATTGAAGCTCCCTCGTTTATGCGGCGGAGCGCTTCGCCGAGATCCTTTGCACCGCATACGAACGGAACGTCAAACTTGGTCTTGTCTATGTGATACTTGTCATCGGCGGGGGAGAGAACTTCACTCTCGTCAATATAGTCGATCTCGATTGCCTGGAGTATCTGAGCCTCTGCGAAATGTCCGATACGGCACTTCGCCATGACCGGGATAGAAACGGCTTCCTGTATGCCCTTTATCATCTTCGGGTCGCTCATTCTGGAAACGCCGCCGGCGGCGCGGATATCTGCGGGGATACGCTCCAGTGCCATTACTGCGCAGGCACCTGCAGCTTCTGCAATCTTTGCCTGTTCCGGTGTGGTTACGTCCATTATTACTCCGCCCTTTAGCATCTGGGCGAGGTTCTTATTAAGTTCAAGTCTGTCTGACATGGTGTTGTTCTCCTTCTGGTATTATGTTTCTGAGCGCTCTCTTGTGTTTTATTATAACCAAATCTGAGCATATTTCAATGCCCAGAACGATAATAAATGACAATACCAGATTAAACGGCAGAAAAGAGGAGTATATGGAATTCATAACAAATTACATGACGAACACAGAAAAGCGCGGAATTCTGAACGACCTTACGCGCAGGACGTTCGGGTTCGACTAACGGATATTTTGAGGGTGATTATATCCCGTTTTCGGTGGAGGACGGCGGGCAGATTGTTTCGAACGCTTCAGCGAACATAATGTATTTTGTACACAAAGGGGCTCCCAGGAAGTACATACAGATAGGCACCGTAATGACCGACGACGCATACAGAAATCGCGGACTTGCCGCCGGTCTGATACGCCGGATAATCGGGCGTTACTCCGGGGAATGCGACGGATTTTACCTGTTTGCGAACCTTGGCGCTCTTGAATTCTATCGTAAGCAGGGATTCACTGAGGGAATACAGTATCGTTATTGGCTCCGTCCGGAGGTTCTTAACGGAAAGCGCAGTGGAGGATTTACGAAGCTTGACCCCGCAGACTGTAACCTGGCGCAAAAATATCATGAAGCCGTCCGCGGGAGCGTTGTAAATTCTGCGCTTGAGCAGACGAACAAATTCGGATTGCAGCTTTTTACACCGCGGGTCTTGATAATGTGTACTACGCTCCGGACATCGACTGCTTCGCCGTCCTGGAGCCGGACGGTACTTCGCTTGCATTGCAGAGCGTGATTTCAACGAAGCGCGCCCCGTTACTGGAGGTAGCCGCAAGGCTCCCGTCGGATCACGACAGCGTGTCGCTCGGATTTGTTCCGCTCCCGGAGGACGAAGCATTGTGTGAATGCGCGCCCTATGACGGCGCGGACGATTACCGTTTCTTCTACATGGGCAGCGGATTGTCGGAAATTGAAGCGCAGAAGCTGTACTTCCCGGAGCTGTCACATGCATAAAAGTAACGCCCGCGTTTTATTGCGGGCGTTTTCGATGCGCTTTATTCAATGCCAGTCTGGCCATTTTTCATATAGTTGGCAAAGTCGATCGTTCTGGTCTGTATACATTCCGTGTCGTCAAGGCATGACTTAACTGCCTGCGAATTGCTGCCGGCGGCTTTCAGTCTGTCCACTGCTGTATGCCAAAGGGGCTTTATACATCTGTACAACAGCGGCGCTGCCTGTTTTTCAATATCGGAGAAGCTGTAATATTTCCTCACTTTTGATAAAATGCGGAGAATATATTGCAGTTCACTTTCGCTGTCAGCGTACCAGTATACTTCTCTGAACAGGTAATTCAGAAGCACATCTCTGCCGCACAGGTTGAAGTCGATAACGCCGACGAATTTCCCGCTTTCATCAAGCAGAATATTGGAGCTGTTTAAATCGGCTTGAAATACTGATGTTGGAAGCTTGCGATAGATTTTCTCCAATTCTCTGCGATTGTCCGTCCAGCGTTGCCATATCCTGTTTACCTGTTCCCGGAATTCGTCCGGAAGAGTATCTGCGTACTTTTTCCAATCTGTAGCCACTTCCAGCACCTCGTCAGTCGCGTCGCTCGGGCAGAATCTGTCAAAAAGACAGTACCCGGATGGATAGTCGGTGAAGGAGAGCCTTTCCGCGGCGATTTTTGCCGTCATAGCAAATGCGGCGTCCATAAACTTTTCCCTGAACTCCACGCTTTCTTTTGTATTATCCGTTCGTTCGATTATAGGGTATCTGGAGTATTCTTCAGCATAGGCAACGCATTTGTGCCCCTTATATTCGACCAAGGGAAAATCGCCGTTCC
Organism: uncultured Oscillospiraceae bacterium; assembly: GCA_934457235.1. GTDB lineage: Bacteria > Bacillota > Clostridia > Oscillospirales > Ruminococcaceae > CAG-115. The sequence continues at coordinate 2,663 of CAKSHT010000201.1, forward strand.
TTGAGTAAAGTATAGCGGGACAGTAATAGCCCAGCCTGCGGTATTCTGCGGCGCATTTTTTCCATGCTCCTATTTTGTCGGGAAAAGTAAAATCGTTATCCGAGAGCTTAATTACAATTTTATCTCCGGATTTCCGTTCTGCAATAATGGTTTCTCTGAAATCAATTTCACTGCGGCTGGTGTTCTGGATTTCGTATTTTATCGGCAGCTCTTCGGAGAAAAGCTGAAAGATCAAAGTCAATTCCTTGTTTTCCGGATATGTTTCAAACATAAGAGTTATCCTCCGTTTCTGTTCTATAAGTAACATAAGTATAGCACATTTGCCTGGATTTTTCAATAAACGAATCAGATGTATTTTCCCGAAAATGTGGACAGACTGACGATAAAGGCAAATCTGCGTCTTTTTCGTCAGCCTGGTTCGTTATATTATGCAGTCGTTACGTTGTTGTTCTTGCTGATGAATTCCACAAAATCTTTTTCCGGAATGGGCTTTGAGTAGTAGAAGCCCTGAATGAAATCGCAGTGCAGGTCGGAGAAGGTCTTCACCATGTCTTCGGTTGCGATTCCCTCTAC
>CAKSHT010000202.1 GCA_934457235.1 uncultured Oscillospiraceae bacterium
ACATAAAAGCTCCGGATCTTCCGGGGCTTTTTTCTTTTCAATATCCTATGTAATAATATGTGCTTATCCCGCGGATTATTCCGCAAAGAAAAAGGGGGCTGTCAGCTGACAGCCCCAAAAAAGGGAAAGGGAGCGGGATATCTTAAAGCGAGAATTTACGCTTTAAGTCATAATTCAGTGCCGCATACTCTATATTTTCTGCGGATCATACGTTGAACAGAAGCTCGTCGTATGTCGGGAACGGCCAGTACTCCTCGCCGACGATGGTTTCAAGCTCGTCAGCTACGGCTCTCAGGCTCTGCATTGCTACGAATACCTCGTCGCAGTATACCTTAGCCTGCTCTGCGTAGTCGGAGATTCCCTGTGCCTTTACGATAGCGGCGTTCAGTGCGTCGATCTTCTCGTTGAGGGATACAGTCAGAGTGTTGACCTTGTTTGCCATAGCGACCTCCACTGTCGGCTCTACGCCTACAGCCTTCTTGCTTGCCGCCATGTCGCATACGTCCTTTGCGAACTTCATAACTGCGGGCAGGATCTCTGTCTTTGCCATGTCGCTGGTGGTCAGCGCCTCAATGTTGATGATCTTGGAGTAGTTCTCGTAGTTGATCTCCTGGCGTGCGTGCAGCTCGACCTCGCTGTATACGCCGAACTTGGTGAATACCTTTACGTTCTTCTCAGAAGTCAGAGCCGGGATAGCGTCTACAGTTGTCTTGAGGTTCGGCAGACCGCGCTTCTCAGCCTCTACCAGCCACTCAGCACCGTAACCGTTGCCGTTGAAAATGATCCTCTTGTGAGCCTTGATGTTCTTTACAAGCAGATCATGCAGTGCAGCGTTGAAATCGTCAGCCTTCTCAAGCTCGTCAGCAAATTCAGTCAGAGAGTTTGCAACGATGGTGTTAAGAACGGTGTTAGGACCTGCAATATTCAGGCTGGAACCTGCGCTTCTGAACTCGAACTTATTACCTGTGAATGCGAACGGAGATGTTCTGTTTCTATCGGTGGTATCCTTCGGGAAGTTCGGCAGAGAGGATACGCCGACGTTGAACATGGAGTGACCGGAAGTGTACTCCCTGCCCTCCTCAAGAGCCTCGATAACGTTCTCAAGCTCCTCGCCGAGGAAGATGGAGATGATTGCAGGAGGTGCCTCGTTAGCGCCAAGTCTGTGGTCGTTGCCGGCAGAAGCTACAGAAAGTCTCAGCAGGTCGGAATATTCGTCAACTGCCTTGATGATAGCAACCAGGAATGTGAGGAACTGTGCGTTCTCCATCGGGGACTTACCGGGATCAAGCAGATTCTGACCGTCGTCGGTGGACAGCGACCAGTTGTCGTGCTTACCGGAACCGTTGATGCCAGCGAAAGGCTTCTCATGGAGCAGGCATACAAGGTCATGCTCCAGAGCGATCTTCTTCATAAGCTCCATGGTGAGCTGGTTCTGGTCGGTAGCCAGGTTTGCGGGAGCGAAGATAGGCGCGTTCTCGTGCTGTGCCGGAGCGACTTCGTTATGCTTGGTCTTGGAGGTGATGCCGAGCTTCCACATATGCTCGTCCAGGTCCTTCATGTAGCTTGCTACGCGGTCCTTGATAGTACCGAAGTAGTGGTCGTCAAGTTCCTGACCCTTGGGAGCGGGAGCGCCAAATAGCGTTCTGCCTGTGAAGATAAGATCCTTTCTCTTATCGTAGGTGGACTTGTTTACCAGGAAGTACTCCTGCTCAGCGCCTACAGTTGCAACTACTCTCTTTGCGGTGGTGTTGCCGAACAGCTTCAGAATTCTCAGCGCTGCGTCAGAAACAACGTCCATGGAGCGGAGCAGAGGAGTTTTCTTGTCCAGTGCCTCGCCGGAGTAGGAATAGAATGCGGTAGGGATATAGAGGGAGCCACCCTTTACGAAAGCGTAGGAGGTAGGATCCCATGCAGTGTAACCTCTAGCCTCAAATGTGGCTCTGATACCGCCGGACGGGAAGCTGGAAGCGTCAGGCTCACCCTTGATAAGCTCCTTGCCTGAGAACTCCATGATAACTGTGCCGTCGCCCATCGGGGAGATGAAGCTGTCGTGCTTCTCAGCAGTGATACCGGTCATAGGCTGGAACCAGTGGGTATAATGTGTTGCGCCCTTTTCGATCGCCCAGTCCTTCATTGCACTTGCCACAACATCTGCAATGCTGCTGTCAAGCTCCTTGCCCTCGGCAATTGTCTTTTTCAGAGTCTTGAATACATTCTTCGGAAGTCTCTGCTTCATCGTTTCCTCATTGAAAACGTCAATGCCGAACTGCTCCACTACGTTAAAATGTTCTGCCATGTCCCTTTTCCTCCTTAGAGTTATGTTTAGGTTTTGCGAAACAAAAATGGCGTTCCAGACAGGGGCAATAACCCCGTACTCTGAAACGCCTTTGTTTCTTGATTACATTTATATTTTAGCCGAAAACGCGGATTTTGTCAATCACATTATTCAACAAATTGCGGCATATATTCACTGTGTTTCAGTGCACATTGCACAAAACGTCACAAAATTTCTGAATTTTGATACACTTTTCAATTACAGAAACATCCGTTTCACGCCTTTTCGCAGCATTTTATCGTCCGATTTTGCAAGATTGCAAATGCAACATTGCAAAATGTCAGTTGATGTTTTCTAGGGATTTTTCCAGAAATGTCTTTGTTTTGGCGCTGCTCGGATTTCCGAACACCTCTTCGGGGGTGCCGTATTCCTCGATAATTCCGTCCGCCATGAAGATCACCTTGTCCGCTGCGCTTCTTGCGAAGCCCATTTCGTGGGTGACAAGGATCATCGTGCGTCCGGCGTCCTTGAGTTCCTTGATTACACGGAGTACCTCGCCGGTAAGCTCCGGGTCGAGGGCGGAAGTCGGTTCGTCAAAGCACAGTATCGCGGGATTCATCGCAAGCGCCCTGGCGATGGCTACGCGCTGCTGCTGTCCGCCGGAAAGCTCGCAAGGGTAGTTCATCAGCTTTTCGGAAAGCCCGACGGAAGCAAGTATCGTCCGTGCATTCTCCTCAATCTCGCGCTTTATCTGAGCCTTTTCCGGGCGTGAAAGCTTGGTCTTGCTCTGATTTATCCGCATAAGCTCCGGTGCCAGGCACACGTTCTTCAATACGGTGTACTGCGGGAACAGGTTGAACGACTGGAACACCAGTCCGAAATGCAGGCGCTTTTCACGTATCTCGTTATCCGTGTACTTCGAGGAAGCGTCGTAAAGCTCCTCGACGTCGAG
>CAKSHT010000203.1 GCA_934457235.1 uncultured Oscillospiraceae bacterium
AGGAGATTATCGGGCACTCCGGACGGTAGCGGGAAAGCATGCGGGCGGTGGTTCCGGTCTTGGTCACGGTGATTATCGCGGTAGCTCCGAGGTCCATTGCGGCGGAAACTGTTGCGTGGGATATCGCCGTGGATACGTTCACGATATCGGGGTTTTCAAGCTTGTAGAAGCGCTTCTTGTAGTCGATAGCCTTTTCGGTGGTCTCAGCGATAAGCGCCATTGTGCGTACTGCCTCTACCGGATGCAGACCTGCGGCGGTCTCTCCTGAAAGCATGATAGCGCTGGTGCCGTCGTAGATCGCATTGGCTACGTCGGTGGTTTCCGCACGGGTGGGACGGGGGTTCTTTATCATGGATTCAAGCATCTGTGTCGCGGTGATGACCTGCTTGTTTGCGTTGTAGCCCTTCTTTATCAGCATTTTCTGGAGCTGCGGAATTTCCTCGAACGGAATTTCAACACCCATGTCGCCGCGGGCTACCATTATTCCATCGGCTACGTGCAGAATTGAGTCGATGTTGCGTACTCCGTCGCCGCTTTCGATCTTCGCGATTATGCGTATGTCGGGACGTCCCTCTTCTTCAAGAATCTTGCGGACTGCAAGTATATCGTCCGCGCAGGTAACGAAGCTCGCTGCAACGAAGTCGAAGTTCTCCTGAGCCGCAAAGCGGATATCGCTTTCGTCCACCTCGCTGATGTATGGCATAGAGAGCTTTACGCCAGGGACGTTCACGCCTTTATTGTCCGAAAGTACGCCGCCGTTGAGGACGGTGCACACGATGTCTGAAGTGCCATCGGTGTTCTCGCGTATCTCACTGCATCTGAGGATTATGTTGCCGTCGTCGATGAGAATACGGGTTCCGCTGGTTATGTCTCCGGGAAGTCCCTTGTAGCTGATGGAAGCACGCTCAGCGGTGCCTTCCTCTTCGCGGGTGGTGAGAGTGAACGTATTTCCGGTCTTTATTTCGGGCTTTGCGCCTCCCTTGAATTTACGCAGCCTTACCTCCGGTCCTTTTGTGTCGAGCAGGGTGGCTACGGGCTGTCCGGCTTCCTTGGCGATACGTACGATGCGGTCGTGGTCTATCTTGTGGCTTTCATGGGTGCCGTGGGAGAAATTCTGACGGGCAACGTTCATTCCGCTGTCGATCAGTGCGCGAAGGACCTTGTCGTCCTTTGTTGCGGGACCCATGGTACATACGATCTTAGTTCTTCTCATTTGTGTACACTCCGTTCTTTTGTGTAGGTCTATATTCAGCACGGGAATGTGCTATAATATGCTATTCTTAATTATTATACCATTTTTCGGATAATAAATCAATAAGGAAACGTAAAATTCCGGATAAGCCAATGTAAAATTTATGTTAAATCTCTCAGGGAAACGGATGTTGTGTCATTATCTACAAAATGAACATTGCGTTTTTATCAGATTTTCACATAACACACTTGAATAATTCACGTGACGCCGTTAAAATATAATTGTAAAGCGGAGATGAAATAAATCGGGACACAGCCGCTTTACAATGAATTCGACAACCGCACCTTTTCATATAATTACCAACCAAACCAGCATCAAACCCCTGTGAGTAATATCACAGGGGTTTGATGTTTATATGAGCAGAAAATGACAGGCAGCCAAACGGCTGCCTGTCATTTATTCCGGTTTTGTGTAATTGCAGCTGAAGTCAGTGAACTCCGCGGTGCCTCCGACTGCGAAAAGTCCTGTCATGACGCCTGTGAATCCCTCAGCGACCTCGCTGGAAAGATACTTGGTGCTGCCGTAGCCGAGCTGTATCTCATTGCCGTTCTGCAGGACGAAGAAACTGTAGCCGAAGCAGTCCGCACGAATGATGAGCTGCGCGGAATTTCCGGTGATGGCAACGGCGTTCTGGCGGTGCTTTATCCCGCCGATGTTCAGCATGAGTACTGCGTTGCAGCCGGAGTCTGTCTGCTCCAGGAGGATATCATAGTGCTCGTTCTCGGTGATGAGGACGGTGAGTCCGCCGATACCGCCGTTCACGCGGACAACGGATTTCATTTCCATGTGGAACTCACGCTGACGCATTGCGACGAACGTCGGTGAATCAACGTCGTCCAGGGTGATGTCAGTTCCGTGGAGTACCGCTCTGTCGGCGGAAAGCTCATAGTTTTCCATGTGCGGGTGGCGCATGAAGCACCATTCAACGACCCAGCGGGTATTCTCAAAGGTAAATTCGCGCTGCGGTTTCTGCTTGAAATCTCCCTTTATCTCATAGAACTCGTCGGTGGTTCCATCGTTGCCACAGGTGAACCAGCCGTCCTCGCCGAACTTGACCGGGGTGAGGAACACCTCCCTGCCGAGGTGGTGGTAGGGGCGCCAGATGTGCTGCTGGCGGAACCCAAGTGACAGAACATGCCAGTCGCCGTACTTATCCTGAATGAGGTCGCCGTGGCCTATTCCCTGGATAATGAACGGCGCCTTGTTGCGGTTTGTGAGCACGGGATTGTGCGGATTCCCCACGAACGGACCCCATACGGAATCCGCGCGGGCGCAGGTGATCATGTGACCGTATTCGGTGCCGCCCTCGGCAGCCATGAGGTAGTATGTACCGTTTATCTTATAGAGGTGCGGGCTTTCCAGGTAGCGTCCGCCGGAGCCTTGCCAGATGCAGCGGCTGGGGGAGAGCTTGTTACCCGTTGCGATGTCGATTTCGCACTGAACGACGCCGCCAATGCCGTTATCGTCCGCGCCGTTGCTCATGAAGTAAACACGACCGTCCTCTTCAAACAGGGAAGGGTCGATTCCTCCCTGATCGACGTACACTGGCTCAGACCATTCGCCGTGGATATCGTCTGTCCATACATAGAAATTCTGGTGGGTGGTGTCGTTGGTGGTGACCATGTAGAATCTGCCGTTTATGCAGCGGATAGTAGGCGCGAAAACGCCGCCGGAGCTGTTTATCTTGTCCAGCATTACCTGGCTCTTTCTGGTGAGGACATGACCTATCTGCTTCCAGTTCACAAGGTCGTCGCTCTCAAACAGCGGAACGCCGGGGAAGTACTGGAACGAGCTGCACACGAGGTAGTACTTGCCGTTGCTCTCGCATACGCTGGGGTCGGGGTAAAATCCGGATACGACGGGGTTCTGGTATTTCATGGGTTTGATTCCTTTCTGGCTTTATAATTATTCGTTACTATTGTACCACTATTCGTTACTCACTTCAATACGCTTTCGGACATAAATTAGCAC
>CAKSHT010000204.1 GCA_934457235.1 uncultured Oscillospiraceae bacterium
CTTCCCGCACTGAGCCGGTTACTTCAGTCACTGAGGAAAATTCCGAGCCGGAGCCGGTTTCAGTCCAGAGCGATCCCCAGACGTCCGAAACCAGCCGCACGGAGGATATACCGGAAACCGGCACGGCGGCTGATATCATTGCACTTGCACGCTCCCTTATCGGAACTGACTTCGCCGACGGCGGCGAAACCCCGGCAGGCGGCTTTGATAACAGCGGATTTATATATTATGTTCTCCGCGAAAATGGTTATATCACCTGTCCGCGCGGCGTATCCGCGCAGTCCGGGATGGGCGCGATCCTTGGATATGATGAGGTAAAGCCAGGAGATCTGGTGTTTTTCTCGGAAAGCGGGACAAACGCTGAGTTCGGAGGCATTTATGCAGGAAACGGGGTAATGGTGGCTTGCCTTATGCCCGGAACGCAGGTCAAGGAAGTGGATATAACCTCCGATTATTACACCTCGAATTTTTACCGCGGCGTGGGTATCATATAAGTGAAAATAAGTGAAAAGGACGGGGTTATCCCGCCCTTTCAGCTTGTCGAAAAAATCAGTTATGCCCGCGAAGCGGGCATTTTGAATCCGTTTTTTGTCACGGGTTTCCCGGGGCAAAAAACACTTCTATCCGCACAAGTGTGCGAATTGTCGGCTATGCCGACAATGAGTGCGCGCAGGGCGGATGTTCGGCGGAAAAGTCACTTTAGTGACTTTTTCGACGGTCTCAAAGGACGGGGTTATCCCGCCCTTTTTGACGTATGAAAATATCGTTTTGTTTTTTGGGTAAAAATTATTCAAAAAAAGCTGCTCAACTACTTGAAAACGTTTACAAAGTGTGCTATAATAGTTCCATCGGCTGATACAAAGGAGAATGTATTACAGCCAGAACCGTAAATCATTCGCAGCAGCCCTGTGAAAAAACCGAAAGGAATAAAGTTGATGGAACAGAAAATCTATTCAGTTGAAATGGGTCCGGCAAAGTGCGCTGTCGATCTTGGCGATGGAAGCGAGCGCGGCGAGTACGTAAACCAGGATTATATCCTCCACAAGATGGGCAGACCGCACCGCGCTGTCAGCCTGATGTATTGCTATTATCCGCTTGATAAGACTTGGCCTGTACGTGCGCGCGACGCTTTCGCAGACCAGGAAGTCAGCTTCCAGTGGGATTATCCGTATGACGATTACTTCACCTACAAGGGCGGTATCGGCGGGACCACCGACGGAGAGCCTTTCACCTGCATGAAGGATGTACGCCGCCACGGTCAGGACGTTATTCTCACTCTTACAATCGACCCGAACCTCACTGACGAGTATCTCATAAAGATCGCACAGGAGCTTCGTACCTACGGCAGAATGCAGCTCCGTATAAATCACGAGGCTACCGGCAACTGGTTCAGCTTTACCAAGCGCGCTACATACCAGCAGATAGCTGATTTCTATGTTCGTTTCCATAACATCATCAAGAAGGAAGCGCCGAACGTTTCGACTATCCTCTGCATCGGCGGCGTTGAGCACCCCGAAAAGGGCGGAGAGATCGAGATGGAGAAGGAGTTTGCTGACGCAGTACGTGCAACTGATATCTGGTCTGTTGACAAGTACATGAGCCTTCACTGGGGCTGGCCATATGACGTGGCAGACGTTGGCGGAACAAGCTTCAGCAGAAGCAAGGTGTCTGACACATACAATCTTACAAAGCTCTCCCAGAAGCGTTATAAGGAGCTTTGCGGCGGAGTTCAGAAGCCGATGGTAATGAGCGAGTTCAATGCGGACGGCGACGTTACCGGTCCGTATGACCAGGCGGCAATGATCAGGGAGTTCTGCGACCTGCTCAGGAACGACCCCGAACAGGGCTGGTTCAGCGGATTTACATTCTATCAGTTCCGCGACCGCGGCAGACTGGGACTTGAGATCGAGGATCCCAACAACCCCGATGTAGGTATCGAGCAGCCTGCGCTCCAGACATACAAGGAGATCATTCACGACGAGTATTTCTATCCGTCCGTAAAGCAGGGCGCTGAGGAAAAATTACCCGTAACGCTGCGCTGGGGCGGCAGCGAGGACGCTACAGGCATTGCTATCCCGCTTCACTTCGACAAGAGCCCGGTATTCTGCGAGGCTACATTTGACGAGCCGCTCAACCTTATGATGGAGATAAACGGCAAGTGGTTCTACAAGAGCCCCGAAGCCAAGACTATAGACTTCATGCCTGCATTCTTCGAGAAGCCCCTTGACGGCGCGGCAGACCTTACCCTCAAGATATTTGCTCCTCCCGCGACCGGCGAGAACGACCCTTCACAGGGCGGCGACTGGCAGACAAACTATTATACCACAATGACTAAACTCCCGGATATCAGAATTCGCTTTGCTCCCATCATTGAGGGATAAAATAATACAGGGACGGTAATCCGCCCCTGTACTGTTTTAATGCCAGTTCCCTTTAAATGTCAGATGGTGCCGGAAACCACGAGCACTCCTACAGAGGGAGTAACAGCGAATGCGCCGGTAGTTTCATTCCGGGCAAATGCGGCGGCGTCTATCTGTATCGTTCCGGCGGCGGTTTCGAAAGCTCCGGTCGTCTGGTCATAGGTGTAGTCCTTGCCGGCGACAAGCGCGGTTCCGTTGTAAGTCGCTGTAAGTCCCTGGAGAGCCGGGTCGAACGTATCCTCGACTATTGCGGCGACGGCGGCGTCAGCCGGTGCGTTTCCGGTGTTCTGGATAACAAAGGTATAGGTTATCTGTCCGTTGGCCGTAACCGTTGTCGGTTCGACAGACTTGCTGATGGAAAGGAGTACGCGGTCTGATACCGTGACTACCTCGTCCGCCGCAATGATCTCGGCTACGCCGCGTCCCTCTGCGGCTGCGGTGTTTGTGATGGTCGAGCCGGCTTCAAGCGGCGCGTTAATGTTCGGGCGCACTTCGTAGATAAGCATTGCATTGCCGTTTGCTGGTACGCTTACCCCCGGTATCACAAGAGTTTCTCCGGCGTCCGGGTCAAGCTCCGGCTGTAATACGCCGTTCACGTAGTATCTGAGGGATCCTTCAATATAGCTCAGCGGAACCAGAGCAGCTTCATTCCACTGGTACGCGCCGAGGTTATCAGTTACCGTCAGTCCCGCGAGAGCTTCTGCGCTGCTGTTGGTTATGCTTATCACATAGGTCGTGTCCTCGTCAGTGTAATATTCCGGACGTACTGCGGTCTTTGTGATCTCAAGCG
>CAKSHT010000205.1 GCA_934457235.1 uncultured Oscillospiraceae bacterium
CTCTCCGCTGGAGGATATCCAGGTCCTGTGTCCGTCAAGGATAGGCATCGTCGGCACGCAGAATATAAACAAGGAGCTTCAGCTGGCGCTGAATCCACCGGCAAGAAACCGCTCCGAGGTGAAGTACGGCAATGCGCTGTTCCGCACCGGCGACAAGATAATGCAGACAAAGAACGATTATGACGCCGAGTGGCGACGGGGCACGGAGCTGTCCCACGGCATATTCAACGGCGATATCGGGATAATCCGCATGGCTGACAAGGTGAACGCGAAGCTGGATATAGACTTCGACGGACGCGCGGCGACCTACAGCGGCGACATGCTGAAAAGGATAGAGCACGCTTACGCTGTGACGATACATAAGAGCCAGGGCAGCGAGTACCCCGCGGTGATAATTCCGCTGCCGAACGGAATGGACAGGCTCAGCTACAGGAACCTGCTTTACACCGCTGTCACCCGCGCCAAGAGCATACTCATAATCATCGGCAGCGAGGCTAAGGTGCAGAACATGGTAAGCAACGACCGGCGTATGCTGCGTTACTCCTGCCTTAAGCCCATGCTGGAGGATATGTTCGTATGAAGCTCTGGGAAAAACGGCGCATTGCCATTTCGCTGCTTATGCCGAACAGGTGCCCGTTCTGCAACAGGGTCGTCGGAGCGCAGGAGTTCTGGTGCGACAAATGCTACGAAAGTCTGAATTTCGTTGACGTCCAGGATCCGCCGCCGCGGGGCGTGGACAGGTTATACGCAGTGTGTTACTATGACAACGATTCGAAGAGCGCCGTCCTGCGCATGAAGAACGGATTTTACCGTTATTCCATCGACGCGTTTTCCGCAATGATATCTGAGGCGTTCCCGGAGGAGATACGTCAGGCGGACGTGCTGACCGCGATACCGTCCAGCCGCGAACGCTGCCGGGAGCTTGGCTATCCCCACAGTGAGAAGATTGCGGAGCTGGTTTCGGTAATGAGCGGCGTACCATATCAGCGCACAATGAAAGTCAGAAACTTCAAGAACGAGCAGAAGTACCTCGGCGCAAAGCTGCGCAGCGAGAATGTGCGTGACGCGTTCGTCATTGTTCCGTCTGCGGATATCCGCGGAAAGACGGTGCTTGTGATAGACGACGTTTGCACCACCGGCGCGACTCTCTCAGCTGCCGCGGAGATACTCAGGAACGCGGGCGCCGCCAGCGTTGACGCGGCAGTATTTGCCAGGACCCCGAAGCGCTGACGGCTTGATTTTTCTGAGCAAATATGTTATACTATTCTCTTACACGGATATTTTAAGTTAAGGAAAAAACGACTGATGACAACAAAAGTGACCGCCGCGGAATTAGCGGCACAAAAGGAATTTGCCCGAAAGGTCCGGGAGCTCAACAGCGACCGGGAAGAGCCTCCGGTGGCGCATGTGCACAGCTTCGGCTGCCAGCAGAACGTCAGCGACGGCGAGAAGATAAAGGGTATGCTGGCGGATATGGGCTATGGCTTTTCAAACACGGCGGACGGTGCCGACCTGGTGCTGTTCAATACCTGCGCAGTCCGTGAGAACGCAGAGGACCGCGTGTTCGGAAACCTCGGCGCATTGAAGCACAATAAGAAGCTCAATCCCGATATGCTCATCGGCGTGTGCGGCTGCATGGTGCAGCAGGAGCACATTACAGAGCGTATCAGAAAGAGCTTCCCGTATGTGGATATGGTGTTCGGCACCCACGTGCTGCATACGCTCCCGCAGCTCGTTTACGAGGCTATGACAACGCACAAGCGGCAGATATCCATTCCGCAGATGGACGGCGTTATCGCCGAGGGGCTCCCGCTGCGCCGCGAGAGCGGACTGAAGGCGAGCATTCCGATAATGTACGGCTGCAACAATTTCTGTACATACTGCATCGTGCCGTATGTCCGGGGGCGAGAGCGCTCCCGCGACGCCGACGAGATAGTCAGCGAGGCACGCTGTCTTGTGGAGCAGGGATACAAGGAACTGCTCCTCCTGGGACAGAACGTCAACAGCTACGGAAAGGGCACCGATGTGAATTTCCCGGAACTGCTGCGGCGTATCAACGCGATCCCCGGTGAGTTCAAGATATGCTATATGTCCAGCCACCCGAAGGACGCCACCCGGGAGCTTATCGACACCATCGCGGAGTGTGAAAAGGTGACAAGGCACTTCCATCTTCCGGTGCAGTCCGGCAGCAGCAGGATACTGAGGCTGATGAACCGCAGCTACACCCGTGAGCACTACCTGGAGCTGATAAACTACGCGAAAGAGCGTATCCCGGACGTTGCGCTGACGTCGGACATAATCGTCGGCTTCCCCGGCGAGACCTACGATGACTTCCAGGAAACGCTGAGCCTTATCCGCGAGGTGAAGTACGACTCGCTGTTCACGTTCATCTACAGCCCGCGCAAGGGAACTAAGGCGGCGGAAATGCCCGACCCGATATCCCAGGAGGAAAAGGGAAAGTGGTTCCGCGAATTACTTGAGGTACAGGGCGAGATAGGCTGCTCTTCCTATCACAACTACATCGGCAGGACGCTGCGCGTGCTGTGCGAGGGACCGGGACGGACGCGTGACGGCTGCCTTACCGGAAAGAGCATACAGAACATCATCGTCGATTTCGACGGGGACAAGTCGCTCATCGGCAGCTTTGTCGATGTGAAGATAACGGACGCGCTCAACTGGGCGCTGATAGGTGAATTAGTAAAGGAGAACTGAAATGGACGCAATACAGGCAGTAAGAGAACTGGGCAAGGCAATACAGGAGGACGAGCGCTACATTGAGTACGCAAAGGCGAAGAAGGCTAACGACGAGGACATGGAGTTACAGAACCTCATCGGCGAATTCAACCTTATCCGCCAGAACGCCGCGATGGAGTACAATAAGTCAGAGGAGGAGCAGAACAAGGAGAAGCTCCAGGAGCTTAACGCAAAGATGCAGGAAGCCTACGAAAAGGTAATGACTAACGAGAACATGGCGCTGTTCACCGTCACAAAGCAGGGCATGGACGACCTGATGAGCCAGGTGAACACCGTGCTGACCCTCACGCTCCAGGGCGCCGACCCCATGACCTGCCCGACCACCCAGAGCAGCGGCTGCACCGGCAGCTGCGCGACCTGCGGCGGCTGCGGCGGCGGTCGCTGCGGTGGACGTGCTGTGCAGCTACGCGCAGG
>CAKSHT010000206.1 GCA_934457235.1 uncultured Oscillospiraceae bacterium
GGATCAGACAAGCCGGACCTGCGTAATCCGCTGGTGATCAAGGAGCTTTCTGACCTGTTCGTAGACAGTGATTTCAAGCCGTTCTGCAACAAGGTGGTACGTGGTATCAGAGTTCCTGGCATGGCTAAGCAGTCCAAGACATTCTTCAAGAGCATGGAGGAATTCGCTACCGAGGAAGTCGGCATGAAGGGTCTCGGCTACTTCAAGGTTGAAGAGGGCGAGAACGGCATGTTCAAGTACAACGGCCCGATCGACAAGTTCCTGAACGACGACCAGCGCAAGGAGCTGGCAACTCGCTGCGAGCTTGAAGTCGGCGATGTTCTGTACTTCATCGCGGACAGCAAGAAGAACGCTCCGAAGTTTGCCGGACAGATCCGCACTGAGGTTGCTAAGCGCATGAACCTCATTGATGAAAGCCGCTTTGAGCTGTGCTTCATCGTGGACTTCCCGATGTACGAGCTGGACGAAGAAACTGGCAAGATAATCTTTACACACAACCCGTTCTCAATGCCGCAGGGTGGTCTGGACGCACTGCTGAACAAGAATCCGCTTGATATCCTGGCTTATCAGTACGACATCGTATGCAATGGCGTTGAGCTTTCTTCCGGTGCAGTTCGTAACCATGACCTCGACATCATGATCAAGGCGTTCGAGATCGCAGGCTACACTGAAGAGGATGTTGCAAGCAAGTTCGGCGCGCTCTATAATGCGTTCAAGTTCGGTGCTCCGCCTCATGCAGGTATGGCTCCCGGCGTTGACCGCATGATTATGCTGCTGACCGGCGAAGAGAGCATTCGCGAGATAATTGCGTTCCCGTTGAACTCCAACGCGCAGGATCTGCTCCTCGGCGCACCTACCGAGGTTACAGAGCAGCAGCTCCGCGAGGTTCACATCAAGGTTCGCAAGCAGATGTAATTTTCATGATATCAAAAAGGGAGAATCAAAAGGTTCTCCCTTTTTCTGTTGACATTTTCTGCTTCTTATGTTATACTGATATCATCACAAATAAAATCAAATGGTTTGAGAGGTAAGCATGAGAGTTTTCAACATATACAGGTTCAACATTGCGGATAAAGTAAAGTTCAAGGACGCTCAGTCATATATTCAGAATATGCTTGCGGAGCTTGGGTTCGGCTGGTCTGACCTTGCGTTTGCGGCAAGCACCGTATCCGGGGACAGGACTATATCAAATGTGCTTGAAAAGTTACCGGAACTGAAAAAGTACTACAAGCTGGCAGAAAATGAACCGATGATATGCAGCTACACGGAAAACTGGCTGTCCGGGGAGATTTTCGCCGATAAATCGGACTATGACGATATTTTCGCAATGTTTTCAAAAATACCGCGCCCTTTTAATATTCCGTTCGGGCATGTCCTGCTGAGCGGCGTGAACTGGCTCGGTGAAGAAACCGCCGCGCCCGTCCCCGACTTGTTATGGGAAAATGCTGATATTTCAAAGCTCACAAACGTTCACTTTTTCTCAAACTATATTGCGCAGGAACGATGCTATGACGACGGACTTAAACTCGTTAAGATTTCGGTATGTATCGAGGTCACTGCCGACCCAGAACCGCATGATGACTCCATTGTCATTGAAAAACTGATACCCTATCTCGGAAAGCCTGTAGAGTCAGAAACGAAATGCGTTTTCTCCAGGGAAGAGAACAACAGATTTACAGTGCTTAAAAGTAATCACTTCAAGTATCTTGATGGATTTATGAAAGAAATTCTTCCCGTCCCCAAGCGTTACCCTTATAGCAGTGACAAGGTGCCTATTCCCCACCTTGCAGATGTTCCTGTACTGAAAAAGGCGTTCGCCGGAACGGGATTCACGCACAAAAAGGGGAATCCCGGCTGGCTCGGCGAATACGACTTCCGCGACAGTCATGGATTCACATACTGCGCGTATATTCAGAAAATTTCCGATGGGTACAGGTTCCGCGTGTGGCTGGATATAAGCGGTTGCAACTTTGATATCAACACACTTGCCGAGATGGATTACGAAATGGAAAAGGAAGGCGAGTCACTGCCTGTTCTCCGGGAATTCGCACTGTTATGCGCCAGAATACGCGACGAATACGGCGACAAGCTTGCGGCGGATTTCGGCGACACTCCGGACTGGTATTACAACAAAATCACATAATACAAAGACGGCAGGTCAACTTATAGACCTGCCGTTCTGTTATTCTGTTGACTTACTCAGCAGCCTTCTTAGCGGGCTTGCCGGTGTAGAGCTGGTAGTAACGACCCTGCTCTTCAATGAGCTTATCGTGGCTTCCGCGCTCAATTATGCGACCCTGCTCAAGTACCATGATGCAGTCGGAATTGCGTACCGTAGACAGTCTGTGAGCGATAACGAACGTTGTTCTGCCGCTCATGAGCTTATCCATACCGTCCTGCACAAGGCGCTCGGTTCTGGTATCGATGGAGGATGTAGCCTCATCAAGTATCAGTACTGGCGGGTCTGCTACGGCGGCTCTTGCTATTGCGAGGAGCTGGCGCTGACCCTGGGAGAGGTTCGCGCCGTCGCCGGTCAGCATGGTGTTATAGCCGTCCGGCAGACGCTTTACGAAGCTGTGTGCGTTTGCGAGCTTGGCGGCGGCGATGCACTCTTCGTCCGTGGCGTCAAGGCGTCCGTAACGGATATTGTCCATTACCGTGCCGGTGAACAGGTGAGTATCCTGGAGAACCAGACCCAGCGAGCGGCGAAGATCAGCTTTCTTTATTTTGTTGATGTTGATATCGTCGTAACGTATCTTACCGTCCTGGATATCGTAGAAACGGTTTATGAGGTTCGTTATGGTTGTCTTTCCGGCACCGGTGGAACCTACAAACGCGATCTTCTGACCAGGCTCTGCGTGGAGCTTGATGTCGTGCAGCACCATTTTCTTCTCGTCGTAGCCGAAGTCAACGCCGTCGAATACCACGCTTCCTTCAAGCTTTCGATAGCTTACGGAGCCGTCTGCGGTATGCGGGTGCTTCCATGCCCATACGCCGGTGCGCTCCTTGGTTTCGGTTATCGTGCCATCCTCGGAGATCTTTGCGTTTACAAGCTCAACGTATCCGTCGTCTACTTCGGGCTTGGAGTCGAGCAGTGCGAATACACGCTGTGCGCCCGCCATAGCCATAACG
>CAKSHT010000207.1 GCA_934457235.1 uncultured Oscillospiraceae bacterium
AAATACTGCTTGACAGAAAGTAAAAAAACAGGCGGGAAATCCCGCCTGTGTGCTATGAAATAAAATTCTGGTACGCTGCAATAATGCTGTTTTCAAACTCTCCCCGTGCGTCGGTGTTTATCGGGTGGATTATGTCACGGTAGACTCCGTTATCCTCACGGCGGCTGGGCATCGCAACGAACAGCCGGTCGTCGCCCTGCACGATCTTTATATCGTGTATCGCAACGGCGTGGTCGAGCGTTACTGAAACGACGGCGCGCAGCCGCCCGTCATGCATTGTTTTTCTGATTTTAATGTCGCTTATTTCCATAAGAACCCTCCATTGTTTTTGGTGTTATTGTGGGAATTTTTGCGGATAATATACATACAAATATTGTAATAACTATCCCGAAAGAAGGAGTTTTACCGTGGAAGATTTTCTTACTGGAAAAAAGCACATTCACTTTATCGGCATAGGCGGCTCCGGAATGTACCCGCTGGCGCAGATATTGCATTCCCAGGGGTATTACCTTACCGGCTCGGATAACAACGAGACCGCCACCCTGGACGCAGTGCGCAAAATGGGTATCCCGGTGCACCTGGGGCACTCCCCGGAGAATATCAAGGGCGCCGATCTCATCGTGCATACCGCGGCGATAATGGCGGATAATCCCGAGCTTATTGCGGCGAAGAACAGCGGCGTTCTTACTGTAGAGCGCAGCGAGCTTCTCGGACTTGTCACAAGCTGGTACAGAAAGGCGTTCTGCGTGAGCGGCACCCACGGAAAGACTACGACTACCTCCATGCTGACGCATATCCTGCTGGCGGCGGGTATCGACATTTCCGCGGTTATCGGCGGCAAGCTGAAAGCCATCGGCGGAAGCGGCAGGGCAGGCAAGAGCGAGTATATGGTCTGCGAGGCGTGTGAATTCGTGGATACGTTCCTCAAGCTGTTCCCGAATATCTCAATAGTTCTGAACATCGACCGCGACCACCTGGATTACTTCAAGACGATGGAAAATCTGAAGCTCAGCTTCTCAAAGTTCTGCAAAAAGACTACGGATATGGTGATCGCCAACGGCAGCGACGCCAATACGATGGAAGCCGTGAACGCAAGCGGAACGGCGGCGCGGGTCATCACTTTCGGCAAGACCTCCGACTGCGATTTCTACCCCGAGAACATCGACCACAAGGCGGACTTCCTGACGGAATTCGACATCATGCACCACGGCGAAAAGCTGGAGCACATTACGATACGCGTTCCGGGTATCCACAACGTATATAACGCAGTCGCGGCGTGTGCGGCGGCTTATTCCGCAGGTATTCCGGCGGAGGCTCTGCGCGAGGGGCTGGATAAGTTTGGCGGCGCAATGCGCAGATTTGAGCGTCTTGCGGAGATAAACGGAGTGACTGTCGTTGACGATTACGCCCACCACCCGGCGGAGATAGCCGCTACGCTCAAAACCGCCAAGGAAATGAGCTTCAGGCGCGTGTGGGCGGTGCACCAGCCGTTCACCTATTCCCGCACGGCAATGCTGCTAGACGAGTTCGCGCAGGCGCTCTCCATTGCTGATAAGGTAGTGCTGACTGAGATAATGGGCAGCCGCGAGAAGAACACCTACAACATCTATTCAAAGGACCTCGCGGCGAAGATAGACGGCTGCGTATGGTACACCGGTATGGAGGAGGTCGCACAGTATGTCGCGGCGAACGTCCAGCCTGGAGATTTAGTAATAACGCTCGGCTGCGGCGATATCTACAAGGCGGCTGACAGGATAATTGAAATTTTAAAGGGAGAATAAGGAGCACTGAATGTTTGAACTGAAAAAGACAGAAGGACGCGCGCGACGGGGAATATTCACGACCCCGCACGGCGCGATAGAAACGCCGTTTTTCATGAACGTGGGAACCGCCGCTGCGATAAAGGGCGGCATATCCTCCGTTGACCTCAAGGGACTGAAAACGCAGGTGGAGCTGTGCAACACCTACCACCTGCACCTGCGCCCAGGGGACGATGTGATATACAAGATGGGCGGACTTCACAAGTTCATGAACTGGGACAAGCCCATACTGACGGACAGCGGCGGATTTCAGGTGTTCTCCCTGGCTAAGCTGCGCAAGATAAAGGAAGAGGGCGTGTACTTCGCGAGCCACATCGACGGCAGGCGCCTGTTCATCGGCCCGGAGGAGAGCATGCAGATACAGTCGCACCTGGCTTCCACCATCGCGATGGCGTTCGACGAGTGCGTTGAGAACCCTGCTCCAAGGGATTACGTACAGCGCTCCGTAGAGCGTACTACAAGATGGCTCCAGCGCTGCAAGGACGAGATGGCGCGTCTTAATACGCTACCGGAGACGATAAACAGGCAGCAGATGCTCTTTGCGATAAACCAGGGCGGTACCTACGACGATATCCGCGTGGCGCATATGCAGACCATCGCGCAGATGAACCTTGACGGCTATGCCATCGGCGGGCTTGCAGTCGGCGAGCCTACCGAAGATATGTACCACATTCTGGACGTAGTTCTGCCGCACGCTCCGGTGGACAAGCCCAGATACCTTATGGGCGTGGGAACTCCGTCGAATATAATCGAGGGCGTTTACCGCGGTATCGACATGTTCGACTGCGTAATGCCGAGCAGAAACGCGCGCCATGCCACGATATTCACCTGGGACGGCATAATGCACGCCACAAACAAGTGCTACGAGCTTGACGACAAGCCGCTTGACCCCAAGTGCGACTGCCCTACCTGCCGTAATTTCAGCCGCGCGTATATCCGCCACCTGTTCAAGGCTGGCGAGCAGCTCGGCGGCAGACTCGCAGTGCAGCACAATCTGTATTTCTACAATACTCTTATGGAGAAGATACGCGACGCGCTGGACGAGGGCAGGTTCGAGGAATTCCGCAACGAGTATTCCGCGAAGCTTGCAACGCTTGTAGACAAGGGGTAACGATATGAAGCTGATAAGCATAGGCTTCGGCAATACCGTGAACGCCGACAGGATAGTCGCGGTGGTAAGCCCAGAGGCTGCACCGGTGAAGCGTATCGTGCAGCTTGCGAAGGACAACGGCACTGCGATCGACGCCACCTGCGGCAGGCGGACGAAATCCGTCATAATCTGCGACAGCGGGCATGTCGTG
>CAKSHT010000208.1 GCA_934457235.1 uncultured Oscillospiraceae bacterium
GCCTGGGGACGTTTAAGCATTTTACCGCAATTTTCACAAAACATATTGCACCTCTGAAAATGTCATGAATGATGTGTCTATAGCAAGTTCTGAAAATGCCCCCCGAATGATGACCCATTCAGGAGGCATCTTTATTACATCTGTGCCAGGTCAGCGAAGCACTGCTTCATTGCCGGGTAAAGTTTGCGGTACATTGCGTATACCTTTTCGTACTCGGCGGTATTCTCCGCAATCGGCTCCTGTATCTTCTCAGGCTTGATGACTGCACGGCACGCTTCGGGAACGCTCTTGTAAATTCCCGCTCCGACAGCCGCCAGAAGAGCTACGCCAAGTGCAGGGCCTTCCTTGTTCTGCGTGGTCTTTACCTGGCAGCCGTAAAGGTCAGCCAGCATCTGACGCCACAGTGGAGAGGTTCCGCCACCACCGCACGCCATCATGTCGCTTACGTTTATATCCATCTCGCGCATTACTTCCACGCAGTCACGCAATGAGTAGGAAACACCTTCCATTACCGCACGGAGCATTTCTTTCTTCTTGTGCATGGTAGAAAGTCCGAAGAACACGCCGCGGGCGCTCGGATCAAGGTGCGGAGTCCTTTCGCCGTTGAGGTAGGGCATATAAAGAAGGCGGTTTGCACCGATCGGAACGCTTCCCGCTTCCTTGTCCATGAGGTAATAAGGATCAACGCCCATAGAAAGCGCCGTTTCCATCTCAGCCCATGCAAAGTTATCTCTGAACCACTTGAGTGACAGACCCGCAGACTGTGTAACGCCCATTACATGCCAGCAGCCGGGAACGGCACAGCAGAAAGTATGCACTCTGCCCTTCTTGTCGATCGAGATATTGGATGTATGCGCAAACACAACGCCGGAGGAACCGATGGTCGTGAAAGCCTTTCCGTCCTCGACAACACCGGTGCCGACCGCAGCAGCAGCGTTATCGCCTGCGCCGCCGACCACGGGAGTTCCAACTTTAAGTCCGGTAAGCTCCGCAGCTTTCTTGGTGATGGTTCCGGTGATCTCAGGCGACTCATAGACCTTTGCAAGCAGGGACTTATCAATACCGAGCTTGTTAAGCACCTCGTCAGACCAGCAACGGTTCGGGATATCCAGAAGCTGCATTCCGCTGGCGTCTGACACCTCGGTAGCGTACTCGCCAGTGAGCATGAAGCGTATGTAATCCTTAGGCAAAAGGATATGACGGCACTTCTCATAATTCTTAGGCTCGTTGTTCTTTACCCACATGATCTTTGCCGCTGTAAATCCGGTGATTGCCGGATTTGCTGTAATTTCGATCATTCTGTCGGCGCCGACTTTGTCAGTGATCTCCACGACTTCCTTTGCGGTACGCTGGTCGCACCAGATAATGGATTTGCGGATAGGCTGGTTTTCAGCATTCAGCATTACAAGGCCGTGCATCTGACCGGAAAGACCGACACCCTTGATATCGTCAGGACTTACTTTGCTTTCAGCGATGACGTCCTTGATTCCATTTACGGAAGCGTTCCACCAGTCGAGCGGCTCCTGCTCGGCGTAGCCGTTCTGCGGGGTGTAGAGGGGATATTCATAGGTTGCGGATGCTACCGGAGTTCCGTCTTCCGAAAACAGTACGGTCTTGGTTCCGGAGGTGCCGATGTCAACGCCTAAAATGTAAGCCATGTTAATGTTCTCCTTGAAAATCATTAGTCCCCGTATCGGGGCAAAAAAACGTTCTGTGTAAACGTTTATACTATTATGATTTTAATACATTCTGCCCAATTTGTCAAGGGGGAAAAAATTATTTTGGTGCAATAGTACAAAAAGGCGGGGTGATTTTTCAATCCCCCGCGCATGAAAGAACTTTTCTGACAGAGTTCAACAGTTCATCTGGTCTGAACGGTTTACGTACAACTCCGGCTCCTGTGGCGCATATTCGCTCCATAATTTCGTTATCCTCCGTTGATGTAAGGAATATCACCGGAACATGCCCGTTAAGCTCGCGTATACGTTCATATGTCTGCAAGCCATTCATCTCCGGCATGAGCATATCGAGCAGTACAAGGTCGGCACCGTCTTTCAGCAATTCCAGGCATTGTGCTCCCGAGGACGCCTTTAATATAGTATCATAGCCGTTCTTCTGGAGCAGGAACTCCGTCATGCGTAGATTCATTGGTTCATCGTCGGTGATTATAATGCGTGGCATTGGAGCCGTCCTTTCAGTCGTGTTTCTACTGGTATCTATTATAACACATGTTTCATATTTCGTCAAGCACGCTTGTATCAGTTTGCAGATGTTTTCCAGTTATGTAATAAAGGCTTAACAGATATTATATATAGGAATAACGAGCCATGCATATTTTAGTCAAAAAGTGTTGACAATGAGATTTATTTCAGTTATAATATACATGTGTGAATAAAGATACACCTTGTGTAGAAAGGCTGGATTATATGGCTGTAACGACCCGAAACAATACTGACAAAAGAGTTATCCGCACTAAAAAAGCTATCCGCAATGCGCTGTTCAAAATAATGGAAAGCAAGGACATCGCTTCGATCACGATAAGCGAACTGACCAGCCTTGCCAACGTCAACCGCAGAACGTTCTACACTCATTACAATAACATCACTGATATACTGGACGAAACGGAATCTGAGATAGTTGATTCACTGACCGGCATAATCTCACGGTTTGACAGTTCCAGCCTTGTGGACAGCACATACACGCTGTTTATAGAGCTTAACAAACTTATAACGGAACAGTACGGCTTTTACTTCCATCTGATGAAAAGCGATTACCGCGGCGTTCTGATATCCCGCATGAAAACGGTTCTGAAAGCATCCACAGACAAGATTCTCGGACATTTTACCATAACCTCCGAGGAAAAGTACGTAATGTTGATGTCCTCGTTCATCAACGGCGGGTTCCTTAATCTTTTTCTTGAGTGGAACAAAAACGGTCAGAGCCAGTCAATTGAAACGGCGGCAAAGGTCGCAAGTGTAATGGTTGACTTCTGCGTGAAGAACATTCCGGAAATAACCGATACACTGAACAGCAAAGAGCTCGGAAAAAAACAAATATAATATTTGCCCCCTCCTTAGTAGGAGGGGGCGTTGTTTTATGCGGCTTCAGAGCGG
>CAKSHT010000209.1 GCA_934457235.1 uncultured Oscillospiraceae bacterium
GCGCTGGACGAGGGCAGGTTCGAGGAATTCCGCAGCGAGTACTCGCTGCGGCTTGCAACGCTGGTCGATAAGGTAGATAAGGGGAAGTGACATGAAACTTATCAGCATTGGTTTCGGAAATTCGGTCAACGCCGACCGTATCGTCGCGGTGGTAAGCCCGGAGGCTGCTCCGGTGAAGCGCATAGTGCAGCTCGCCAAGGATAACGGTACGGCGATAGACGCCACCTGCGGGCGGCGCACGCGCTCCGTCATAATCTGCGACAGCGGGCATGTCGTGATGTCCGCGCAGACGCCGGAAACGATATCCGGAAAGACTTCCTCCGATGAGGATTGACGAATATTTTCAGACATAAAAAGGAGAAGCATCATGGAAAAGGGTCTGCTTTTTGTAGTGTCCGCGCCGGCTGGCTGCGGCAAGGATACGATTCTTGAACAGCTGTTCAAATGTACGGAAAATGTCGGATATTCCGTATCCGCGACGAGCCGCGCTCCCCGCGAGGGGGAGGTGGACGGAGTGCATTACCATTTCCGCTCCCGCGAGCAGTTCGAGCAGATGATAAAGAACGAGGAAGTACTGGAGTACACCGAATACTGCGGCAACTATTACGGCACGCCCAGAAAGGCGGTAGAGGACATGCTCAGCGCCGGCAGGGACGTTATCCTCAAGATAGAGGTAGAGGGCGCCATGAACATAAAGCGCCTGTTCCCGGAGTGCTGCCTGGTATTTATCCTGCCGCCCTCCATGCATGAGCTGGAGCGCCGCCTGAGAAAGCGCGGCACCGAGACCGAGGAAAAGATAATCGAGCGCACCGCGCAGGCGCGCGAGGAACTGAAATTCGCCGAGAATTACGACTACCTTATCGTAAACGGCGAGCTTGAAAAGGCTGTTGACGACCTCAGGGCGGTAATCATGGCGGAGAAGCTGCGCAAGGTACGCCGTATGCCGCTTCTGAACGCGCTCAGAGCAGAATGATAGAAGCAGTCCAGGCGGCGGTGGAGGGTACTGCGTACAGCTTTGACATGCTGTTCACCTACCTTGTGCCGGAGAGCCTTTACGGAAAGATATCCGCGGGAATGCGCGTAGTCGTGCCGTTCGGCAGGGGGAGCCAGAGCCGTGTTGCACTGGTGTTCTCCGTCGAACCTGCACCCGATGAGCACACGAAGCTGAAGTTCGTAAGTTCCATAGCGGACAGCGAGCCGGTCATTTCCACGGAAATGCTGCACCTGTGCAAGTGGATACGCGACAACACGTTCTGCACATATTTTGACGCGTTCCGCGCGATACTTCCGCCGGGGCTGAGCTACACTCTGCAAACGCGGTATGAGCCGGTCAACGGGTATTCCGGCGACCTGGACATGAACGAGCGCCAGCTGCTGGAGCGTATTTCGCAGCTCCGGGAGCGCTATTCCCCGGACGCTGCGGACAAGCCGCTGCTGAAAGCGCTGACAGAAAAAGGCGCAGTGCGGGAATCCGAGCTTCTGAAGCGCCGGGTCGGCGATGAAACCACACTCATGGTTAAAATCGCGGAACAGCCCGATGGTGCGGAAGCACCGAAGCTCACGCCGAAGCAGAAGCAGGTAATGTCGTTCCTGGAGGAGAATTCCGCGGCCTCCGTGCACGAGGTATGTTACGCGCTGAACATCACGGCGGCGGTCGTGAAGCGCCTTGTTGAAAAGGGGATGCTTGAGGAATACGAGTACCAGGTGTTCCGGCTGGAAAACAACATCAGCAAGACGGAAAGTCCAACGGATATTGTATTTTCGCCGAAGCAGCAGGCGGTCTTTGACGGCTGCCTGGAGCTGATGAACTCCGACGACCCGAAATGCGCGCTGCTGCGCGGGATTACCGGCAGCGGCAAGACGTCGGTGTTCATACGGCTGATAGACGAAGCCGTGAAGCAGGGCAGATCCGCCATAATGCTGGTGCCTGAGATATCGCTCACGCCGCAGATGGTGGGCAAATTCCGGCGGCTGTTCGGCGACGAAGTTGCAATACTCCACAGCAGCCTTTCGCTTGGCGAGCGCGCGGACGAGTACACCCGCATACGCACCGGCGGGGCGCATATAGTCGTGGGTACGAGAAGCGCTGTATTTGCTCCGGTGCAGAACCTGGGGATAATCGTAATCGACGAGGAGGGTGAAGGCTCTTACAAGTCCGAGAGTGCCCCGCGGTACCACGCCAGGGACGTCGCGAAGCAGCGCTGCTTCTGGCACGGGGCGTTCCTGCTGCTGGCGTCTGCAACTCCGTCCCTGGAGAGCTACTACAACGCAAAAAACGGGCGCTACAGCCTGTTCGAACTGAACGAGCGGTATAACAACGCGGTCCTCCCGGAAGTCTATATCGTAGACATGCGCATTGAGTCGCAGAACGGAAATCACTCTGCGTTCAGCATGCCGCTGATAGAAGAAATGCAGAAGAACCTCGAACGCGGCGAGCAGTCGATACTGCTCCTCAACCGCCGGGGTTATCATACAAGCGTGCGCTGTGCCACCTGCGGCAAGGCGCTGGAGTGCCCGAACTGCGCGCTCCCGCTGACCTACCATAAGGCGAACGGCGCGGTGATATGCCACTACTGCGGCTATTCCCATGCGCTCGGTGCGGTCTGCCCCTCCTGCGGGAGCAGATTCCTGATGATGAAAGGCACTGGCACGCAGCGCATAGAGGACGAGATCTCCGAGCTGTTTCCAAAGGCGCGGATACTCAGAATGGACGCCGACACCACCGCGGCGAAGAACGCTTTCGAAAGCAAGTTCAAGGCGTTCGCGGCGGGGGAGTATGACATAATAGTCGGCACGCAGATGATCGCCAAGGGGCTGGATTTCCCGAACGTGACGCTGGTCGGTGTTCTGCGTACGGATAACAGCCTTTACGCCGGTGATTTCCGGGCGTACGAGCGGACGTTCTCGCTGATAACGCAGGTCGTCGGCAGGGGAGGCCGCGGCGGAAAACGCGGCAGGGCGATGATACAGACATTCACTCCGGATCATTACGTGCTGAACCTCGCCGCCAGCCAGGATTACCCGGATTTCTACAACGAGGAGATAGAACTGCGGCAGGCGATGCTTTACCCGCCGTTCTGCGACATCGTGGTAATAGGACTGACTTCCC
>CAKSHT010000210.1 GCA_934457235.1 uncultured Oscillospiraceae bacterium
ATATAATACCACAGGTATTATAAAAAGTCAATAGTTTTTTTGAGTAAAATCGCGATTTTTTGTGTTTTTTAACAAATGCACATATCCCGGTCACTTGATTTACCAATTCTCAACAAACTTTCCTCAGACGCGCACTTTTTTTGACAAAAGCCCTTGACAAAGCCCACCGTTTCTGGTATAATACTATTGTTGTCAATCCAGATGACATGACTCATTAGCTCAGGTGGTAGAGCACTTGACTTTTAATCAAGGTGTCCCGGGTTCGAGTCCCGGATGGGTCACCAAAAACGGCGCTGTTATGCGGATCTTTTCGCGGCAGCGCCTTTTGTTTTGCCCGAAAATCGCGGTGCAAAAAAATCAAGGTGTCCCAAGCTGATCCAGGATTTACGACGGCTGCGGAGCGGAGTTTGCTATTTGACGGAAGCCCTGCCCAGCACGAAGCTGCGGAATCTCTGGGATACCGGCGACAGGAACACGCTTTCGTCCTGCACCATGAAGAAATCCCGGCGATATGGTGGTGATGAGATCTTCAGCACCGAGATATTCAGCTTATGAAGCATGTCCATATTCGGTACTACAGCCACTCCGAATCCGGCTGCGACCAGCCCTGCGATTACCTCGTCCTCTTCGGTCTCTATCACGGAAGACGGTCTGCCGCCGACCTTATCGTACATGCGGTCCACGACCCTGCGAAGTCCTGAGCCTTCGGCGAAACATATCGCCGGGTACTCCAGTGTTTCCCAGAGATCCACGCATCCACGCCCGGCAAGCTCGTGATTCTTCGGGACAATCATAACAAGTTCCTGCGTCGTCACCGGAACTGCGGTCAATCCAAGCGATGGGTCAGGTTCCGAACAGAATACCAGATCGTATTTACGCTGAAGCAGTCCGTCGATAAGTTCCGAGGACAGCCCGGAATGGAAACTGAACTGAACTCCGCTGTTTGGATCCGCCGCCAGAAAATCCGACGTCAGCTGCGGAATATAATCCACTCCCAGGGTACGCAGAAATCCCAGACGCACTATCCCCTCGCCACGCGCCGTCCGTTGAAGCGACTCAATCCCTACGTCCAGCGTATCCAACGAGCGCTGCGCGCACTCCAGGAATTCCTCGCCGAAACGCGTCAGCGTAGTGTTCCG
This sequence comes from uncultured Oscillospiraceae bacterium, assembly GCA_934457235.1. Lineage (GTDB taxonomy): Bacteria > Bacillota > Clostridia > Oscillospirales > Ruminococcaceae > CAG-115. The sequence continues at coordinate 1,140 of CAKSHT010000210.1, forward strand.
CCCGGATTTTTCGAACAGCGGAACTCCAAGCTCCGCTTCAAGCTGGCTTATCGCATGGCTGAGGCTCGGCTGTGAAATACACAGCTGCTCCGCCGCGCGGGTGTAATGCCGTACCTCCGCAAGCTTCACAAAATATCTCAGATGATCTAAATTCATTCGTATCCCCCCATTTTATATAAGTATAGCACATATCATCAAAAAAATCTATCAAATTATAAAAAATATTCATTTGTAACTAAAAAGCAAAAGTGATAGAATAATTTGTGAAGGACAATAAAAGGAGTGTTTCGCCATGACTAAAGAAAAAACACTGTTCCGCGGTGAGATAGCCCTTGTCACTGCGGTGATGATAAACAGCCTGGGCGTCGTACTTATGCTGTATTCAAGCGCCGGAATATCCGCGATATCCAGTGTGCCGTATGCGTTTTCGCAGGTGTTCCCGTTCCTGTCGCTCGGTACCTGGACATACATCTTCCAGGGACTTCTGGTGCTCAGCCTGATGATTATGCGCAGAAAGTTCGTACCGTCCTATCTGTTCAGCTTCGTCGTGGGCTTCGTGTTCGGAGAGCTTCTGGATCTGCACGAGCTGTGGATAGGAGTACTTCCGGACAGCCTGCCCTGGCGCATCGTATGGTTCGTTCTCAGCTACTGCCTAATAAGCATCGGCATTGCCCTGTCCAACCGCTGCGGACTGCCGATAGTACCTACCGACCTGTTCCCGCGGGAACTTTCGGACATCACTAAAGTCGGCTACCCGAAGATCAAGATCGGATTTGATGTCAGCTGCCTTGTGATAACGGCTGCACTCACCTTCTTTGGACTTGGACATATCGAGGGTCTTGGTATCGGCACAATCGCCGCGGCTTTCACGATGGGCAAGGCCGTCGGGCTATGCGGTGATTTTCTCGACAAGCGCTTCCGCTTTGAGAACTTCCTTACTCGCCGCAGAAAAGTCACCGCTGAATGATCTGCACCTCCGTCGATAAAACATAATTTGGCTTGATAGCTGCAAGGCGCTGCATGTGGGTCTGTTCCAGGTGCAGTGCCTGTAATTCTGCGCTCTCCCACTTTTCCAGCAGTATAAGCGTACTACCTCCCTCGGCAGGTACGAAATATTCATAGCGCAGGCAGCCCCTCTCCCTGCGAACAAGCGCCGGGATACCTATATCAGCTATAGCGGACAGAAACGCCGCAGCGTCGGAGTTTTTCAGATGATACGTTACAAGCAGCTCCATAATTACCTTGTATGATATGTAAAGCCCATATCTACTCCTCCATATAAATTCAGGCTGGCAGGAATGGCACTTCGCCCACTCCGCCAGCCTGTTATTCTATTCTATTGTTCTACGCTTTATTCGGACACTGCGTCCTTTTCCTGCATGCGTGCAACGAGTTTCTTCGCCACGAATACCAGGACTATTGCAATTGCAGCCAGCACTGCGGAGCCGATGAATCCTGCCACATAGGAGTTCGTGCTGTCATAGAATCCCGCGCTGATTTTCGGGCCAACAAACGCGCCTATGCCGTAGCCGATGAATATCAGCCCGTAGTTACGGTTATAGAACTTGCTGCCGAATACGTTCTTTACTATCGGTGCGAAAACTACCAGCAGTCCGCCGAATGAGAATCCTACCAGGCAGATGCACACGATGAAGTACGGAAGATTATTCGCAAACGTCAGCATTATCATCGAAATTCCGTTTATGAGCAGAACAAGTATCAGAGAATTCCAGCCCTTGAGCTTATCGTAGATAAAGCCGAAGCCGATACGTCCGAACATGTTCGCAAGGGTCATGATACTTACGCATAGAGCCGCTGTCATAGCGTCCTGACCTATCTGGTTTTGTGCGATAGGAGAGGTTGCGCTGACCATCATTGTTCCGGCTGCGTTGGCGAAAATGAACATTACGACAAGCACCCAGAAAACCGGAGTCTTTACCATGCCGGGAATGTTGTAGTTCCTGGTATT
>CAKSHT010000211.1 GCA_934457235.1 uncultured Oscillospiraceae bacterium
CTGTATAAACAGCGGGAAGCTTTCGTCGTTCGTGAAGTAGCTAAGTTTCATATCCTGCATGTTCTCACCTCACTTTTATGATACCATATCCGCCGTAAAAAATCAATCCTTTGCAGAAAAATGCAGTTGTCTATGATTTATTCTGATATTGCGGGAAACCGTGAATATATAACAGGAGGTATCAAAAAAGTCAGATGGACAGTAACATAATCGTCGCGATATTGTCGCTTATCGGGACGCTCGGCGGTTCGCTTGGCGGAATACTGGTAAGCTCAAAGCTGACAGCGTACAGAATCCAGCAGCTGGAAGCGCGGGTCGCGGAGCACAACAATTTCGCGCGGAGAATGCCGGTGATTGAGGAGCAGATAAAGGTCATAAATCACCGCATCGATGATCTGGAACAGGAGGAGAAGAAGCATGAATAAAATCGACTGGAAGAGAAAGCTCACAAGCCGTAAGCTCTGGGTAGCAATGGCGGGATTCATTGCGGGACTTATCGCAGCGTTCGGCGGAAGCTCTGAAACTGCGGAAACCGTATCCGGCTGTATACTCAGCGGCGCGGCAGTAGTCGGGTATGTCATCGGCGAGGGACTTGCGGACGGAGGGCACAGCAATGACGATAACTGACAGCCTTATTCCGAAGAACAAATACAACCGTCCGGGAACGAAATCCACACCGAAGCGTATCTGCGTGCATTACACCGGAGACTGCGGAGCGACAGCGGCTCAGCTCGCGAAGTACTGGCAGAATGTCGCGGCAGGCGTATTCAAGGATAAATCCTGGAGCTGGACTTCCGCGCAGTACATCGTCGGGCTTGACGGCGAGATTGTACGGTGCGTACCGGATAACGAGATCGCATATGCAGCCGCAAACCAGAACGCGGACACAATTCACATCGAGGTGTGCTACAAGCAGAAATCCGGCGCATTTGAGGAGAAGTCCATCGCCGCACTTCGTGAGCTTGTGGGGTATCTCATGGATAAGTACAGCATTCCGGTGAGAAAGGTAGTACGTCATTACGACATTACCGGAAAGCAGTGCCCGGCGTATTACGTGGACGAGAACCGCTGGGCGGCTCTGCATGAGCGTATAACATCCGAAAGCAAGTCGAGCGCATTGTATCGCGTGCAGGTCGGTGCGTTCGGCAACAGGGATAACGCCGAGAGTTACGCCGCGAGAATCAGACAGGCGGGATTCAGAGCGTTTGTTATTCAGGTAAAATAAGGTCATATCCGTGAATAGGGAGCATTACATGCTATGAACATGAGAATGCTCTCTTCTGCCTGTCAAAAAAACGGTTTTGCCCGCGGAGCAGGCTGTTAAATCCATTTTTGCCACGGGTCACAGGAACATCAAAAGAATATAGCCGTAAACCAGCATACAAAAGGAATTGGAGTGCTGTATAACCAACGCAGACCATACCCTAACCAAAAATAAGGACGCTTTTCAGCGAAAGGTGTCCTTTTTCTATATAAAAAAATGGAGTATAGACATTTGCAAAACCAGAAATCATGGTTAATACTAACGCGCTGTAAAACAGAAGTTTTGCGGCGCTTTTTTCGTTAATTTATAAGAAGCCCTTGACAAATGGAGTTAGTATGTGCTAATATATAAATGACCAAAATATAAAACGGTCATTTATAGCATAGGAACCCACATTAATTGATGGTTTCCGGTAAAAAGGAGATACATATTATGACACTCTGGATACTTATTGTTGAATGCCTGGCGATTGCTGTTTCTTTCTCGCTGATGGTGGTGATAATGCTTAACAAGGACCCCGTGAACATGATAGTCAATTACCCGCCGGAGATACAGGCAGAGTACTACAGGAGCCAGGGGCTTGAATCCAAAAAGCAGAAGCTCACTGCAAAAAATTACATCGCGAAGGGAATATTTATGGTGGTAGCACTGACAGTTATGATAGGATTTTCGAACCTTGCCGGGGCGCGGACTTTCCTTGACGGATTCATAGCGGCTGTATGCTATTGCCTTTCGCTTTTTGTGTTTGATACGTTCATCATCGACTGGATATTCTTTGAAAGGGTCAAGCGCTGGAGATTACCGGGTACAGAGCACATGGACAAGGAGTACGCGCAGAAATGGTTCCACGTAAAGGATTGCTTTCCGATGATTCCTGTGTTTCTGACCGCAGCGGCTTTCAACGGACTTATCATTATGCTGATAGGTTGATTCCGGGCGCTCTCTCACGATGAATTCGGATTGACATGGTAAAAATTATATGATATAATAAACGCAGGCGTTTATTACAGATCAAAGAGCCTTGCACAGGTATCACATAATTTTACCATGTATGCTTCATCGTCGGAGGAGTGCCAGAATGACGCAATATTTCTCGCTTAAATACAAAATTCTCAAAAGATACGCGAAGCTCACCGGATCAAAGAAAAAGCTGAGCGGCTCCGCTGAAGAGCTTATCAAAAAATACCGTAAAAAACCAAAGGTATTGAATATCCCGCAGAAAGCGAATTCGCCGTATCTCACTTTTGAGATAAAGAACGAGAATCTGTATGTTTTCTCTTATCTAAGGCATAAAGCACGGCTCTGTAAGGTGCTGATGTATATTCCCGGCGGCGGAATGCTCCAGTATCCCGTAGCCTCGGATTACAAGCTGTTTGAGGAGCTGGCGCTTGAAACCAACAGGGACGTGGTTATCCCGTATTATCCCTTGTGCACAGACGGTACGATAGACGTATCACTCGACATGATCTACTGGCTGTACAAGCGGCTGATATCAGAATACGGCGAGGGAAACGTCGCAGTTGCGGGCTGTTCCTCCGGTGGAAACCTCGCGCTGGGACTTATTTCTCACATCAACGCCAGGGGCGAGAATCTGCCCATGCCCGAAAAGCTGTATGTATCCTCTCCCGTAATGTGCATTTACACGCAGGAGGAGCGCGAACGCGCCGAAAAGCTGGATAAGAAAGACATTGCCGTGCCTGTGAAGTGGCTTGACGCGGAGTATGACATAATCACCCACGGAAAGGAACTTCCGCCATACATGGCGTATCCGCAGCTCGGTATTTACGACGGATTGAAGGAAGCTTATATTTCGTTTGCGGACAATGAGGTGCTCTATGC
>CAKSHT010000212.1 GCA_934457235.1 uncultured Oscillospiraceae bacterium
GTCAGTACCCGACGAAGAAACGGTACGGCATGTAAATGTAGAGTTATTACCGCCGCCGTGCTCAGCGTGGAGCATAAGGCACAGATCGAGCAGGTGAGCCTCCTCTACGGTGTAGGAGCGGTCGTCACGCAGGGTGGAGAGAATGCTCTCCGCAAGGCTTTCATCCTTGTTTATCTGGTGCATGACCATGGAATCATTGTGATAGAAACGGCGCATCGCCTGGTAAGATGTTACCATGATAGCAGGCAGACGCGAGATGATCGAAATCGCCTTGAGCATCTCGCTCTCGACGGATTTGTCCTCCGGTGCGGAATCATAGCTGTACAGCGCCAGGACTGCCTGAGCCATCTTGTTCATTATGTTCGGGGATGGATTTCTGATGATCACGTCCTCGCTGAAATACATCGGCAGGTCGCGGTACTCCGCAATGAGCTTTGAGAACGTAGTGAGCTGATTTTCGTCCGGCAGCATACCGAACAGCAGGAGGTATGCGACCTCCTCGTAGCCGTAGCGTCCGGTAGTAAGTACATCGTTGACGATATCCCTGATGTTATATCCACGATAAATAAGTTCGCCCTCGATGGGCTGCTTGTCGCACTCGCTTATAACGTAACCGTGAACGCAGCAGACGTTCGTGATACCAGCCACAACGCCGGAGCCGTCGGAGTTGCGCAGACCGCGCTTTACGCCGAACTTCCCTGGCAGACTGGGGTCAATCGCAGTGGTGCTGAGGAAGTCAGAACACATCTGCTTGAAAGTAGCCGAATTTTTCAGCTGTTCCATTCTTTTCATATAATAGCCGCCTCCGTGCTGTTTCTTTTTCTGTCTAATCCGCTCTCTTTTGATGCACGCCGTATACCGGCAACGAATGGATCAGTAAATACGTATTTTATTGTAGCACATATGAATTGAATTGTCAAGAGATATTGCAATTTTCTGAATATTCATTTTTGATATATTGCAAAATGCACAGTTGGGTATTTTATTTAGAGGGAGGAAGTGCCGTGACGAAACCAGCTGCCGTATTTACCGCGCTGACGATACTTGTTCTGATGCTGACCGGCTGCACCGGAAGTACCTCCAAACAGTTCCCGGAAGCGCTCAGTCTGTATCTCACGGAGCAAAATCGCATAATAACTGTCACCCGTGAAGATTATATCGCCGGGTGCATACTTGCAGCCGCTGACCCGTCATTTCAGCCCGCCGCTCTGGAAGCTGTGGGAATCGCATGCTTCACGCAGGCGCTTTACTGCTCCGAAAATTCCCGCGGCATGGAGTTCATGGGCGCTGACTTATCTGATGATCCTGCGGTCTGCCCCGCCTGGACCTCGCCATCGCAGGCGCTTGAGGAATGCGGCGAAAAATACGCACAGCGCGTGCTTGAAGCCGCAGGGACCGCCGCCGCAAAATATCTTGAATACGAAGCCGAGCCTGCATACACTCCGGTTTTCAGAGCCTCCAGCGGAATTACGGACGACGGAAGTCTGCCGTACCTCCCGTCGCTTGAACTGCCGGAGGACACGGGCAGCCCCTGGTACTCCGCAAGCTGTACGGTTTCTGCAGAGTATGCCAGGAAAGCTCTGCGCCAGTACACCGGAAGCGTCATACTTCCGCCGCAGGAAGCTGACTGGTTCAGCGATGCAGAATACACTCCTGCGGGCACCCTGCTGACGATACGCTTCGGCGGCACGGTCATCACCGGAGAGCAGCTCCGTGACGCGTTCATGCTGCGTAGCTGCGCTATATCCATACATGGTTCGGGGGACGAATTCACGCTGACCTCGCGCGGAAGCGGCGGAAACATCGGCATGAGCGCCTACTCAGCCGAAAGGCTCGCAAGGAGCGGAAAGTCCACAGAGGAGATACTGGATTTTTTCTTTCCCGGAACGTCTGTCCGGGTAATGTCATAAAATAACAAAAGGGGCTGTATTCACAGCCCCTCAGTAATTTATCTTTTCCATGCCGCCTGGATAGTCATTTTGTCGTAGGTATCGCGAACGCTGATTATCTTCAGCAGAACCGCCGCTGATACCGCCGCGCAGCCGAGTACAACAAAAAATCCGGGTCTTATCATGATTATTGCCAGCATAGCCACCGAGTAGGTCAGAATAAGCCGGTAGAAATGCGGATTTACCTTGAAAACAAACGAGAACAGCAGGTAGGTCAGTGCGAGGATAAGAACCGGGCGTACGTCCGGTGCCAGACCGAGCAGTATTCCGAACGAAACCGCTATTCCCTTGCCTCCGCTGAATTTATGCCATATCGGGAAAATATGTCCAATAACCGGAGCCACCATGACCAGCACAAGTCCCAGACCCTTTCCACCGAGCCTCAAGTACAGGAACACCGGCAGAAAACCCTTTGCGAGGTCGCATATAAGCGTCAGCGCGCCGCACCAGAACCCGCCGTAGGTGTAAGCGTTGTATGTTCCGGGATTTTTGTCCGGAGTGTCTGCGGTCACGTCCTTTCCGCAGAAAAAATCTGAAAAATACCTCGCGAACAGCAGACTTCCGGCAAAATAACCGAATACAGTAAAAATAAAGGTTTTCAGCATAGCGTTCTCCTTTCCCTGAAAGTACACTAACCCTATTATCTTTACTATTATTCTACATTATATTCTTTTACATGGCAAAGGACAAAAGCCATATTTTGTCCAACAAATTCAAGATAATTCACAATTGTTCGCGATAACGGGAATTTACATTTTCTCCCTGCAAAGTTTTACAATGTACCGGAGGTAATGGAATTTCTCAGCGCTTCCCTGCTGCGGTGCAGCTTTTTCAACAGCTCGAATATCTTATCCGGCTCATAGGGTTTCGAAAGGCAGTAGTCCATTCCGGCGCTCGCCGCAAGCGCGTAATCATCTGCGGATATTCCCGCCGTTACAGCAATCAGCGGTATCTTTCCGGCGTCATTGCGCTCCAGCGAACGTATCAGCCGCGCTAGCTCATAGCCGCTCATATCAGGCATTCGAATATCGAGCATCACAACATCGAAGTAGTTTTCCTCGGAATTTCTGAACAGTTCAAATGCGTCCTCGCCGTTTTCTGATGTTACGATCTCTGCGTTTGACTCTTTCAGTATAGCCT
>CAKSHT010000213.1 GCA_934457235.1 uncultured Oscillospiraceae bacterium
GCTAAGCGACGCCTTCGGCTTACGCAACGCTTTCTTGCATCTTTTACGTCATCTTGCACAAATTTCGCTTGACGGGCGTCAGCCCGCCTTCGCTCAATTTGTACCCTCTGACGAAAAATCGAGTTTTGCCAATAAGCGAAGCGTAATATTGGCAAAACTGATTTCGCAATCGCACGACAATAATTATGCGGTATTGCCTTAATTATATATCAGAACCAGAGGTATGTCAAATACCTTTGTTGTATCAGCAGCAATGCCCCCGAAGCATACCACTACAGCATGCTCATCAGCTGAGCCACGAGAAGTCCCCCTCCTGTGCCGACGACATAACCAAGCAGCGCCATTATAACACCGACCGGGACAAGCGCACTGCTGTAAGTTCCGGCAAGCACCGGAGCGGTCGCGGTTCCGCCGATATTTGCAAGAGAAGCCACTGCACATGTGAAGATATCCAGCTTGAACAATTTTGCCAGAATCAGCATTATCGCAACATGCACCGCGAGTATAATGAACCCCGTGAGCAGCCATGCCGGAGCGTTTCCGATGGCGCTGAGATCCGCTCGGGAAGCGATAAGTGCAATAACGACGTACAGAAGCACATTGGAGATCTCCTCAGTGCCCTTTATCCTACCGATCGGAGTCATTGCAAGGAGTATTCCGAGGACGGTAATTATCAGCACCGTCCAGGTCGAGCTGTCAAAAAACATGAATTTTCCTCCGATGAGCTTACCTAACTCCATGCATACGGAAGCCGCCGCAAGTCCGCTGCCTAAAAGCAGCAGGATATCCTGCCACGCAAGGCGCCGGAGGTCCGTCCGTGCTTCGTCCTCAAGGGCGGCGCCCACGGCGTCGATCGCACGCGTATCCGCGCCGGTCCAGCGATTGAACTTATCAGCTAAGCCGACAGCCCACAGCGCAAACATTATATACAGCGTGCCACAGATAGTATCCATGACCAGTGCGTACGCCATGAAGCTCTCATCAATATCAAGCGCCGCCTGCACCGCCATCATGTTGCCTCCGCCGCCCATCCAGCTTCCGCAGAGCGCGCCGAGCGGCTTCCAGGCTTCTTCGCCCAGAATCCCGCGCATGATCGCATATGCAGCGACAAACCCAAGCCCTATGGACAGTGTTGCTGCAAAAAATCCCACAAGCATTTTCGGACCCAGCCGCAGTATTTTCCGCATATCACAGCGCAGCAGCATTATGAAAAGCATTGCATACAGCAGAGGATTTTTAAGGCTGCTGTACGCCGCCGAGGTTGCTTCAAGGTCCCATAGCTTGGCGGTGCACAGCGCCATCAGCCCCAGATAAATGAGAACCACCGGCGGCGCAAAACTGAAAAATCGCTGCGCACCCTTTCCGCGGAACAGCTTTGGCAGATATACAATCACCGATGCCGCAAAAATAAGTGCCGCGATATATATAAATCCGTTTTTTATCATATCTTCACCCCTCATTAATTCTGAGAGTTTAGCTTTCCCGGTTTTGTTCAAAAAATACGAAATGCGCCGAACTAACGGCGCATTCGTATTATTCCCATGCCTTGCAGACATCGACCCACTCGGTGTAGCCGGAATACTTCTCCAGTTCAGTGGGCATAAGTTCGATAGCACTGTTGCTGCTTCCGCACGCTGGAAACACCGTTTCAAAGCGCTTCAGCGATACGTCAAGATACACAGTTACTCCATCGTTTACCGCAAAAGGACACACTCCGCCAATCGCATGACCGATCAGCTGCACTGCCTCGTCCGGAGTGAGCATCTTGGCTTTCTTTCCGAACTTGGCCTTGTATTTTGCGTTATCCACCTTTGCATCACCGGCAGTCACTATGAGTATCGGGCGATCATCCACCATAAACGATAGTGTCTTGGCTATCCTGCATGGTTCGCAGTTCAGCGCCTGCGCAGCCAGCTCCACCGTTGCACTGGATACGTCGAATTCAAGTATGCGGTCATCCATTCCAAGTCCCGCAAAATACTCCCTTACCTTTTCTATTGCCATATTATTACCTCCGCCAGTTACTTTTTATGCCCTGCAGCAACAACTTTATTGTAGCACAACGCGCTGATACTGTCAACAAATATCACGCATTTTCATGAATAATATTCAACTTTTTATAAACAGAAGATTCATAAAACATGTCTGATTTGTGCTATTGCATGGCGGTTAAATTCTTGCAGAACTGTCTGTCATACGGTAAAATATAAGTACAATATCATCACTGAAAAGGAGAAGTCATGAATCATTTCAGACCACTTATAGCTATGATAGTTTCAATATCCATGTGCGCTTGCAGCGCCGAAAATTCCTCCGGAAGCTCCGACAGCAGCCAGGGAAATCAGTCATCTGAGTTCGCAGCGGAAACCGCATTTGCCCTAGGCGGCAATGTCAGCGAATCCACTCCCGGAAGCGTGACTGTAACCTCTCTTACGGACATCTCATCGAAGAGCATAACAGACAGCAATCCGCTGCTGTCAAACATCTTCTGCGCAGACCCCACAGCTGTTGAGTACGAAGGCAGACTGTATATCTACGGCACCAACGATCACCAACAGTATGAAGCGGTAGGTCCCGATGGTCAGAACACCTATGAGCACACAAAATCCATCGTCATGATATCCACTGACGATATGGTGAACTACACCTATCACGGTATAATCAATGTCGGAGAGATATGCCCCTGGGCTATAGCGTCCTGGGCGCCGTCCATAACCTCCCGCGTTGAGGAGGACGGACTGACTCACTTCTATCTGTACTTCTCCAACAGCGGCTGGGGAACAGGCGTCATTACAGCCACCTCCCCCACCGGACCGTGGTCTGACCCGCTCGGCAAATCCCTTATAGACGGAAACACCGAGGGGCTTAACGGCTGCCAGTCACCCTTTGATCCCGGAGTATGCATAGATGACAACGGCACCGGCTGGCTCTCCTTCGGCGGAGGAGCTGACGGAGCACGCATCGTGAAGCTCGGCAGCGATATGCTCAGCCTTGACAGCGATATCATGAAGATCCCATCACCGTACCATTTTGAAGCAAGCGAACTGAATTACATCAACGGCACTTACGTCT
>CAKSHT010000214.1 GCA_934457235.1 uncultured Oscillospiraceae bacterium
CGTTCCTTATGCTTTCCTGCAAGCAGCAGTCCCGCTGCTATTGCTGTAACCGGAGCTACTGCAACTATACCGAAGCTTCCGGCGACTGTATGGATTATCTCCGCGGCAATGTACTTGTAATTCAGTATGCAGTCCAGTGGAGTTCCCTGTGCCATGAAAACCATGAGCTGTGCTATGCAGCTTCCGGAGTAGGCGAGAAGCAGGGTAGTGGTTATCGTACCCATCGCAGCGCGTCCTACGGTAAGCCCGGATTTTACGGCTTCCCACGGTTTTATGTCTGGCTTTTTGTGTATGACCTCATCTACAGCAGAGGTGATATCAACTGCAAGATCCATCATTGCACCGGAGGAACCTATGAATATCGCAGCCATGAAAATCTCGGTGAGGTTAAGGTCCTGGTATCCGCTGTACAGCAGGCTTTCCGAACCTGACATCACCGCGCCGTGAATGTTCATGAGCTTCGTGAATACAGCTCCGAGGACTGCCGTAAATGCAAGTCCGATGATTATTCCAAGCGAGGAGGAAAGTGCCCGGCGGTCGAAACCGTACACCAGCGAAACGATGATCACGGACAGCGCTGAAATTATCACTATGCCGGAAATTATCGAGGAAACGCTGTTCAGATAAAGCGGTACGACTACCTTCCAGATAAGCAGTATAGTCAGAATGAACGACAGCACTGCGCGGAGTCCGGTCTGACCGGCGAAGAATATCAGCACCGCAATGAATATTGCCACAAGAAGTATTTCCCACGGCAGGCGGTAGTGATCCGTCATCGAAACGGAAAGTATTTCCCTGTCGCGGTGGCTTATCCGGACATACGCCGTATCGCCGGGCTGAAACATCTTGTCTATCTCAAGTGAGCCTGTAAGCATGTTTACGGCGGTGTACTGCTGTCCCTTGAACTGTCCGTCAAGAAATTCGATATCACAGTTCTGATCGCCGGAACGCACAAGCCCTGTGTCGATTATCATGCTGTTGTCAACGGAGAGGACTTTTGCCGCAACGCGCTCCGTTCCCTGATAAATAAGTTTGTTTTCGAACCCGGTCGGTATGAACACCAGAACTATTATTGCGATGAGCGTAACGAGTACCGGGGAATAATAACGCAGTTTTTGCGGAGTGAAAAATGATCTCTGTCTGTTCATATAAGCCTTTCTGTACCCGAAAAACTCCGCTTCCGCACGTGGCAGAAACGGAGCCGGGAGGATTTTCGTGAAGTTTACTGGTTTACTTTACGCCGGTGAGCGCTGCAAGCTTGTCGTAGATCTTGGTGTTGTCGTAGTATCCGTTGAATAGACTTGCGCCCGCGCCCTTTGCGTATACGGCTACCGGAAGTCCGGTGTGCGCGTAGGAAGCAAAGTTGATTCCGGACTTGTTGTTCAGAATGTGGGTGATAGTTACAGTCAGCGGCTCATAGCTTCCGTAAAGGAGATACTCCTCCTGTGACTCTACCTTCTCACCGCTCATGGTCTTGTCGTATGCTGCCTTGAGCTTGTTGTATTCATAATCGGTGAGAACGAGGTTCGGGTTGTTTTCGGCTGCCTTGTCGTCTGCGGTCATGAGTCCGAACAGGCGCTTTACGTCCTTGAGCACTGCGTTGAAAGAGGTCTTGTTTTCCTTGTACTTTGATACATAATCGCTGTCGAACTTCGCATAGGAGAGCTTCTGGTTCTTTAGGTTGGTGAGGTAGGTGTCGTAGTCAGTGCCGGCGTAGCCGATTGTAAGTCCGCCGGTTTCGTGGTCGCCGGTCACGATGATAAGTGTTTCGTCCGGGTGCTGATTATAGAACTCCAGTGCTTTTGCAACGCCGTTTGCAAGCGCAGCGGTATCAGAGATCGTGGACTTTGCGTCGTTTGCGTGACATGCCCAGTCGATCTTTCCGCCCTCTACCATCATGAAGAAGCCGTTGTCATTGTCGAGCATCTCAATGCCCTTTTCAACGTAATTGGAAAGAGTCCATTCGCCCTTTTTGCGGTCGTTGCTGTAGGACATTGCGTCGCTGTCTGCGAGCGTTTCTGCGATGAGTATGGACTTGCCGTCCTCCGGGGTGAGCTTCTCAGCATCGGCGTATGTTGTGATGACATTGTAACCTGCTTCTTCGGCGAGATCGTAAACGCTTGTCTGATCCTTGTTGTTTCCTGTGGGCTTCTTCAGAGCGCCGCCTGCAAAGTAATCGAAATCGCTCTCAACCATCTCAACGCCGATCTCATAATAATTGTTTCTGCTTGCCTGATGAGCGTAATATGCGGCAGGAGTTGCGTGATTAAGATTTACAGAGGAGATCACGCCGATCTTGTAGCCCATCTGTGATTTGAGCTTTTCAGCGATGGTCTCGTACTCGGTGGTCATGGTTTCGTCCATGTTGATGGTGCCGCTATAGGTCTTGTGACCAGTGGAAAGGGAGGTCGCGGTGGACGCAGAATCCGGGCAGAAAGAGGAGCTGTCATATGTGTTCGCAGAACCAACTACCGGGAAGTTCATGAAGTTAAGGCGCTTCCTTGCTTCAAGGATACCATTGTCGTTGGTGTCGGCAAGCGCGCTGTAATAATCGGAGGTTATCTGGGTCTGGGGGAAGCTCATTCCATCGCCGATGAACATGAATATGTACTTCGGCATTGTCCCGGTGTACTTCTGTGCGCCGGAGGAAACTGAAATGCTGGTGCCGCTTGCAGCGGAAACTGCGATTGCTGAAGCTCCTGCGGTGATGAGGGTCGCAGCAGCACAGACTGAGGCGATGATCTTCTTTGCTTTGGTCATTGATGTTCTCCTTTTTTGGTCGTTTGTCGTTCCGTTTTTCGGTACAGTCATATTATACAGGATAAATATTAAATCCAAAAGCGTTCAATTGTCAAATCATCGTAAAATAGAATGAGCCTGCTCGGATCTGTTCTGTCCCTTTAAATTATGGGTTCAGACGGATAGAAATAATAGGTTTTGCCGCCAGGCTGAAAATCGGGTTAAATTATTTTAGGCGACACCGCACAAAGATTGTGCGTGTATTGCGCAGTCAGTTTTTTCGTCAGATTGTACAATGAGGAGTTGTTGACGGAAGCGATA
>CAKSHT010000215.1 GCA_934457235.1 uncultured Oscillospiraceae bacterium
AGTGGTATCATCATAAGTACAATATACCAGAGGAGAAACTAAAATGAACAGAAAGACAATAATTATTTCAGCGCTTTTGCTGTCACTGATGATCTCCGGATGCTCCAACCAGACCGAAAGCAGCCGGCAGACTTCTGTTCCGGTCACATCAAACGAAACCAGCGAGCCGGATACGCACGACATCACCGAGCAGGCGTCAGTTACTGAGGATACCGCGCAGACTCCGGGTACGGTTGATACATCTGAGGTTAATTCCGTCGAAGCTTCTGACGTGGAGTTTGCTTTATACGGTCCCGGAGATGATAAGGTGGAGCCGTCGGAGATAACGCGTATAGATGCTTACGATGAAGAGGACTACAAGTCAAACGGAATATCCGCCGACAACTGGATACAGGCGGAGGTCAGTGGATTTACCTACCTCGCAGAGCCGGGCGGCGAATATAAACGAATGAAGATCGGCGATGAGATCTGCGGGCTTACCGTATTTGAAGCCGAGTGCGTATTTCTTAACGAAAATGATACCGCGTCCGGGGCTTACAGTGACCAGCGCTATTTTTCCAGTGGATACGCTGAGTTTGAGGGGAGCGTAGCGGTTTCGGGGACGCTGAGTGTCCTTGCAGAGGATAACGGCGTGGTCGAGGCAGGCTCCGTGATTTTTACGCCGGACAGCGACGTGAAGCTCCCGGTAATGAATTTTCAGTACAGTGCAGAGACCGGCGTGGATTACGACCGTCAGAAAATGTACCCATACATCGTGCTGAATGATGTAACTCCGGAAAATGACGAATCACATGCACTGCTGACGATGAATAACATTACGGTGTCAAGCATGGTAAACGAATTTTCGGTAATACGGGCGAATGCGTCTGACGTGACTTTTGACTGATTATATGAAAATCCGGCAGGGAGCATCTGCCGGATTTTAGTATTAATAGTTGTATTTCTTCCTCTTTGCAAGAAGAAATATAATGGAGATGATGAACGCGCATACCTCCGCGAACGCCACGGATATCCACACGCCGTCAAGCTTGAAGAATATCGGCAGAATGAGCACCGCGGCAAGCTGGAACACAAGAGTACGCAGGAACGAAACCGCCGCCGATATCGCGCCGTTGTTCAGCGCTGTAAAGAACGACGAGCACCAGATGTTGAATCCGGAAAGCAGGAATGTGAACGAGAACAGGCGGAATGCGTGCACCGTCATATCGAAAAGCTCCTGGTCATATCCGACGAAAATTCCCGCGAGGACGGGTGCCAGAAGCTCTGCGATTACCACCATGACAACTCCGGCAGTGAGCATCGTCTTAATGCTCTTGGAGCGCATGTTTTTCAGCTCGGCGTAATTCTGTGCGCCGTAGTTGTACCCGACGATCGGAGAAGTGCCTATCGAATATCCGATGTACACCGCCGCGAATATGAACTGTACGTACATCAGCACGCCGTATGCAGAAACTCCGTTTTCGCCTGCGAGAGAGAGGAGCTGATGGTTATACAGCATACTTACAATAGACGAGGAAATGGTTGTCATCAGTTCGGAAGCGCCGTTTGAACATGCCTGGGCTATCGGGCGAAGCTCCAGCCTTGTGCGTACCATTTGGAGCTTGCTTCCGTTGTTCTTTCGCAGGAAGAATATCAGCGGGAGAAGTCCGCCGATGGTCTGGCTCAGCCCGGTAGCAAGCGCAGCGCCGATGACCCCCATCTGTAAAACGGCGATAAACAGCGCGTCCAGGACCATGTTGGTGCAGCCTGCGGCAACTATGACCGCCAGTCCGAGCTTGGGACGTTCCGCAGTCACGAGGAAGCTCTGAAATACGTTCTGGAACATGAACATTGTGTTGAATATAAGGCATGTACGGGCATAGGTCACGCAGTAGCCTATCATTTCGCCATCAGCGCCGAGGAGCACAGCGACATGCTTCGCAAAGACGATACCGAGAACAGAAGTCGATACTCCGAGGATCAGCGTGAGGATCATCATCATAGAGAATATGCGCCGTGCCTGGCCGTCGTTCTTTTCGCCAAGGTACTTTGCAACGAGGGCGCTGCCGCCGGTTCCGACCATGAAGCCGACGCCGCCCAGGATCATCAGAAACGGCATGATAAGGTTTACGCCGGCGAACGGAGTTTTTCCAACGTAGTTTGAAACGAAGTATCCGTCAACAACGCCGTAGATTGAAGTAAATACCATCATTACGACGGACGGCAGACAGAATCTGAAAAGCCGTCTGAGCGTGAAATGGTCTGATAATTGAATTACGTCTTTATTCATTTTATTTCACCTATTCTTTTGCTCAGTATCTTGTTGTATTTGTTGAGAAGCCGGAGGAACTCTTCCTGCTCCTCTGCGGAAAGTTCGCCCATGGTACAGTGCTCGGCGGCGATTATTCTTCCGGCAGTGCGCTCCGCCATTTCGCGTCCGGCATCTGTCAGCGAAACGTCTTTGCGGCGTCTGCTGACGCTCTCTGACATGGATATCAGCCCGTCTGACTCAAGTTTTTTGAGCGCTGAGTTGGTTGTCTGCTTCGGAATGCACATCGCTGCGCATATCTCGCGCTGACCGAGGGTTCCGCCTGCTTCCTGGAGAAAATACATGATCCAGAATACACTCTCGGATAACCCGAAACGCTTTGCAGCTTTGCGGTAGATTTCGTTCTGCTCCATCCATCGTGCGTTATATTCTGCAAGATTATCGTGAACGCTCATTATCATTTTCTCCTTTCGTCCGAAATCGGACAAATTGTATTATAATCCGAAATCGGACTTTTGTCAAGCGGTTTTTAGTAATTTTTTAGGCAATACCGAATAATTATTGTCGTGCGATTGCGCAGTCAGTTTTGCCAATATTACGCTTCGCTTATTGGCAAAACTCGATTTTTCGTCAGATAGTACAAATTGAGCGCAGGCGGGCTGA
>CAKSHT010000216.1 GCA_934457235.1 uncultured Oscillospiraceae bacterium
GGAATGAGCGGCTCCGCGGCAGAGGCTGTCCGTGCACTGCCGTCACTGTTCGGCGAAAGCGAGGTTTTCGCTGAAGCGGAAAAGTACATGTACAGCAAGGAACTGCGCACCAAGCTTGCAGGACTGCGTGCTACATATGAAGCGCTCTGCTCCATGGGATATTCTGACAGAATAAAAGTTGATCTCGGCCTTGCGCACAAAAAGAACTATTACACTGGTATCCTGTTCCGCGGATACGTTGAGGGCTACGGTCTTCCGGTGCTCTCCGGCGGACGTTACGATGATCTGCTTGGCGATTTCGGCAGGAATGCAGCGGCAGTGGGCTTCGCAGTTAATGTTGAAGCCGCTGCTAAGGTGTTCCTCAGAAATACGAGCGAGCAGCTCACTAAGCCGGTCGATGTACTGGTATTCAGTGAACCTGGCTGCGAGATAGCAGCGCTCAATCATTGCAGCGAGCTTATCGACAGCGGACTTACGGTATTCAACTCACTGTTCGCAACCGCAGATGAAGCTGCACAGTACGCAAAGATGCACGGAATAAAGCGTATTGATACGGTGGGCGTAAATTCCGCTGTTACCACAAAGGAGGTCTGAACGATGAAGAACAAGACCATCAGAATTGCTCTCACAAAGGGCAGACTGGAAAATAAAACAGTAGACCTTCTGGACAAGATTGGATACGACGTGACTGAACTCCGCGAAAAGGGCAGACGCCTTATTCTCAACATTCCCGGTGAGGATATCGAGGTTGTTCTGGCAAAGGCGGCGGATGTAATCACATACGTTGAGCATGGAGTGTGCGATATCGGCGTAGTCGGCAAAGATACCATCATGGAGCACGGAGGTAAGTTCTTTGAGATAAGCGACCTTGGTTTCGGAAGATGCAAATTCGCACTTGCCGGAAAAAAGGGAAGCAATTTCTATGAGGGGTACGGCGTAAAGACAGTGGCCACGAAATATCCGGAAGTCACGCGCAGCTTCTTTGAGAACAAGGGCATGGACGTCGATATCGTAAAGATAGAGGGCTCCGTGGAGCTTGCACCGTTGGTAGGTCTGGCGGACGGCATAGTTGATATCGTCGAAACCGGCACTACGCTGAAAGAAAACGGACTGGAGGTCTGGGAGGACGTTGCCCCGATTTCTGCCCGCCTTATAGTAAATACAGTAAGCATGAAGCTCAAACAGCAGCGTATAGCTGAGATAGTCAAGCAGATAGAGGAGAATTTGTGATGATAAGAATAATCAAGGCTGACGGCGAGGAAAAACAGTTCCTTGCAGAGGTTGAAAAGCGCGCAGGACAGGTAAATGCGGACGTTGAAAAGACCGTCCGCGCAATTCTCGCAGACGTAAAGGAAAACGGCGACGCGGCAGTAAAGAGCTACACTGCGAAGTTCGACTGCCCTAATGCACAGTACTACAGAATTCCCGACGAGGCTATACAGGACGCGCTCACTGAGGCTAACGAGAAAAGCCCGGATTTCGTGAATGCAATGCTGAATGCAGTCGAAAATATCACTGCATTCCACAACAGACAGAAGCGCGAGGGCTTCTGCGTGACCGAGGAAAACGGCGTTATCATGGGACAGCGCGTCCGTGGTCTTGACAAGGTTGGGCTTTATGTACCCGGCGGTACTGCTGCATATCCGTCCTCTGTACTGATGAACGCTATTCCCGCGAAGATCGCAGGCGTAAAGGAGATCATCATGGTAACACCGCCACTCAAAGACGGCACAGCCAATAAGGATATCCTTGTAGCTGCCGCCCTCTGCGGAGTGGATAAGATCTATCTCGCAGGTGGCGCGCAGGCAGTCGCAGCGCTTGCTTACGGTACCGAGGAGATACCGAGAGTTTCCAAGATAGTCGGCCCTGGCAATATCTTCGTTGCGACCGCAAAGAAGCTGCTTTACGGAACTGTTGATATCGACATGTTCGCAGGTCCAAGCGAAATTCTCGTATTCGCAGATGAAACCGCAAACCCGACCTACCTGGCAGCTGACCTGATGTCTCAGGCGGAACACGACAAACTTGCAAGCGCCATCATGATAACCACCAGCATGGACATCGCAGTAAAGACCCAGGCGGAAATCGAGCGCCAGTCCGCTTACCTCTCCAGAAAGGATATTATCGACTACTCCATGACCAACTACGGTGCGATAATCGTCAGTGAGGACAAGGATTACGCGATAGAGCTTGCAAACAAGCTCGCTCCGGAGCACATGGAAGTAGTTGCAGAGAACCCCACTGAATACATCGGCAAGATAGATAACGTAGGCTCGCTGTTCCTGGGTCAGTATTCCCCGGAGCCACTTGGCGATTATTATGCAGGTCCGAACCATGTTCTTCCCACCAGCGGCACAGCACGTTTCTTCTCACCGCTCGGTGTGGAGAGCTTCCTCAAGCGTTCCAGCTACATATGCTACACCAAGGACGCACTGCTTGACGCGGCTGATGACATAATCCTCATCGCAGAACGCGAGAAGCTGACCGCGCACGCCAATTCCATCAGAGTCCGCAAAGAGGTCTGAAAATGAAAGTGCTCGTTACCGGCGGCACAGTCTTTGTCAGCCGATACTGCGCGGAGTACTTCGTAAGACAGGGGCACGAGGTTTATGTGATCAACAGGAACACGCGCCCTCAGTCCAGCGGAGTGAAGCTTATCGAATGTGACAGGCATTTCATTGGAGACAGGCTGAAAGAGCATTATTTCGATGTTGTCCTGGATATCACCGGATATAACGAGAATGACGCTTCAGACTTGGTTTCGGCTCTGGGAGGATACGGAAAATACATTTTCATCAGCTCCAGCGCGGTTTATCCGGAAACAGCGCCGCAGCCGTTCAGGGAAACGCAGCCATGCGGTGTGAATATTCACTGGGGAGATTACGGGACAAATA
>CAKSHT010000217.1 GCA_934457235.1 uncultured Oscillospiraceae bacterium
GTTTCAACGCCCTCCACTATGCATTCCAGTCCGAGGTCCTGTGACATTGTAATGATGTGCTGGAGCATTTTGACCTTTGTATGATCCTGGTTTTCAAGCTGAGTCGGCAGGAAGCTCTTGTCGATTTTCAGCACATTCCACGGAAGTTCACGTATAAGGTTGAGCGAGGAGTAACCCATACCGAAATCATCTACTGATGTACTGATATTCTGCTCACGCAGACCGTTTACGATCTTCTTGAGTTCTGTGAAATCAACGTCCGTTGTGGTTTCGGTCAGCTCGATTTCAATGTACTGGTGCGGAACGTTGTGCCTGTCTATGATTCCGAGAATTGTTTCAAGCAGATCATCGTCGCCCATGTGCAGGCGCGAGAGATTGACAGATACCTTTACTACCTCGCGCTTTTCGTCCAGCCATCTGCGGATATCGCGGCACACGTGATCCAGCATGTAGAAATCAAGCGTACATATCGCGCGGCTGTTTTCCAGAACCGGTATAAACTCACCCGGCGGAATTATCCTGCCATCGCGGAACCATCTGCAAAGCGCTTCGGCTCCTGCCATCTGGTAATTATTGAGATGTGTTTTAGGCTGATAGAAAACCTTGAATTCTTCCTTATCTATAGCGTCCGGGAAAATACTTTCTATCTCCTGGATATGATCCTGCTGTTTCATTATAATATCGTCATAGAAAACATAGGAGCGTTTCATGACATTTTTAGCAAGCTGGTATGCAGTGCTTATCCTATCCATTACTTCAAGTGCGGTTTCGGTGCTGCCCGGAATGATATAATATCCGGCACATGCGGAAACCGTGACGCTTTCGCCGGTTTCTTTTACCTTTACCGAGGTGTTGAGTAGATAATCCCGCACCATGTCTTGATTTTTTTCCTTGAAAAGCGCCACAAAAATGTCACCGCCTATGCGGCAGACGCACTCGTCATAGTTGAGCTTCTCAACCAGCCCAGTGATAAACGACCGCATGACGCCGTTTGCTGCATTTCTGCCGAGGGTACGATTAATAGCTGAGAATCCGCGTAGATTGAAATACGCGGCTCCGAATTCGCCGATACGTCCCTGATTTATAAGCGACTGTGTGGTCGAGAAGAAGTAGGGCAGGGAATACACTTCAAGTTCTGTGTCGTGCATAGGCATTTCGCGTACGATTTCTATTGTATAAGCACGCTCGCTAATTAAAAATATGTGCTTTTCAAGTACACGGATCCGGTTAAATTCCTCGGAAGTCCAGTCTGGCTCGCCGGATTTTTGGCAGATGGTGTACGTTGCTGTCCCGTTTCGTGAAACTCGCTCATTAGTCGAACAGCATCGCTTTTCGTCCGCAATGCCGCTGTCGTAGTAGTCATACGGCTCCTCGGCGACTTTCCAGATATCGCCGGAGGAATTCCGGACTTCCGCAGTTATCTTGCCGATGCGCAGAAATTCACATATCGGAATCAAGGCTTTTCTGAGAGCTTCACTGCGGAACTCACGAACTTTGCTGCTATCCATGATCAGTTCATTCATCAGCTGACTGTATTTTTCATGATCGAAGTCCATTAGTTTTCACTCTCTTTCATTCATAAACATAGTATAAGAACGCAGGTATACATACTTTTGCTGCTCTGATATTAAAAGATTTCCGAAATATATTTTAGCATGTTCAGCTCAATTTGTCAAGCAAAATAGTCATAAAGCTCTGTTAAATAAATTGTTGGCATTCATTGACAGCGATATTTTATACAGAATAGTTGTTTTTCTGCTGCGGATATGACAAAACTACTTGTTTTTTCTGAAGGAATGTGTTAAAATAAAAATGTACATGGTTTCAGTAAATAAGGCGCTGATTTCATGAGTGCAAAACCGGGTCATACCGAAGTTGAACCGAAAATATAGTGCCCAAGGGAACGCTCCTCAGCTGCTTTCCGGGCTGAACCTGCTGTTTCGCGCAGCTGAAAAGGAAGTGCTGAAATTGGTCAAGTATTACAGAAACATAGAAAACCACCTCTGCGAGATAGACAAAGCGGAGAGTGGCTGCTGGATTTCGGTCATAGACCCTACCGAAACCGAAATATCCGACCTTGAGGACGATCTGGGCATTGACAGAGATTACGTCCGTGCCGCCCTTGATGAAGAAGAACCGTCCCGTATTGAAAGCGATGATGGCGTCACGCTTATAGTTGTTGACTACCCTGTGGCTGAAACCGATAATAATCCTGACCGCACGCTGTTGTATTCCACGACTCCTATGTCTATAATCATCACCGAAAAGAATGTCGTGACTGTAAGCGCAAAGGAAAATTCAGTAGTTGAGGATATTTCAAAGGGTGTTGTAAAGGGAATACAGACTAATCTGAAAACACGGTTCGTTTTCACGATACTTCTTCGTATCGCTGCAAGATACCTGCAATATCTGAAGCAGATCGACAAAATCCAGAGTTATGTTGAGGGTACGCTGCATAAATCCATGCAGAACAAGGGTCTTATCCAGCTGCTTGGGCTTGAAAAATCCCTCGTATTCTTCTCCACTTCCTTAAAGGCAAATGAAGCCGTGCTTGAAAAGCTGATGCGCGGCCGATACATCAAGCTGTATGAAGAGGATCAGGACCTGCTTGATGATGTACTTATCGAAGTCCGTCAGGCTATTGAGATGACGAACATCTATTCGAACATTCTTTCTACGACGATGGATACGTTCGCAAGCATCATTTCAAACAATCTGAATATAGTCATGAAGCGAATGACGACGCTTACGATAATAATAGCTGTGCCGACGATCGTGTTCAGCTTTTATGGAATGAACCTGAACGAAGCCGCGAACGGGCTTCCGCTGGCGAATGTATGGT
>CAKSHT010000218.1 GCA_934457235.1 uncultured Oscillospiraceae bacterium
ATCCGCGGAATAGCCGTGCTCAATAATACATTTGTGGGAAAGGCAAACTCACTGAGTTCCCCGGTATCAGCACAGACCAATACTGCTGATATCTCCAAGTACCTGCTTTCGTCCTCAGACATGTTCCAGCGTATAGTCAACTATACGACAGACAAGGGCAATTACCATCTGAGCGGCGTATTCAATACTGGGGGATATCTTATCACAAAGCCGCCCGTTCCGTCTTGTTCAATGAAATCATGGACGAGTGGAGAAGAGCCTATTCAGAAAAATCCGCTTTTCATAAAGCTCAAGGAAATGGCAGAACCATCAGATAAGACCAAGAAAAACCAGACCGCCAAGAACGAAGTCCAGAACCTCGGAGAAACCAAGACGGACGGCGATGGCAACACCGTTTCCTCCAAAAACTCCGAGCTTAGCACAGATAAAACCTCTGCTTCCGGCAGTTCCGGAGGTTCAACAGGCGGTTCCTCCTCCGGAAATTCAACTCCCGAAAAGCAGCTTCCGGATTTCTATGAAATATCAAAGGAGATCAAGACATTTGAGGAGTACTACTCCTCAAATGCAAACTCGTCTGGAAACGCTGTGAATAAGAACACCAGCTCCCTCAACGGCAAGGGCAGCAATGATCAGGTTTCCCAGGGCGCTATAGATTCGCTCGCTGCGGTCGGGAAACAGCTCGCAAGCCTTGCAGAAGCCGCACGTGATGACCTGCTGCTGACAGAATACATGACCAGTCAGTTCAGCTGTCATACAACCGACCTCAAGGACGGCGTAAAGAATACCGACAAAAAAACAATGGAAACCACCATGACCGGTATGCTTTATCCCGAATATTCCAGCCTGTACAAATGCGAGGTGGAGTATATTCTTTACGGTCAGGACAGCAATTTAAAGAACGTTGCGGCAGCCAGTGCAATAATTTTCGGAATACGCTTTGCACTTGACCTGATCTATTCGTTCACAGACCAGGAGATACGCGCATTCACCCTGTCTGCGGCGACTGCTGCCAGCGGTATATTCCCATTTGCGATACCGCTGATACAGACAGTAATACATATCGGTCTTTCGATAGCCGAAGCAGGATTTGATGTGGAGGAACTCCTTAACGGATATACATTGCCAATATTCAAGACAAGCGACACATGGGTTTTCAAGCCCTCCGGTCTGGCTAAAAAGGCGGCGGAAAAAACGCTGACCACGCTGGTGAACTACGGTATAGACGCCGCTTCAGAGGGTGCGTTGAAACTTATCGACGATGTAAAAAACAAGGCAGATGGCAAGATCGACGAAACATCAAAGGAATTCCAGGATTATGTGGATAAGCAGGCAAGCGAAATAAAATCCAAGATCAATTCCGAAATAAAACAGCCCATCAACGAAAAGATACAGCAGCTTATGCTGACTGCACGTGATAAAAGCGAATCGGCAAAGTCGCAGATGAAAGCTGACTTAAAAACCGAGCTTGGAAATCTCAAGACCAGCCTGTACAACTCCCTGGGGCTTAACGACATCGGAGATGACCTGCTGAAGCGCGCCGAAAAATCCGTGCTTGACAAGCTCAACACCGACCAGATCGCAGAAAGCGCCGTAGATAACCTTGAATCACTGATAACCGCAGCAACCGGCGCTCCCTCTTCCGAAGAAGAGTGGTCCGCCGCAACTCAGAAGCTCCAGGATACGCTTGATGAAAAGGTATTCCAGAAGCTCAACAAGCTCATAGACGACGCAGTCACATCTATAAAGGATGCCGAGGACGGAATAAAAACCCGCACTAAGAACACCCTCAACAGCCTTTCCGAAAAAGTAAAGGAAGGCACGATAAACGGCGCAGACGAACTGAAAAATGCTCTCAACGAAGAGATCAGCAGCGCATTCTCAGGTTCCTCGCAAAAGGTGTCGCTGCAAAAAGGATCTCAGAAGGGATTCACACAGTCGTCAAAGCAGTCTAATATACTCACCATGAATTACAAGGACTACCTGTATGTGTTCATGCTTATCGGTTTCTGCACTCCCGCAGAAACCGGCATGCTTGAGCGCGCGGCTAAGGTCATGGAAGTGAACTGCCGCAAGGGCGGCGCCGGGGACAGCTACTCACTTAATTCCACTGCAACGCTCATCACCACCGACGCTTCAGCCAGCGTCCGGACAGTGTTCTATGGCGCGGTATTCAAGGACGGGAAGCTGGATCTCTCCGGGAAGCCCGACCGTTACACATTCTCATGCAGATCTTATGCGGGGTACTGATACAATGGATAAATTAAGGAAACAGAATGGCTCGTACACTCTGGAAGCACTCATATCACTGACTGCATTCGTGCTGGTCATAATGCTCGCATACATGCAGGTCAAAGCAGTGATTGCTGAGCAGATAATGCAGCACGCAGTGAATAACATTTCACAGCAGGTCGCTTCCTATGTCTATGTTCTGGACCGCGCCGGTCTTGTCATTCAGCACGCCGAGGACGAGCTTTCAGACACGAACACCCTGGTGAACACGACTGTATCCAATTTCAACGAAATGTCAGAGGTGGTTTCCGGCATATTCTCCTCAAAGGAGATAAACAGCGGCACCGCAAAGGACGTTTCAAGCTCGTTCACAAAATTTATAGAGGGCATCGTGAATGGAATACAGAGCACCGACTGGAAAGCGCAGGGTAAAAGTGCGCTTCTGCTTGCCGGAGACGACATGACAAAGCAGATCGCCAATTACGGCATGGGAGCGCTGTATCCGCTGCTGCTGGAAAACTACCTGCCAATGGACAAAGCGTCATTCTGCAAGGTGTTCAACATCAAAGAGGATTCAATTAGTTTTGAGC
>CAKSHT010000219.1 GCA_934457235.1 uncultured Oscillospiraceae bacterium
ACAGAAACAGACGGAGCGCTGTTATGCAGGCGGCAGGAGCTGCCTATCAGGCTGACGTAAACTTGATAGTCGTAGCAGTCTGTAAAGTGATGATGCGTGTGATGTTCCGAGAAACAGTGCATGGCTGAGCTTTATAAGGGTTGTACATTTACCAAAACTCGGATAGGCTTACGTCGAAAGAAAATGTTCAGGAAGCTCTGCTTTTTCAGCAGGGCTTCTTTTTTGTTCATAATGAAATTAATGCTGTGAAATATCGTCAGATCGGACAGGGGAGATTTGAAATGCTGTACATAATGCGCCACGGAAAGACTGACTGGAATGCCAGGCGCAGGCTCCAGGGAAGAACGGACGTACCACTGAATTCCGAGGGGAGAAGAATGGCGGAAAACGCACGCCTGGAGTATGCGGACGTGCATTTCGACGTGTGCTACTGCTCCCCGCTGATACGCGCAAGGGAAACGGCTGAGATACTGCTCCGCGGGAGAGATATCCCGATAATCACGGACGAGCGGCTGGTCGAAATGAGCTTCGGAGTGTGCGAGGGGACGGAGGTCGGTTCCCAGAAGCCCGGCAGCCCGATATATATTCTTTTTACCGAGCCTGGAAAATACGTAACTCCCGTGGCTGGCGGGGAAAGCTTTGAACAGCTCTTCGCAAGGACGGGTGAATTTCTCCGGGAGGTCGTCGGGCCGCAGCTTGAGCAGGGAAAGGATATACTGATAGTGGGGCACGGCGCGATGGATTCAAGTATAGTCTGCCATGTGCGCGGACTTCCGCTTGACAAGTTCTGGAGCGCAGGCATTGAAAACTGCAGGCTTATGAAATTGATATGACGGTGCTGGCGACCGATGAAAACGGCGTCCCTCTGACTGAAGGCTACAGTTCTTTCGGAGTTATGCACCAACTTTTGCCGTAAATCCCCGATCGGAAGAAAACGGTGTGAGAAGTGCGGTCACGACGTACATGTGCTTATAGCTGACGATAATCCGATAAACCTGAGATTGCCAGCGGAATGATATAACCGCTCGGAATGCACATGGATACGGCGAACGGAGCCGCTGCAACCATTGAAAAGGTCGATAAACTCCGGTTCGATGGCATTTTCATGGATCATATGATGCCGGAGGCGGACGGTGTGTAGGCCACGCATGTTATCCGCCGTCTGGTCTGGGGATAAGAGAATGTTCCGGTAATTGCGCTTACTGCCAATGCTCGGCTGCGAGAAGCTTTATATGCAGATACTCCGTGATTTTACCAGACAATAGACAAGCGTGTTGAGATGATAACCCATGCGCATGACTGGCAGGGATTTTTTAATTGTTGATCGGGGATAAAAAGATAAGAGCCGCATTGGAATACGGCTCTTTGTGATATTGGCGGAGACGGCGAGATTCGAACTCGCGGGGGCGGAAGCCCTAACTGATTTCGAGTCAGCCCCGTTATGACCACTTCGATACGTCTCCGGATATAAAACAACATTTATATTCTACACTATTTTGCACGATTTGTCAAGTAGTGAAAACAGATTTTCTGAAAAAACGCTGCGTGCTGGGAACTTGCTGGAATATATAGCGCAACTGTGCGATTTTTTCTCGCTTTCCCCCTTTACACGGAAATAAAAAAGTGATATAATGAAGTGTAAAGCCTTATTAAGGCGTATCAAATCTCAGGAGGAATACACAATGGGTATGACGATGACACAGAAGATCCTTGCAAAGCACGCAGGTCTTGACAGTGTTGTTGAAGGACAGCTCATCAGGGCTAAGCTTGATATGGTGCTCGGAAACGATATCACCAGCCCCGTGGCTATCAATGAATTTCAGAAGAACGGCTTCGACAGCGTATTTGACCGCACAAAGATCTCTCTGGTAATGGATCATTTCACACCGAATAAGGATATAAAGGCGGCTAAACAATGTCAGCAGTGTCGTAATTTCGCTGACAAGTACGATATCGTGAACTATTACGACGTAGGAAATGTGGGCATAGAGCATGCTCTGCTCCCGGAAAAAGGACTTGTAGTTCCGTCTGACTGCGTTATCGGCGCGGACAGCCATACATGTACATACGGCGCTCTCGGCGCTTTCTCCACCGGCGTAGGATCCACGGATATGGCTGCCGGAATGGCTACCGGCGAGGCGTGGTTCAAGGTTCCCTCCGCGATTAAGTTCAACCTTACCGGCAAGCTCAGCAAGTGGGTATCCGGCAAAGATGTTATACTTCACATCATTGGTATGATCGGAGTTGACGGCGCACTCTACCAGTCTATGGAATTCACCGGCGACGGTCTGAAGAACCTCTCCATGGACGACCGTCTGTGCATGGCTAACATGGCTATTGAAGCCGGCGCAAAGAACGGTATCTTCGAGGTGGACGAGGTAACTCTCGACTACGTAAAGGGCAGAACTGACCGCAAGTTCGAGGTGTTCAAGGCTGACCCGGACGCTCACTACAACCGCGTTATCGACATCGACCTGTCTGCTGTCCGTCCGACAGTAGCTTTCCCGCACCTGCCCGAGAACACAAAGACCATCGACGAGATCGGCAAGATGGACAAGATCAGGATAGACCAGGTAGTCATCGGCTCCTGCACCAACGGCAGATACTCCGACCTGGAAGCCGCAGCGGCAGTCGTAAAGGGCAGGCACGTTGCAAAGGGCGTACGCGCTATCGTTATCCCGGCAACTCAGCAGATCTATCTTGACGCGCTCCGCAACGGACTCCTCGAAACCTTCGTTGAAGCCGGAATGGTAGTTTCCGCACCCACATGCGGTCCCTGCC
>CAKSHT010000220.1 GCA_934457235.1 uncultured Oscillospiraceae bacterium
GAAGAGTACAACGAGTTTTTAACGACCCATAAATTCACTTCAGTGAACGCCGGCGGGCTTGATTTTGAGGTGATAGACTCCGGCAGCGGCAGCCGCACTGTCGTGTTCCTTAACGGCGTGGACATGTATCAGTTCTGGATAAAGTACGTCTGCGCACTGGAAAAGAATTATCGCGTGGTGATGATGAAATACCCGCTGGACGTCTGGAAGAACACCGAAATGGCAGCCGCGCTCGAAGCGCTTTTCACAAAGCTTGAGATAGATTCCCCGATACTTGTCGGCATCAGCGACGGGGGAGTCCTCGCGCAGCTTTACGCAAAGCTGTACATGGTCGGCGGACTGATAATGGTGTCCACGCTGACCGTCGATTCCACCTACGTTGAATCAATGAAAAAGGAAAAACTGTACATGCCGCTTATGAAGGTCTACATAAAAAACACGAAATTCGACAAGCTGAGGGTAAGGCTTGTCGAATCGGTCAAGAAGCACTTCCGGAACGAAACTGATGAGGAGAAGAAATACGCGGTCTCGTTCCTGGAATGCGTCGGCTCGGACGAAATCTACCGATACATGTTCCTGCGTGCCATTCAGGCGACCAACGACATAACCAGGCTGGAGAAATTCAAGAAGAGCGATTTCGGCTACCTTGCGGGAAAGGTGCTTGTTCTTATTCCGGAAAACGACATGTTCGACAAGGCGGATTCGCAGAAGCTTGTGGATATTTTCACCGACCCGGTCGTAAAGCAGACCTACGGCGGACATATGGGGCTTGTCATGCGCCCCGACCTGTACCTGCCGGAGATAGAGCATTTTTTGAGTGAAAGGTTCTGAGAATGGAAAAGTACGACATCACAAAGCCGATGAAGATTCCTGTCGGAATGCATAAACTTAACAGCGAACCGGGAATAAGCTTCCAGCTGAACCGCCTTGTCAACATGGACGGCTGCGACCTTGCAGTCGCAAAGGAGATAGGTCCGGCGATAAAGAGCGCGTCTGACTTTTACGGAGTGCTGAAAAGCAGAGCTGATTCCGAACTGGAACAGGGGCACATAAAGAACGCGGCGGCGCTGTACCGCATGTCCGAGTTCTACACTGACTGGGAGGACGAGAACGGGCTGAACGCATGGAAAAAGGCGCGGGAACTTTTCTTCCAGTACTACGCGGATTTTTTCAGCGGAGAACGTCCGATAGTAAAGCTTGTCAAAGTACCTTACGAGGGCTGTGAAATGCCGGTGCTGAAATTCAATGCCGAGTCGCCGAAGGGAACTATCGTAATGCACGGCGGGTTTGACTCCAGCTACGAGGAGTTTTTCAGCGAGTGCGAGTACCTCCGCGAGCGCGGCTACGATGTTTACCTTTTCGAGGGGCCGGGGCAAGGAGAGTGTATCCGGCTGTACGGCGCTCCGCTGGTCATAGAGTGGGAAAAGCCGGTGATGGCAGTCACGGAATATTTCGACCTGCATGACGTTATACTCGTGGGGCAGTCACTGGGCGGATTCTTTGCGCCGAGAGCGTCCGCATTTGACGAGAGGGTGACTAAGTGCGTCAGCATTGCGCAGTTCGGCGCGCTGAAAATGAACTTCTCAGACAACGCTTTTGTGAACGGGTTGACGATAGGTCTGCTGAATGTGGTACTTTACGGCTTCGGCTGGTTGATAAACATTCTTTACGCCGTGAAAAAGGGAAAGGGAATGCCGTTCTTCCGGACGTATTTCCACCGCATGGGGACAACGAACGTCTACCGGCTGGCGAAGATACTCTGGAGCATAGACCTCCGTCCGATTGCCGACAAGCTGACCAAGGATTACCTGATAATCGGCGGCAGCAGGGATTCGATGGCATGCCGCGCGGGTCTGGGCAGGCATCTGCTGATTCTGCGGAAAGCGCAGTCAGTCTCCTCCCGTGAGATAACGGAGTTCGAGCAGGGTGCAGACCACTGCTGCTGCGGAAATCAGACCGTGGCGATGGACGCAGTACTACTGTGGGCAGAAATGATGGAGCGCCGCGACAGGTCGTGTAATCATCAGAATAAAATGGGAAATAAACGATAAGGACCAACGAACAAAAAAGCCGAAAAAACGGCTCTATAAAGCCACGTGATTAAAATTTTCTCTCATTTTATTTTGTAGTCCAAGGTACAGAATAACATTGTTTTCATTGAAAATAAACGACATCAAAGGAACTAATTCAAATAGCCTTTAAACCCTGACCAAGAGCGAGTTTAAGGGCTATTTGTCTTTTTCTTAGGTTTTAAAAGTTGTCGTTTATACTAAAAACCAATTTCTGCAAGTTTTACATATAGGCATTGCAAAATACAATTCCGTCATTGGTATTCCCTTGACCGCGGAAGCGGTATCGTGGGTCGCGCACAGCACTACGCTGCAGTTTCCGCCGACTTCCTCCGCAATTTCGGGAAGCAGCGTTCCAAGAACCGTTCCGGGTCTGTCGAGCTTCGGGAAAAGCCTTTTCGGAAGTCCGAGGTCGTTTATTATATCGCTGTCAAATTCTCCGCTGAAAGCGTTCACAAGCCCTGTTGTGACTGCGTTTGTGTATTCTTTGGATTTTACTCCGGTCAGCCTGTACATCAGGTATTCCGGCATCATCAGAAAATCTGTCGCTTTATCCAGACGTCCCCGGATAAGGTCGTCGTAAAGCTGATAGATCGTATTGAA
>CAKSHT010000221.1 GCA_934457235.1 uncultured Oscillospiraceae bacterium
GGGTGAAGCAGCAGTATCTGCCGGATCAGTTAAAGGATCGTGTTTACTACGAATACGGCGATAACAAACTTGAGCGCGCCGCGCAGGAATACTGGAGCAGGATCAAAAAATAGTCTGTATCAGCTTGCCGGAGGCACCGTTGGAGTACACCCAGCTGTCGATGTGGCCGCTGGTTCTGAAATATTTCAGCTCATTACCGCAGAACGCGTTTTCGGACGTGCTGACGATGATGAGCTTTATTTTCATCTTTTCGGGGATCATCGCTTTTATGTAGACGCTGGCGCAGCTGTTGACCTCGACGTCCGGCCGGAGTTCCGCAAGTCCGGCGAGGTTTGGAGCAAGCTCCACGAATATCCCGTAGTCCTCGATGGAGCGCACTATGCCGGTGACGGTTTCGCCGGGTTCGAACATCTCAACGTTCTCAGCCCAGGTGCCGAGAAGCTCCTTGTGCGACAGGCATATACGCCCGTTTTCCAGGGAGCGCACGACCGCATAGATATCCTGTCCTACGCGGAATCTGTCGCGGGGATGGGAGATCCTCGAAACGGATATCATATCTATCGGGATAAGCGACGGTATGCCGCAGCCGATGTCCACAAAACAGCCGAACGGCTCCAGATGAGTTACCCGGACGGGGATTATATCGCCAGGCGTCAGCCGGTCAAGATATTCGGCGCGGCATTTTTCCTGCGCCGCCCGTCGGGAGAGCACAGCATACAGCTCCCCCTGTTCATCGCGCCGGAAGTCGGTTATGATGAATACAACAGGCTTGTTCACCCGGGATATCAGCGCGATATCCTTTGTCGTACCCTCCGCTATGCCTATCGCTCCCTCTTCCCTGGGGATAACGCCGCGCATGCACCCCATGTCAACGATAAGGTCGTGGCGGCTGTTGCATATCACGCAGGGCGCTTCCAGCAGTTTCCCGGCGGTCATCGCGTCGTTCAGAGCGTAGAATGAAGAAAGCGCGGCGCGGTTCTCGGCGGTTTCGAATAAATAGCCCTCAGGCAGATACTCTGTCATTTTGTACCTCCAGAATAGTTTTTTCTGTACATATTATGAGGGCATGGCGGATATTATGATTACTGAATTTCGGATATAAAAAACCGGACAGAAACAAATTCTGCCCGGTTGCTTTATTAATTGTACGATTATGCGTCGTGAGCCATCAGACGTACCATAACAGCCTTCTGTGCATGGAGTCTGTTCTCTGCTTCGTCGAAGATCTCGTTTGCGTGCTGCTCGAATACCTTTGCGGTGATCTCTTCCTCGCGGTGTGCGGGCAGGCAGTGCATTACCATCGCGTCGGACTTTGCGGAAGCCATTACCGCGTCGTTGATCTGGTAGCCCTTGAAAATCTGCTTGCGCTTCTCGGCTTCGCCCTCCTGGCCCATGGAAGCCCATACGTCGGTGTAGAGCACGTCAGCGTCAGCCGCAGCCTGTACAGGGTCGTTCACGATCTGGAACTTTCCGGGATACTGCTTAGCGAAGTCGATGATGGTCTGGTCGGGATAGTAGCCCTCGGGGCAGCCCAGGGATACGCTCATGCCTACCTTGAGTGCGCCTACGGTCAGCGAGTTAGCCATGTTGTTGCCGTCGCCGATGTAGCAGAACTTCAGTCCGTCGAGCTTGTTCTTGTATTCGCGCACTGTCTGAAGGTCAGCGAGAACCTGGCAGGGGTGGCAGTAGTCGGTCAGACCGTTGATTATCGGGATAGAACCGTATTCAGCGAGGGCCTCGACTTCCTTCTGCTCAAATGTACGGATCATGATACCGCTGAGGTAGCGGGAGAGAACGCGTGCAGTATCCTGGACAGGCTCGCCGCGTCCTATCTGGAGGTCACGGGAGGAGAGGAACAGCGCCTGACCGCCAAGCTGATACATACCGGTTTCAAAGGAAACGCGGGTTCTTGTGGAGGATTTCTGGAATATCATACCCAGAGTCTGACCCTTGAGCAGGGGGTGCGGAATACCGTGCTTCTGCTCGTACTTGAGCTGGTCTGCTAGGTTAAGAATGTCGATGATCTCTTCGGTGCTGAGATCCATCAGCTTTAATAAATGCTTCATAGTTTTATCCTTTCGTCAGATGTTATTTTCGTCAAGTGACATGTTGTAGTAATTAAGATCAGTACGCAGTTCCCACTGTTTCGACTGCCAGAATTTGTTCCCGAGATCATTTGAGGAATAGCACACAAGTGCGCATTTCTTTATTCCTTCGGCTTTCAGCGCTTCACAGCAAAGCCGCACCAGCTCAGAGCCTACGCCCTGTCCACGGTATTCCGGAAGTACGCAGGCGTGGTAGATATATCCTCGTCTGCCATCGTTTCCGCAGAGTATGCAACCTATTATCTTTCCGTCAACCGCAGCAAAGCAGGTGTCTGGATTGCGCCGCAGGAATTGTGTTATACCCTCGCAGCTATCGTCAAGACTGCGCATGCCCATGCCGGGAATGCTGCTCCACAGTGCGAAAAGCTCATCGTAATCCTCGGAGGTTATCAGCCGGAATGCAGCGCTCATGCGTTAAGAATGGAAAGCAGGATATCAAGTCCCTTGTCTATCTCCTCGTAAGTAATGGTGAGCGGAGGGAGCAGACGAACCTTAGTCTTTGCGGTGAGCAGGAGCAGACCCTTTACGAGCTGCTGTGCATAGC
>CAKSHT010000222.1 GCA_934457235.1 uncultured Oscillospiraceae bacterium
GAGTTCGGCGGATAATCCCAGGCAGCCAAGGGATATCTGCGATAGCCGCATTGCCGCACGGCTGCAGCGGAATCCCTGTCCCTCGGTGAATATCCTGTCGAGCTGTGCAGAGCCGCTCAGGAAGATACGCGGTCTGAACGCGAAGCAGTGCAGGTGGTTTCCGACCGCCTCCTGCGTACGCTCCAGGGAAGCCCGGCTGATGTCGCTGTGCGGCGGGAACACCGGAACTACCTCCGCGCCCCAGGATCTGTCCTCGGTCATGACCGGAATGCAGGAACAGCGCACCGCGATGCCGCTCTCCGTCCTGCAAAGCTCAGCCCTCAGTATGATACCGTCGCGGTTGCCGTCCATCTCGGACATTGCAGAAACCAGGTTGCCCAGCGAATAGGCGCACGGGACTGTTCTGCCATCCTGCGCCGTGATGTTCACGAACCGCTGTACCATATGCGAATGCGAACCGAATATCATATCCGCACCGGAGTCCGCGATGAATTGCGCTTCTTCCGCCTGTGCGCCGCGTACCTGCGATGAATTCAGAACGCCCCAGTGCATGTACGCCGCAACGAATTCAGCGCCCATTTCCCGCGCCCTGGCGACCTGTTCAGTGAAGTATTCACGGCTGTATATACCGCCGGAGTTCGTTTCGTCTGCTTCCGCTCCGCCGTTGGTTATCATCGTGCATGCAATTACAGCTACGCGAATGCCGCGTACATCGAATATTTCCGGCGAATCTCCGCAAGTGCCGATGTTGCGCATGCCGCTGCGCTTTATCTCACTCACCGTATCGCTGAACATACGCGGCGTGCAGCTCCTGTTCGCCGCTGTTATTATCCCGTCGAGACCCGCCGAAGCGGCGGCGGATATATACGTAGACGGAGCGTTGCTGTTCGGCGCGCCGTCGGCAGTACGCCGCTGTTCGCTCTCGAACGAAGCACCGTCGCAGCACGGAGCCTCCAGGACTGCCGCAGAAAGGTCAGCGCCGGAAAGTATCTCACGCAGCTGACGGAACGTATCCGAAAAGTCATATCCATGCACCGCCGCAGACCGCTGCTGACTGACAGTGCACATCATATCCCCGCAGAACATAAGGACGGCACGGTTTTCCGCAGTGAAAAAGGTCCTGCCGACCTCAACGCGGCTGACGAACCGCTGCCTGTCCTCGGAGGTTATCGTGATATTTGCGCAGCCGTGCGCCTTTGCCGTGACCTTTCCGGTGCTGTCCACCACCGCCACGGAGGTATTGTCAGACGTGAACGAAGCCGCCGGGACGCGGTTATCCGCCTCCCAGCACAGCTGAGCGCTCTCGCCCGGCTCCAGACAGATGGTATTCTGCGCCCTGAGCTTCTCAGAAACCGGGGTAAACGGGCGTTTCTCCGTGCATTCACCGAGTATCTCCACACCGTTTTCGCGGACGTATGCGCACACCTGTGCAAGGTACATCTTTCCGTTGGTGAAGCCCAGAATGCCCTTTGCGCACTTCTGAGAATATCTTGCCTTGATGAGCTTATCCGGCTCGTCAGCCGCATAGAAATACAGTCGGTAGCCATCGGCGCCGCTCACCGGCTCCCATCTCAATACTGCGCAGCCGTCGCGTCCCGCAGCGGCGAAGCCCTCGGGTGATTTAAGTTCCAGTGCCATTTTCTAAGACCTCTTGCTCCTGCTCGAATGAAATTCTCAGTTCCTCCAGACGGCTGTAGTTCCTGTAGAACGAATAGTACGCGCCGCAGAAGTGCTGTATATCGTCAATGCGTATCCTGTAGCCGTCGTGACGCACGAAGAACGCTCCCAGCAGCGCGGACGGATATTTCAGGTACATGACGTATTCCGGGTAGCCATAGCCGTTGAGCATATAATCCGCCCGGTGATAGATAGTCCGAATAAATTTCTCCGTATGGAATTGCGGAAGATACGAGCATTCCAGCCCTTGCTCACGAATGCGTGAGTACAGTTCGAACGTTACGCAGAGCAGCTCCAGATAGGTATGATAAGTTGTGTCCTGCTCGTATATACGCGTCAGATTGACATCCGCGTTTTTCAGCCCGAAGCTCAGATACTTGTCCTCTGGAATATATTTCGTAAGCTCGTTCATCGCGTAAGCTACCCAGTGGTCGCGGTGCTTTTCGTAGTGCTCGCCGATGAATCTGTCCGCAGCCCTGGAAGCGGCTTCAAGCCACTTTTTGTCCCCGGTCAGACCGTATAACCGGCAAAGCGCAAAGGTAGCCTCGCCGTCGTAATATACCGTCCGGAAGCGCTCCTTGCGCGTAAGGTTCGGGAAGTTCAGCACATGCCAGAACGAGCCGCTCTCCCGGTCGAAAAGCTCCAGAATACCGTTGCCAAGCTCCTGGCAGAGCATTCTGTACCTGTCGCTGCCGGTGACGTCCATGAACTCCGTCAGCATAATGACTGCCAGAGCATTGCCGCCGAGCTTGACCTCATCATGGGTCTTGTCCGCCAGGAAAACAGTATTGTGCTCGTCGTCCCGGTCGGGATATTTCCTGTATGTATTCGCCACCATGAAGCCGACAGCCTTGATTATCTGATTCATGGTGAATTTATCCTCAGTTATACGATAGGCGCATATAAGGCTCCAGATAGAGGACGCATGCCGCAGGATATTGTATCCTGGAATAGCCTTATGA
>CAKSHT010000223.1 GCA_934457235.1 uncultured Oscillospiraceae bacterium
TTATGCAGTTTTCTTATCCGATTCCTGCTGCTTCATTATCCTCAGCTCCACAGCAATGAGGATTATAGCCGCGACCGCCGAAAGCAGATCGGCGAACGGACCAGCCCACAGAATGCCGTCGATACCTATGAACACCGGGAGGATTATCATAGGTGGGAGTAGGAACAGTATCTGACGCGTCAGCGAAAGGAACGCGCCCTTGAACGATTTACCGATAGACGTAAAGAACGTCGAAGCGATGGGCTGCAAGCAGTTCAGCCAGGTGAAGAACAGGAATATCCGGAAGAACTTCACTCCGAATTCAAAGTACTCGTCTGTGCCGTCGCCGAACATCGCGATTATCTCCCGCGGAAACAGCTGGAACATGAAGAACGCCAGCAGCGCAACTCCCGTGCCAACGGTTATCGCGGAGCGCAGCGCCTTTTTTACGCGGTCGTATTTCTGTGCGCCGTAATTAAAGCTGATTATCGGCTGAGCGCCCTGTCCCAGTCCGATGACGATGGAGAACGTTATCTGGTTTACTTTCATGACGATACCGGAAACCGCTATCGGGATAGACTCCCCGTAAACCGAAAGCGCGCCGTAGTGCTTGAGCAGGTTGTTCATGGCAATCTGCACTACCATCATGGCTATCTGGTTAAAGAACGAGGCCATACCTATCGCGATGATCTTTGCGGTGTATCTCCAGCGGACGCGCAGATGCTTGAGTCCCAGGTGGACTGTCTTGTACCGAGTGAGGTACGCTATTGCAACAGTTCCGGAGATTATCTGACCGATTATCGTAGCCCACGCCGCTCCGCTCATTCCCCAGCCCAGAGCCAGTACGAACAGCGCGTCAAGTCCCGTATTTATCACGGCACCCAGGAGATTGCAGAACATCGTCATTTTCGGGCTTCCGTCCGCGCGGATAAGATGTCCGCCGCCGGTGGTGATTATCATGAAAGGAAATCCCCAGGAGGTTATCCCGACGTATTCCTGCGCCAGCGGGAGCACGTCGTCCGGGGAGCCGAACAGCTTAAGCAGCGGCGTCAGAAATATCTGTGTCGCCACAAGCAGTACAACGCCGCAAATTATCATCATTACAGTAGCGTTTCCCACGAAGTATGGCGCTTTCTCCCGGTCGCCCCTGCCCATGCTCAGATTGAAGCAGCTTGCGCCGCCGATACCGAACAGCAGCGCCAGCGACAGGCATGAGGTCGTGAACGGAAACGCAATGTTAGTCGCGGCGTTTCCAAGCGGTCCTACCGCATTTCCTATGAACAGCTGATCAACGATGTTGTAAAGCGCGCCGACCAGCATTGCGATTATGCTCGGCACGGCAAATTTTATCATCAGCGATGTTACCGGGGCGTTGCCCAGCATCTCTGAACGTTCTGAACCTGTCTGGCTCATTTACTATCACTCTTTCTTTTTACACATATCATTTGTGTTTTTTTACACATACATTATTATTGTACCACACAGGTGCGAAAATGTCAAATACGCTTGAAAAATCCCGGTTTTTAGTATATAATATAAACATGTGAAAGGGGGGAGCGTCTTGGCGATAAAGAATGAGATAGCTGCAGTGCTTGAACAGCGCCGCGGGAGCGCGGTCTCCGGGCAGGAGATTGCGGATATGCTCGGCGTATCCCGTGCCGCTGTCTGGAAAGCCGTGAAGCAGCTCCAGGACGAGGGGTACCACATCAGCGCCGGCAGGAACCGAGGCTATATTCTGGAGAACCAGACGGACGTGCTGTCCGCCGAGGGCATACGGCTGTATCTCCCGGAAGCGTACAGGAACAACGATGTACGCGTGTTCCGCACGGTAAGTTCCACGAACACCGAGGCGAAAACGGCGGCACTGAACGGCGCTTCCCACGGTACGATAATCGCGGCGGACGGGCAGACCGCAGGCAGGGGACGTTTCGGGAAGGCGTTCTATTCCCCGGCGGATACGGGACTGTATATGAGCGTTATCCTGAAGCCGGACAAACCGCTTTCGGACTGCTTCCCGATAACAGCCGCCGCCGCCTGCGCCATAACCGGCAGCATTGAGGAGCTGTGCGGAGTCACAGCGGGTATAAAATGGGTGAATGACATATTCTATTCCGGCAGGAAGATATGCGGGATACTGACCGAAGCTATGAGCGATTTTGAGAGCGGCATGGCTGAGGTCGTTATCGTAGGTATCGGAGTGAATATCAGTACCACCGAGTTCCCGGACGATATAAGCGGCGTTGCCGGTTCCCTGGGCGTATTTGCGGAGCGCAACAGGCTTTGCGCGGATATTGCGGCGCGGCTCCTGGATTACACGTCCAGGGATGATAATTCAACGCTTATGGAGGAGTACCGCCGCCGCTCACTGGTTCTCGGACGTGATATCGTGTATCAGCAGGACGGACGAACGCTCACCGGAAATGCGCTAGAGATCGACGACAGCGGCAGATTGGTGATAGAGAACGCCGACGGCAGGGTAACGCTGCGGTCGGGGGAGATCACGATTACCGGCGGGTTCTGAATAATAAATCGTGGCTGTGATGTAATTCACAGCCACTCAGTCTGTCGAAAAAGTCCAGCAAAAGCTGGGCTTTTTTTCGTAAATATGGTATAATAAAAAAGGGTGATAAAATG
>CAKSHT010000224.1 GCA_934457235.1 uncultured Oscillospiraceae bacterium
ACTTCGTACGCATTGCTTTGTGGAGTTTGCACAAAATCATAGTGCTGCTGAAAAATCACTAAACTTAAATTTATTCTGCAAATTCCAGCTTAAAAGTTGACAACTAATAAAATGTATGGTATAATTCAGTTGGTCGGATCCGATTCTGACCAGTTATGTGAAAGCAACCCCGGGGTTAAGGCTCCGGGGCTGTTGTTTTATCGAACTGTACACCCTAACGACTGGAGTTTTCGCGTGATCTCATCTGCCTGATTTTCGGGAACGGTGATCTCAGCAGTAAGCTTTATCGTCTTTTTGCCATTAAGACCAAGCCGCTTTATTTTCGCGGCATAACCCACATAACTCCAATTGCAGTCGCATTCGCCGGATACGCCGGGCACTTTTCCGACCTTATTGTAGTCATTTGCTCCTCCTGCGACGGAGAACTGCCACATTGTCTGTCCATACTGCTGCTCATTGCCGGAACGCGTGTACTGCGCAAGCCACAGGTCGTATCCGGAAAGCTTTTCAAGGTCTATGTATCCTTTTATCACTATTGGAGCAGTATATAACATAGGATAATACCCACCGTTGCGAATGCGTTCAAGAAAAGCTCTGCAAATTGCCGTGTACCGCTCTTTGGAAAGCTTCTTATCAAGCACTGCTTTGTGCTCAAAATCAAAAGCCACTGGATAATCTATTTCCAGTCCCTTGAGCTGCTCAAGAGTCCAGTCAGCTTCGGCACGCGCAGCCGATACAGTATCTGCAACACTATATAAATACACGCCCACATAAAGCCCTGCGGATTTTGCTGCACTGTAGTACTGCTTAAAACGATCGTCAAGCTTGGTTCCGTAACCGAGCCGGAGCATGACAAATTTAACGGGATATCCAAGGATTTTCCCGGACTTCAGCTTTTTGAAATCTACAGCACCATTCCAGCGCGAAAGATCTATACCAGCATATTTAGCCATCGTCGTTGTCCTCCTTGTGCGCTGCGTCAGTAAGCCCCTCGCCGATAACGTACCCGACTACCGCCGCGCCGCTGAGTATGCAGCCTGATACGGTCTCCGCCGTCTCAGAACTTCCACCGAATGCTACGATAAGTCCAGCGATGAATCCCGCCGTTGCTACCCAGAGCTTGCGTGATGTAAGCTTTCTTTTCCAATTCATAATATGTGTCCTCCTTTAATTATTCAGTAGTTTTCTCCAGCGCCGCGATCCTGGCTTCAAGCGCTGCGATCTTTTCCTCTGTGTAAACGCCCACACTGGCGGCATTGCCGCCGTCGTTAAGCTTCTGCCAGGAACTCCAGCCGCCTACTCCGGCAATACGTGCGCGGTGTATCACGGTGCCGTTCTCGAACATCATTGTCTGATAGAAAATCGAACCGTAAATGCGCACGTCAAGCAGACCGTACTGTCCGTACGCGTTCCCGCTGGAGTCCTTGGGATAGTCCGGAGTAAAACGCTCCTCGCAGTAGAACGTTCCGACAAGCCCGGAACCATTCAAGCTGGTTGTCAGTTTTCTTGCCGCGGAAGCGCAGATAAATCCTGCCGGGGAAATGTTTCCTACAGTGTCCGAATTACCGCCGTCCGCCGGGAGCTTTAACGGAATATCCGAAAGCTCTGCCTTACCGTCCCAGGCGGCTTTCTGGTCGGCGGTAACGTGTATCTCAACATTACCGGAATGCGCGTTTATAGCGGCTCTTGCCACCTCGTCAGCACCCGAACCGCCGGACTGTGCTGATGTCTTAAAAGGGCATGCGGTGTAATCGCTGCCTACAAGCTGCACCGAGCCTGTTCCGAGCAGGTAGACAGCGCCGCACGCGCCGTATATCGCCGCTGCCTGTCCCGCAGGTATGCTGACTACTCCGTCAGCGCCTGCCGTTACGCCCGGCGCGGCGGACGCGTATATCACGTCTGTTCCGTCGTTACGCAGCCAGGCGTTAGTGCCGCCGCTGTAATCCACCCTGATTTCTGCGCCCGAAAGCGCTATCGTCTTTGATGTCATGTGTTACCTCCTGTTATATTGTGCTGCGCCATCAGCCGTTTCGCAACCGCCAGCGCTTCGCTCCTCGTAAGTGCCTTATCCCATATAAGCGCGTCGTAGGCTATGCCGTGGTAATTTCTCTGCTCCTCGAATTGATATGAGTTGTACAGCACCACGTTCCCGAAAGCGGAAGAGGTGCTCTCAGACGGCGTTCCTTTTGTTATTTCCACAGTATTTTTCATCACATAGCAATCGGCTGTATTTCTCTGGTCGCTTATGATAAGCACATACTTCTCTCCGGCGGTAAGGTCAAAACCCATATTGTGCCGGTAGAGGTGCGCACCGTTTTCTCCGGAGCTTTTAGTGCACTGGATATTCTGACCGTCGTTGCCGGAGTGCTGCCCCCACAACCCGTAATAAGGCGCCCAGGCGGAGGGCTTGAGAACGAACGCGACAGTTACGCCGGTTTCGCTTGACGTGAGCCGCGACTGTGGTATCCCGGTGTCTACGTAATTGGTCATGTATATTGTGCCGTCCGGCTCGTAGAGCCGATAGATAGCCGATTTCATAAGCTCCTCCGCAGGGTCGGGGCTGCCTAACCCCCGCGCCATAGCCACAGCCCAGAAT
>CAKSHT010000225.1 GCA_934457235.1 uncultured Oscillospiraceae bacterium
TAAACACTGATTTGTCTATAATATGTGGGTATAGCGTTCTGGCGTGTTTCCCGTTTTTATCAGCATCATAAGTTGATTTCCTTAGCTAGCGGATCCACCTGCGAATTTTCCCGGTTCCGGCTCTGCCGGAATTCAAACCCCACTCCGGGGTTTGAAAGGGAAAGTTTGCATATTTGATTGCCGTCGTTCCGGCAATCAAATATAAGCGTAGTTGGATTTACCGTTCTTCTTAACGGAGTACATTGCGTCGTCGGCCTTACCGATGATGTACTCAACGCGGGTGTTGTAATCGTCCTTGATCATCGAGATACCGATGGACACGCTGACGGTCAGGTGCTCGCCGTCGCACTCAAAGCCCTCGTCGAGCCTGCTGATGATATCCTGTGCAACACGGGTCGGGTCGTTGATCTCGGCGTTGCGTACGCATGCGATGAACTCGTCGCCGCCGTAACGTCCGGCAAATCCGAACTCGTTCACGGCGCCCTTGATGGTGCGCGCCACGAACTTCAGTACCTGGTCGCCGGTCGCGTGGCTGTACTGGTCGTTATAGTGCTTGAAGTCGTCAACGTCGATGAACAGAACTGCCATCTCGCTCTTACGCGCTTCGGACAGCGTGATCTCGTTGTCGATCTGGCTCTCGATGGTCTCGCGGTTGTAAAGCTCGGTCAGCGCGTCGAAGCTTGCGCGGGCGGTCAGCTGCTGCTCGCTCTTCTTAGCACGGTCGATATCCAGCATGACTCCGACGATCTTCTGGGGGTTGCCCTCCTTGTCGCGCAGCGTCGCGGTTCTGATAAGCACCCAGATGTAGTCGCCGTAGATGTTCTTCATACGGTACTCGTTGTGCTTGAACTCCTCGCCGTGGCTGAGCTTCTCAAGATCCTCCTTATAGCGCTCTGCGTCCTCCTCGTGGAGCTTCGCCTTGAGCAGGAAGCTGTCGCCGAAGTGGTCGGACGGTGCGCGGTAGCTGAACTTCTTATTGAAGTTATTGGTGAAGAATACTTCGTTGGTCTTGAAATTCCACTCGAAAATGATGTTGTCGGACATCTCCGTGATTGTACGGTATCTGTCCTCGCTGACAACGATCTCGTCAAGCAGGTTGTTGAACGCACGGGACATCTGTCCGTACTCGTTGTTGCTTACTGCGGTAGGGATACGCGCTTCGTGGTCGCCGCGGCGTACCTTTTCGAGGGTCTCCTCGATGGTCTTGAGCGGTCTTGTTACCAGGATAGAAACAATGATCGCGCCCGCGATAACCACCAGGGATACCAGAACAGTAGCGACTACGATGCCGTTGCATGCGCCCAGCGAGAAGAAGTTAGCGTTCTTGCTGACAGGGCAGCTGGCGATGGCATAAAGCCCGTTCTTGCCGCCGGCATTCGAAACCGAAGCATACATCTGCTCGCCGTTCTTGGCGGTGTATGTCACGATTTCGGAGACCTCGTTGTCGCCCAGGCCATCGATCAGCGACTGGAACGTATCCGCGGGATATTCGTAGAACAGGTTGATCTTGAAGTTGCCAACAATGGAGTAATTGTGGTTTGCAGAGCTGTCCGCAATGACTATTGCGCCGTTATAGAACGTGCTTCCATCGGACGCCTTGTAGAGATAGCCCTTCGTACTGCCGGTACTGTCGAGCTTGTAGTTTATGAGCAGCGTATTGGAACCGACGGTCTTTCTGATGAACATGGTAGGATTGCGTCCGCCGCCGGTCGCCTCTGGGTTAGCGATATCGTTAAAATAAAGAGAGCCCTCAGGGTAGTTGGAATACGCCTCGAAATTGTCTATGCGGGTGTTGGTCTTGCCGGAGCTTCCGCAGAATATCGTGCCGTCGGAGCTTACCAGCATGATGGAGTCGATCGTAGTGTCGCCATCGGCGAGGTTATAGAGGTAGTCGCCCGCCTCGTTGGAGGGCTTGCCGGCGGACATAGCGTCCTTCACCGCGTCGTAGGCAAGGATAGTGTCTGCCTGTTTGTTCGCGGTGTCGATATACGTCTGGAGGGTGTTGCGCTCGTTATCCGCCATTTCAAGTATGGTCTTGCGGAATTCCTCGTCGCCGCTCTTGTTGAGCATAGTGTTCGAGAAAACCGTGTAAATAACCATCGGCGCGATTGCGAACAGCATTGCACTTACCATCAGCATGGTTCTGATCTTCATATATACTCCCCGTTTCCATTCTGCGCACGCAGATTTTTAATTAACAACTTATTGGCAACTCAAGGCCGGACATCCGGTCTGTGAACAGATAAAGTTATGTATTATTAGTATAACATAAAAAATCTCTTCTGTAAACACTTGAACAATAATTAGCAAGCCCAAATCATCATTTTTATCAATACTGCACAAATCTCTGAAAAGCATTTTGTTCACATTATGGAGAGGGAAAAATCCGCTTGATTATAATTGAAATATGTGGTATAATCATATTGGTATAGCTTGTTTTCGCCAGGTAGGCAGGCTTTGATTTATCAAGGAAATAATCTGCCTGCAAATCAGGCTTAAAAACATTTGGGAACTTCTAAAAACCGGTTTGAAAAGGGAAAATGGGTAGAGTGCGCCGAATGCGATGAAAGCCGACGAAGTAAGGCTGTATG
>CAKSHT010000226.1 GCA_934457235.1 uncultured Oscillospiraceae bacterium
CGCTGCGTACTCCTGCGCTTCCTTTATGACGGAGACCGGATGGCAGAGATTGTCCAGCGGCTTCATGGAGTTCACGTCGTTCTTCATGCA
The DNA here is from genome assembly GCA_934457235.1 of uncultured Oscillospiraceae bacterium. Classification (GTDB taxonomy): domain Bacteria; phylum Bacillota; class Clostridia; order Oscillospirales; family Ruminococcaceae; genus CAG-115. The sequence continues at coordinate 91 of CAKSHT010000226.1, forward strand.
GCCCTCGCCGAGAAAGTCCCTCAGCACCTTGTTGCCGCGACCGCCCTTGTGACCGGGTACGTCGAACTTGACGACGCGGTCAAGCTGATATTCCTTCATCGCCTCGTAAAGAGGCGCGCGGGTATGATCAAGCCGCATTATGCTCACCTCTTTAATAGATGTTCATTCCGCTGAAGATCTCGATCATTTCCCGGCGGAGATTGTTGGTTATTTCAAGGCGCTGCTGGGGGTGTATCTCGTACACATCGGAGTTGAACAGATAATTCTGAAGCTCGATCTCCTTTATCAGCATTTTGGTATGAAATATATTTGACTGGTACACATTGACGTCGATGGCGTCGTACTTCGTCAGAGTGTCCGGATTTATGTAGTCCTGGATAGATGTTATCTTGTGATCCATGAAACATTTCTTTCCGGTGACGTCCCTCGTGAAGCCGCGGACGCGGTAATCAATCGTGATTATATCCGAATCGAAGCTGCCGATGAGGTAGTCAAGCGTGTTCAGAGGGGATATCTCACCGCAGGTGGCGACGTCGATATCCACGCGGAACGTGGAAATAGCCTTGTCCGGGTGATACTCCGGGAAGGTGTGCACCGTGATATGACTCTTGTCAAGATGTGCGTGGACCGTATCCGGCTGGATACTGTTCCTGTTAAAGAAGCCGGCGCCCTTGTTACAGGAGCCGTCAACATGTTCGGGGTCAATATGTCCCTCCGCGAAGAGGATATTGACAGAGGCCCCCTGCGGATCGTAGTCCTGCTTTGAGATATTCAGAACCGTCGCACCGATCTTCTCGGTGACATCACAGAGGATCTTTGTGAGCCTTTCGGAATTGTACTGCTCGTCGATATAGGCGATGTAATCCCGCTGCTCCCTCTCACTTTTTGCATAGCACACATCATAAATGTTGAAGCTAAGTGTTTTTGTGAGGTTGTTAAAGCCATATAAAGCCAGTCTGGAGCTGCCACCGCCAGGCAATGCTTCTGCCTTTTTCTCCAACCCTAACATCACGACCTTTCGGTAAAATAAGTTTCTGTACTATTACTTTCATACAGTCAAAGTAAGTATATCATAAAACCCGCTGATTTGCAACAATTTTTTGATAATTTTTTGTGAAATCTTCGCTCAGCCACGGCTATTGACATAATTGCTGAAATGTGGTAAAATATATGCATAGCAACCTAATTCGCTTGATTTTAAACAAAGGAGGGTCGCTCAATGGCTGTATTCAGGCAAAGCGGCGGGAGATTCAGCTACACGAAAACCGGAGAATTTCGGGTGCGATGTAAGGCAGAAACTCCGCTGACAATAATATTCCTGCTGCTGATACCAGTCGGGGATTTTCTGATATTCAAGCTGGTAGAATACCTGCAGCTGGAAATGGACATGAAAGTCGGGCAGCTGCTCGAATATGCGTGCTACTTCTGGGCAGGTCTGTGCATTTTCATTATGGGCGCGATACGCGCCGGAGTGACCTGCAAATACTACGCAGACCAGGACGAATTCAAGATAACCGACAATCACAAACACGTCGAGTATCTGTTTTACGCCGATATTGCAAACGTGGAGTATATCCCGATAAAGATTTTCGGCTGCCTGCCGCGGGGATTCCGGGTGGTAATCACAACGGAGTACCGCACGATCACATACGACTATCTTTTCTTCGGGAATTTCCGCTCCACATCGCCGGAGGACACGCCGTTCCACCTGCTGGAACAGCGCGCATACGCTTGCCAGGAACCGACTCCACAGTACGACAACTTAATTAAAATGCGCGAGGACAGGGAGGGACTGCTATGAACGGACGCGAGGCATTTGAAGAACGTTTCGGATTCAGAGCAAAAGGACAGTTCCGCGTACGCGGGTGGTTTGAGATACCGCTCACGGCAGCTGGTATCGCGTTTATCCCGGCAGGGGAATTTCTGATAATCCGCACGATGGCAGACCCAGATTTTGCTTTTGGAGGCTCATTCGGAGCGCTGCCGTTCGTCATGGCAGCGTGGGCGCTGTTTTGCTGGTGGATAGTGCGGATAGCTCACACAGGAGCCACCTGTCATTATGAAGGCAACGATGATGAATTCCGCATAACCGACCAGAACAAGCATACCGAGATCTTCTACTACCAGGACATCACCGGGATCGACTATGTTCCCATAAAATATCTCAATAAAAAGACACGCGGATTTAAAGTCACTATCAGCACGAAATACCGCAAGGTGACATATCAGTTCATCGCCAGCGGAAAGCAGCGAGTAAACGAGCCGGAGGACACGCCGTTCTTCGTTCTTGAACAGCACTGCGGTCTGACCAGGGATATCAAAACCCAGGATAACAACGAATCACGCACATAGCAAAACGGGCAGCTAAACGCTGCCCGCTTTGCTATGAAAACGTATCTTTCCAGGCTGGTGAGAAATGTACAG
>CAKSHT010000227.1 GCA_934457235.1 uncultured Oscillospiraceae bacterium
ACTTCGTCGGCTTTCATCGCATTCGGCGCACTCTACCCATTTTCCCTTTTCAAACCGGTTTTTAGAGGTTCCCTTATTCGATTACCAGCTGCTCCTTTTCGGAATCCGTTCCGGAAATATGGAACGAATTGAGCACAGGCTCTTCCCTGTTCATCAGGGAAAGTATCATGTAGCTTGCCTTGCTGTCGTAGGCAAGGCGCTTGTCCTCGTCGGATGGACGTGACGGGCTTTCCGGGTGGCTGTGCCAGTTGCCGAGCGGAACAAACCCGTTTGCACGCATGTCCTTTATCGCCGCAAGCTGCTCCTTGGGATCCATGCTGAAATGCTCGTTGGAGTGATCAATATTCGTCAGCAGATACACCTTTTTAATGAGCTTGTCGCCGCCCTCGGTCACGCCGCCGATAAGTCCGCAGGCCTCGTTCGGAAGCTCGCTTTCAGCATGCTTTAATATCTTTTCATAATCGGATTTAGAAAGCTTTATCATAAGTGCACACCATCGCATTCTACCTGCTCATAGTCGATGAGCTTAGTTATCGTCGGGTGTTCGCCGCAGATCGGGCACTTGCTTGTGTCAGACGGCAGCTTTATCTTGCGGAACTCCATCTTCAGCGCGTCGTAAGTCAGCAGATATCCAGTCAGCAGTTCGCCAACGCCCAGAATGTACTTTATCGCTTCCATCGCCTGAAGGCTTCCGATAACTCCGCCCATCGCGCCGATAACCCCGGCCTGCTTGCAGGTGGGAACCGCGTCCTTGGGCGGCGGGTTCTTGAATACGCAGCGGTAGCACGGTCCCTGACCGGGAACATAGGTCATCAGCTGTCCCTTGAAGCGGATAATGCCGGCGTGTGAAAACGGCTTCTTCGCCATTACGCAGGCGTCGTTGATAAGGAACTTCGCCGGGAAATTGTCCGTTCCGTCGATAACGAAATCATAGTCCTTGATGATATCCATGATGTTCTCGCTGTCGATGAATGTGCGATAAGTATTTACGGTGACGTCCGGGTTGATGGCTTCCATAGTTTCCTTTGCAGACTGCACCTTTGCCTTGCCTACATCGGAAGTCGCATGGATTATCTGGCGCTGGAGGTTGGAGAGGTCTACCTCATCAGCGTCTGCGATGCCGATGGTACCAACTCCGGCGGCCGCAAGATACATAGCCGCAGGCGCGCCAAGTCCGCCGGCGCCGATTATCAGCACCTTTGCGTTGAGGAGTTTCTTCTGTCCCTTTGCGCCGACCTCCTTGAGGATTATGTGGCGGGAATAGCGCTCCAGCTGTTCATTTGTAAATGCCATTACTGACCGCCTCCCATGAAATAGATGAACTCTACGTTGTCGCCGTCCTTGAGAACTGTATCCTCAAAGCTGCTGCTGGAAATAAACTCCTCGTTCACGCTTGCGGTGACGTACTCCGGAGTCTCGACCTTCTCGTCGATGACCAGCTGAGCCAGTGTCAGTCCGTCCGCAACTTCCTTCTTTACGCCTGTTACTGTGATAGTCATGTCTTTATCTCCTTATCTTATGCTGTTTATTATTTCTTCAAGCTGCGCTTTCCTCACTGCGCCGGTAACTCTCTGCTGCTCCGCGCCGTCTTTGAAAAAAACTACTGTCGGAACGGAGGTAACGTTGTATTCTGCGGCAGTCTCTGCGTCGTAATTTATGTTCAGCTTCACGAGCTTGATATCGGAATTCTGCTCCTCAAGCTCCGCCAGGACCGGGGATATTCGCTTGCAGGGAATGCAGCTGTCGGAATAAAAATCCGCCAGGACTATGCCGCCTGCTATCTCGGTCTTGAACGTGTCGTTAGTTGCTCTGACGGACATTCAGTCACCCACCTTCTCAACGATGAGGTCGTATGTACCGTCGTTGTTGTTGATGAGCTTGAGGATCCTGTGACCCTCCTCCTTTATGCTGCGCGGAACGTTCTGTACCGGCTCACCGTCGTTCATTCTGATGGAGAGCACCTGACCCTCGTCCAGCTCCTCCAGCGCTACCTTAGCCTTTACGAAAGTCGTGGGGCACACTACGTCAGTGATGTCCACGGTGTCGTCAATATTATAATCAGCCATTGCTGTAAGCCTCCTTTATTACCTGTTCAAATTTCTCTCTGCCCACTCTGTCGATGGTGAACTTGAATCTCTCGCCGGGGTTTGCATTCTGCTCAAAGAACACGATAGCCGCGTCGCATACATTCAGCAGCTTCTCCTTGCTCTCAATGAACGGGATTATCGCCTCGCCCTTGTTTATGGTGTTGCCGAAAAGACCGCCAAAGGAAACGATGTATCCGTGAACGGTGTCCCATGCCTCGGTAGGACAAGCCTTGAAGCAGCGTCCGCAGAAGTTGCACTTGTCGTAATCCACGCTGACCTTTCCGTCATTGATGGATATAGCGCCGCGGCGGCATGCCTTTTCGCAGACTCCGCAGCCGATACAGGAATCCTCTTTCCACTTCACCTGGATACCACCCTTGATTCCGACATCGTTCTCCTCAGATTTAAGG
>CAKSHT010000228.1 GCA_934457235.1 uncultured Oscillospiraceae bacterium
ATCCGACGCCGAACACTCAGCGCCTGTGGGATTATCTGAAAAACTGCTATGGCAGGAAGTTCATCTCCGGTCAGCAGTACCTGTGGGAGGACGAAAAAGAGGACCTCGTATATTGGAATACCACCGGAAAGATACCTGCGATACGCGGATATGACTTCATGGGTATCAGCGGACTTGCCCGCGGATACGACCAGCTCGGAAGAGCGCTCGACTGGGCGCGCCGTACTGGCGGAATACTCACGATGTGCTGGCACTGGAATGCGCCGGACGATATGGACGACATCGCGAAGCTCAGTTCGTTCTATTACAAAACGACGAATTACGACCGCAAGACCGGATTTGACATAGTACGCGCAATGCAGGAGGGTACTCCGGAGCATGAATTTGTTATCTATGAGATTGACCTTGTTGCAAACGCGCTGAAAATGTTTGAGCAGGCAGATATTCCGGTGCTCTGGCGTCCGCTGCATGAGGCGGCGGGTAACTGGTTCTGGTGGGGAAACCGCGCGGAGGCAGGGAAGCAGGATCCGGAGAGCATTGAAGCGTATAAGAAGCTCTGGTACACCATATTTGACAGGTTCATGAATCTTCACAAGCTTCGCAACCTTATCTGGGTATGGAATGGACAGGCTCCGTTCATGGCGGTGGATCCCAACACATATGACATCGCAGGCGAGGACATTTACGACGAGATACCGAATCATGGTTCCCAGCTGAAGCGATTCGAGGGGGTCAGAAGCTACACCCATGGAAAGATGATAACCCTATCAGAGTGCGGAAGCATTCCCGAACCGGACGAGATGGTGAAGGACGGCGCCACATGGCTGTGGTGGCTGCCCTGGTGGGGAAGCTTCGTGTATGACACGGACGACAAATGGCACCCAATTCTTGATGAAAACGGCATGCCGCGTCCTAATCCCAATTACATGGACGAAGCATTCCTGAAGAGGATATTTTCTGACCCGCGGGTAGTTACTCTTGAGGATCTCCCGTGGTATGACAAAGAGAAAAAGCCGCTTCCTTATGCACTTCATCAGCGGCTTTTAAATAAATAATCATTGCAATATGGAAAGGAAACAGGAAAATGAAAAAATTTTTAGCAACAATGGCTGCGCTTGCAGTTGTTACAGCGGCATTCACTGGCTGCTCCAACAATAACAACAGCTCTGAAAGCTCCTCTGCCGCAGACAGCAGCAGTTCCACTTCTCAGACAACATCTGAGGTAAATTCTGACTCTTCTGCCCCCGCAGCTGACCGCACTGCACAGGATATCACAAACGCAGTTTTCGAGAGCGTTGAATGGGTAGCTTCCGAGCAGATCACTGATGCAGAGATCGCAGAAACTATGTTAGGACTTGACCTCAGCCTGCTTGATGACTATTCTATTTTTGTTCCGATGATGAGCGTTCACCTTGACGAGCTTATCGTTGTAAAGCCCAAGGCTGGCAGCGAGGCTGACGTTGAGAAGCAGCTTACCGCACATCTGGATTATATCAAGGACGGTGCAGCGTTCTATCCCGAGCAGGAGATCGCAGCAGCCGGCGCAGTTATGGGACAGACCGACGACGGATACTATTATCTGGTAGTACACCAGGTAGGCTCTGATATCGCAGAGGTGATCAAGAACTATAAGCCTGGCGACGAGGTTCAGAAGATCGAAGTTCCCGAACCTGATTACGGCGATGGCGTTATGACAGCCGAGGACGGCGACAACGGTATTGTCGTATCTTGATCGGCTATATCCTATAAGCTTCAGAGCTCCCGCTATAAGCGGGAGCTTTTTGCATCTGGTCATGGCATGCGTTATCATTCTGGTACTTGATATATGCCCAGATATGCATTAAAATAATAGCATAAAGAAAAGGCGTTTGCCGAAAAAGGAGACATTACAATGGAACTAAAGAAAACAAGCACAAAGGATAATCTGCTGAAAATCTGCGTCACTGCTATGTTTGCCGCGCTTATCTGCGTTGCAACGATGCTTATTCAGATACCGTCGCCGCTGAATGGTTACGTGAACTTTGGCGACTGCTTCATACTTATTGCAGCATGGGTGCTCGGTCCCGTTTACGGATTTGCTGCGGGTGGAATCGGGTCTGCTCTTGCTGACCTAATTACCGGATATGTGCATTACGTTCCCGGAACTCTGGTCATCAAGGGATTTATCGCAGTCGCGGCTGCCCTTATCTGCCGTGCTCTGCTTAAGAAAGTCACTAAGTTCCCGACAGCGGCTTATATCGTAAGTTCCCTCGTCGGCGAGATGATTATGGTCGGCGGTTACTACCTGTATGCCGCTCTGCTTCTTGGCAAGAGTTTCGCCGGAGCTGCTGCGAGCGTCCCCGGAAACCTTATTCAGGGCGCTTTCGGAATGATATGCGGTGTTGTAATTATTCGAATAATTGCTAAGACGAAGGTACTCAGTAAATTT
>CAKSHT010000229.1 GCA_934457235.1 uncultured Oscillospiraceae bacterium
AGATAGATATTGAATTCCTCGGCAAGGACACCACAAAGGTACAGTTCAACTACTTCACCGACAGCAAGGGAAATCATGAGTTCCTGTACGACCTCGGCTTTGACGCTTCCGAGGAGTTCCACACCTACGGTTTCGACTGGCAGGCGGACAGCATCACATGGTACGTTGACGGCGAGGCTGTCTACACGGCGACCGAGAATATTCCATCAACTCCCGGCAAGATAATGATGAACGTATGGCCGGGAACAGGAGTTGACGGCTGGCTGAACGCGTTTGACGGCACAGTCCCGCTTACCGCAGAATATAAGTCCGTGGACTTCACAGCGGCAGAGGAGGGCTGAAAATGAACGAATTCAAGGGATACAGGAACGGCGTTGACCTCGGCGGCTGGCTCTCACAGTGCGGCTATGAAAAGGAACATATCGAGAGCTTCATCACCGAAGCGGATATCGCGCGGATAGCTTCGTGGGGCTGCGACCATGTGCGCCTGCCGTTTGACTACAACATAATCCTTGATGAAAACGGCGACGTGCTGGAAAGCGGTCTGAAGCTTCTGGAGCGCTGCGCGGACTGGTGCAGGGCGCACGGGCTTAATATAATTCTCGACCTGCACAAGACTATGGGATTTTCGTTTGACAAGGGAGAGCAGGAATCCGGATTTTTCGAGAATCGGCGCTATCAGGATATTTTCGTGAACCTCTGGAGCCGCATTGCAAAACGCTTTGGCAATCGTAACGACGTTGCTTTCGAGCTGCTCAACGAGATAACCGAGCGCCGTTTTGCGGAGATATGGAACCGTATCGCAGCGCGCACGATAACCGAGATTCGCAGGTATGCTCCGGATAATTTCGTGCTCATCGGCGGCATTTATCAGAATGGAATTTTCGGCCTGACGCTGCTTGACAAGCCGTGCGACGAGCATATCGTGTTCAATTTCCACTACTACAATCCGCTGGTGTTCACGCATCAGAAAGCGCACTGGATAGATAAAATGACGGACGAGTGTGAGATAAGCTATCCCGGTCCAACAAAGGAATACTATGAAAAATCCCTTAAATTCATCGGTCCGGATCTCGCGCAGGCTTACGAGAATTACCCCATAGATATCGTAGACCGCCGTTTCATGGAAGCGGAAATGCAGGTCGCCGCTGATGTCGGCAAGAAAATGAACGTACCGGTGTACTGCGGGGAATACGGCGTTATCGACAAGGTGGGCGGCGTTGACCTGCTTCGCTGGTACGATGATATCCACGCTGCGTTCGACAAATTCGGTTTCGGTCGTGCTGCGTGGAACTACAAGGAAAAGGATTTCGGATTAGTTGACGAGTGCCGCGAGGATATCGCAGATGAGATCGTAAAACATCTGAAACGGTAATTGCAAACGAGCAGGTGCATTATTAAAATGCGCCTGCCTGTTTATATTCTGAAGAAATGCAGATATTATCCTGAAAATAGCTTTTCCCACTTGAATTCTATATCCGAAAATGATATCATTATAGAAAGACGCTATAGGAGGAAAACAATACATGAAAAGCGAACTCAACATTTCAGAAGCATCATGCGAAATTAACCGTCCATGCGCATTTATACGGAAGGAACTTCATTGCGCGTATGACGATAAGGATATTTTCGGTACACTATATATCCCGGATAACGGACGTGCAAAGCACCCGGCAGTCATTCTGAGCCACGGATACAACAGCACAGGCGCTGATATGCAGGACATGGCGGAGGGAATCGCACGCAGCGGAGTTTTAGCGTACACTTTCGATTACTGCGGAGGCAGCACCCGTTCACAAAGCTCCGGAAAATCCGTGGATATGAGCGTTGAAACTGAACAGAACGATCTGCGTAATGTTATAGATATGATTTCCGGGCTGGATAATGCAGACGACTCAAAGCTGTATCTTTACGGTGAAAGTCAAGGCGGTTTCGTTGCTGCGCTGACTGGTGCTGAGATACCGGACAGGATAGCAGGAATGTTTCTGGTCTACCCCGCATTCTGCATTGTTGACCAGTGGCTTTCAATGGACCCCGCCGCTATGACTGAACCTTTCAGATTCATGGGTGAAATGACGCTTTCCAGAACTTATTATGACGGTGTGCCCAGATATGATATTTACAAACACATCAGTTCGTTTACGAATCCTGTGTTGATATGGCATGGCGATAACGATCAGGTTGTTGATATTTCATACGCACATAAGGTAAAAGAAGCGTTTCCGGACTCTGATCTCACCATAATTAAAGGAGGAGGTCACGGATTTAACGGAAAAGACAGACAGCTTGTCAGAGATGGCGTTTGCGGCTATCTTAACGTTAGTATATGATGTTGTATAATAAAACTTGACACCCCACGCTCAAAAGAATATACTAAAACCAGGAGGGTGAAGGACATGTCAGAAGCAAAGAAA
>CAKSHT010000230.1 GCA_934457235.1 uncultured Oscillospiraceae bacterium
CTCAGCACGAACCGCACTTTTGCCGCCTGCCTGCCGACTTTCATCAGCGCCATTCCGCGCTGTCCGGAGGAAATCAGTTCGGTCTGGGAATCGTTCAGGTCAAACAGCTCTGCGGCTTCTTTGAGGGACTGTCCGTCCATTGAAAACAGCAGCTTGTAGGTCGGCAGGTCAAGCACCGACTGCCCGTAAAATTTGACTTCCGGGTCGAGAAAATCGTTTGTGGACTGCGTTCCTACGACTATGCTTCCCTCGTATTTACGGGCGCGCTTCTCGGCGTTTTTGAGGAACTCAAGAAATACGCTGAATATAGCGAAGCGTAACAGATTCAGGCGTGTGAGTGCACTCGTTTGAACGAGCCGAATCTGTTTTATTCAGCGTTTTTCTGGTGACTGCGGACAGCGCGGGTCAATCATCGTCCAGCACTCGTCGGCTATCAGCATTATGCGCTCCTTGCGGTCGCGGGTTATTTGCTCCCAGCACCATGAAAGCACGTTAAAATACTGCGCCGCCAGCACCGTGCCGGACATCTGTATCAGGGATTTTGTGTCCAGCACGATAAATCCGCTGGTGGGATTTATGGTCGTGTAACCGTTCCAGAGCAGGTGGTCTGCGCCGTTTGCGGCTCCCTCCAAGTAGGTTTTGAGGTCTGCGTAACACTCGGCGTTCCTGCCGCCGGATTCAGCTTTTCGGGAGATAAGGCTGTACAAGTCACTGAGAATCGGGAAGCGCTCCGCTTTCATGCCGGAAACATCGGTTTCCCATGTGATCCCGAAAGAAAAATACAGCTCCACAAGCGACTGGTCAAGAATGGCTCTCAGGCGGTCGTCCATTGACGGTATGTACAGCCGGAAGAACGTCTGCAAGGTCTTTAAATGCACTGCGAGGTCGCCTATGCTGTCCTTTTTCGTGGGGTCGGAATTGTCGTCCACGTCAGGCGGGACGGGGCGTATCTGGAGCGGATTTATAAGCCCGCCGCGCCCTCCGGCAACGTCTATCCACGAGCCTTCAAACAGCGGATTCAAGCACATATCCTTGTATTCGCCCTCCGGGTCAATGACGATTATTTTCGTGCCGCGGGCGTACTCCGAAGCGATTATGTGCTTTATCGTCGTGGATTTTCCGGAGCCGGAGCCGCCCACTATCGTCATGTTGCTGTTGGGGCGCTGGCGGTTTCGTATCCACGGGTCGAGCAGTATCAGCCCGTCGTTGGAATCCCGTCCGAGATAGAAGCCGCCGCTGTCCGTGAAGCTTCCGCTTGCGAACGGAAAACCGCCGATTATGTCGCCGACAAGGTATTGCCGGGCGTTTTCCTCACGAATTTCCGGAATCTGCGGATAGGTCGGCGAAATGTGCTGGTAGGATTCTTTCTGCTGGTTCGCCATAATGCGTATCTTACAGCCTATAACGTTCGCGGTATTTTCAACACGGGTACAGCGATTGTTGAAATCCTCCTCGTCCCTGGACAGCACCATGATAGTGATATCCCAAACGCCCATGCTTTCGTTGCCGCTGTCCATGCGCTGGAGGGCGGTTTCCTGACTGAGCGTGGCTTTCTCGCACCTCATGCGCTCTTTCGGGTCTTTTGTACTTGCCGCCTGCCCTCGGAACATTCTAATTTTCCGCGACAGGTCGTTTATCGCTTCGGCGTTGTTCCGGGGTTCGTAATTTATCGTGACTATCGTTCCGGGAATGTTAGTCAGCTTCGACAGCCAGCCGTATTCCACCTCGGTCGGGAGCATGAAAATACCGTAAATTCGGCAGTAGTTCTCGCCAAGACGGAGCTTATTCATTCCGAATTCAATCCCGACCGGGGTAATGCTGACCTGCAATGCCGCATTTGCCGGAACTTCGATTTCTGTTTTCTTTTTGACCATCGTGTTTCCTTTCGTTTACACAGCCAGAAGCGCAATGGCTTCGTCGATGTTCGTGCTTTCAATGTGGACGTAAGCCGGATTGTTCACCAGATTGCAGAGCCGGACTATCCCGCTTCGGTCGATAAGCTCCGCGCCTATCCCGCATTCGCTGAGCTTCTTTGCGATATCCTGCGCCGCGGAGGTAATACTGCGCTCGTCCGCTTTCTGAACGCTGTCCCAAATCACAATGTAGTACACGCGCTCCGTTGTTTCACCGGAAACAACCATGTTCGCAAGGTACCGCGCGTCGGACAGCAGGAGCTTTTTTCTGCCGCCGACCGCCTGCTCCGCAAGTTCGCTGTATTTTTGCAGGGATTTTGAGATATCCGCCGGGCAGTTCACGACCTGCCCGAATATCGTATCGAAAAGTACGCTGAACCAGTCGGCGTTGATAAAATACAATATAGGGTAGTTTGCAAGCAGAATGAACACCATCATTATGTGTTCGCGCCGGGGACTCATCAGCATATTGCGGAGTTCAGCGTTGACTATCCG
>CAKSHT010000231.1 GCA_934457235.1 uncultured Oscillospiraceae bacterium
GTTCTGGCGCGCGCCCTCGCTGACCGTCCATACCTCGTCGGCGGCTGAGATGTTCGCGACAAGCATTTTGATAGCCTGATCCTGCATTATCTTTGTGGGAAGTGCGCGGCGGATATCTATGTCGAATTTGGTGTGATATGTGAACACCATAGGTGCGCCGGTCTTTATCCTCAGCACTCTCGCCATTATCATTGAGGAAAAGGGACAGTGGGTGTGTATTATGTCAAATCCGCTGCTGGTCAGGGAGTCCAGTTTGCTTGCGGAGAACGGATACCCCATGCGGTAGCTGCAAATCTTCTCCGTAACGGAAAGACTGGTGTACCTTACCACCGGGAACGGGAAATCGTCCTGAACGTCGGGATATTCCGGGGTGACGACAGTCGCCCTGCCAAGCTTCGCATTGATTATTTCTGCATAGTTCAAAATAGTGTTCGCCACTCCGTCTATCACAGGCGGAAACGAGTCATTCATCAGGCAGACATTCAGTCCATCTTTTTTGTCTGGCATTGATAACTTCTCCTTTGTATGCATATCTTCTTGTGTTTTCTGACGTATTATATATTATAACTCACACATGGAAGAAAATCAAGTATTTTCTGCCGGAATAAAGATTACATTATTGTAATATCTGAGAAATAAACCGCGAACCTGTCAATTATGTCCGTGGAAGCAGGGATCATCAGGGATACCGTCGCCGTCCAGATCCTCCATATGCGCGGAAGCCCCCATCATGTCGCGGCCGCGTACGCTGTACGTGTCGCGCTGCTCCTGTATCGCGGCGTCCAGCAGGCGCTTGACCTCCCGTGGCTTCTTGATGGATTGCAGAACCTTTGTCGGCGTGTCGCTGTCCTTTGAGAGCAGCGTGATGGTCCCGCAGCCGACTATGCGCTGTCCGAACGGGAGCTTCATCGCCTTGTCGTAGACGCGGTAAAGCTCGATCTCGTCCTCCTTGAGACTGAGAAGTCCTATCCTTGTTATCAGCTTGCTTTCGGTGAGAATATAGCGCGTCAGCGATATGGGCATTCCCATAATGCATTTTTTTCCGGTCCAGATTATTTCGCCGTAATCGCGGGTAAGTTTTTTCATGTTAGCCATGGCGTTTATCCTTTCTGTTCGGTCAGCGCGTCCAGTTTCCGGCGGATACGCTTGTATTCGGCGGTCAGCGGAGTTGCACCCTTTTGTTTGAGGTAGATATCAAGATACAGCCGGTTGAAGAACACGCTTCCGCTGAAGAACTGCTCCATGCGCTTCATCTGCGGATAGCTGTAAACTCCGGTCAGGAACCGAAGCTTTTCGCGTTCGGTGGAGCCAGGCTCCAGGGCGTTCATCATCAGCAGATCGTAGGCGGCGTCCAGTGCTGCCTTGCGGTCGGCGGTGGGGTAGTCCCCGGAGAACATGCCCTCCAGGAAGTCCAGCACGTCGTTTATCCGCTGTTCATCGCGGCTGCGCAGCCACCCGGCGCGGTCATAGACGTATGCCGCCCTTGTGAGTGCCTGGCGCTGGCGTGCGTCGGGGTGGTACTTCATTATAAGCAGCAGCTTCGGCGCGAGTAGCTTATCCGGCTCGGCGGGATAGCTTCCGACGGCAAAGCGGGTTGTTTCGTGATCCAGCCGCGCTGCGTCGGTGAACGGCGCGTTGTCGATGTTCACGCAGTGCGCCAGTATTATCGCGGCTTTTTCGCGCAGGGCAGGGAATCCATCTGTCAGCGCACGGAAAAATCCGAACGTATATGCCGGCGAAACGAATCTGCCGCCTTTGGAGAGAAACCGTTCCAGAATATCCAGGGCGTATTCCAGGGCTTTCTGGGCGGTGTTCCAGTCGTTCTGGCTGCGGATGAGCGCCGTGCATTCTTCAAGGCGCTGCTGCCAGTTCTCCACATCGTTCAGTCGCAGGATACCGGCGGTCATTTTTCCGCAGCAGGCTTCGAAGTCTTTCGGGCGCCATTCAAGCGCCGCGGAATAATGCGTGAATGCGTTGGTGAAATCCCATTTGCCGAGATATTCCTGCGCCTTTGCGCACTCCTCGCGGCACTCGTCAACGCCGTATGTATCTTCGAGCGCGTCGTCCTCGTCGATAAGCTCGCTGAGGTCGGCTTCAAGCCGCAGCTCATCGGGGAGAGTGCTTTTCAGCCCCTCCAGCAGGAATTCCCGTGACTCCTTATAGGCGATGTGCGTGCCGCAGTAAAGACAGAATCCGGTATCAAAATCCGGGTCGAGCATTATCATACGCTCGCACTTCGGGCACATGCAGTATTCCAGCACCTGGGCGTCACCACCTTACAAATCAAGTTATATAAGTATTATATCACGATGCAGACGAAATTGCAACAAATTTCACGTCCCCCCTTGACAAGAATTGTTCCCTGTGCTATAATATGAAACTGAAATTGAAAATCA
>CAKSHT010000232.1 GCA_934457235.1 uncultured Oscillospiraceae bacterium
CTGCGTCAACAGCCGACAAGGGCAGTCCTGATACCGGCGTTGAAGGTGTTGCACCTGTTGTCGGACTCTGCCTTGCTGCCGCGGCTTCCTTATTTATTGTCAGAAAGAGATAAGTTCATCAGATAAATCTTCCTTAAAAACTTATAAAGCAGGGAACCGGGCTGGGTGTTACCACTCAGCCCGGCTTTCCGTATTTCTCAGCTGTAAATTCCGATAAATGAAAGCGTTGGTTCAGCCCTTGAATCGGTGATCGTTATGCGTATTGCGTCTGCGGATATTTTCTTTGAGACTATTCGCTTGTAACCTATCACAGTTCCGCTGTAAATCTCGGAAAAAATGCCGTTTATTCCCGCTTCTACGATGAATTTTTCCACCCGCTGACCCATTCTGATATTCTCTTTCAGCACGATATTTCCGATGGAAACCGTGTGCTTCCACGAAGCGGTTAGGACTGCGGTGTTTTTGCCCCTTTCAGTGATGAAATACTCGTCATAGTTGTCGGTGCGGACCGCTTCGATATTTATGCCGTCAGAGGAAAGCGCGGCTTCCGGAAGTATATCCGTTCCGAATGCTTTTTGCAGGTATGCGCCCAGTTCCGTAAGGCGCTTTACATCGTTTTCGTGCAGCAGTCCTTCGGGCGTTGGCGGGATATTCAGCAGGAATGTGGCGTTCCCACCCACGGAATTATTGTAGATGTTCACAAGCTCGTCAAGGCTGCGTACCTTGTCGTTTTCGCTCTCGTGCCAGAACCAGCCCGGACGTATCGAGGTGTTGACTTCCGCCGGGTACCATATAAGATCTTTCTCATTGCGCAGTACTTCACGGCTGCCGAGGTCGGAATCCCGTGCGTCTATGCGGCGCTGACGGAACTCTTCACTGTCGCTTTGCTGACTTTTTTCTGCGATGATCTCGCTGTTCCGCGTACGTTCGGGAACTACGCTCCATTCGGCGGCACGGGTGTGACCAGCTTCGTTTCCGCACCAGCGGATATCCGGACCGCAAACGGAAATGCAGGCACCCGGCTGTAACTTTCGTATCACAGCATAATAGCGCTCCCAGTCGTAATACTGTTTCTTTCCGTTAGGACCTTCTCCGCATGCGCCGTCAAACCACACGGAAAACACGTCGCCGTATCCGGTAAGAAGCTCGGTGAGCTGTCCCACAAAGAAATCGTCATATGCTTTCCCCTGACCGTAGAGCGGACAGTTTCTGTCCCACGGGGAAAGATATACTCCGAATTTCAGACCATATTTCCGGCAGGCTTCGGAAACCTCGCGAACAACATCGCCTTTTCCGCCCTTCCACGGAGATGAGGCGACAGAGTGCTCTGTAAGCTTTGTCTGCCACAGACAAAATCCGTCATGGTGCTTGCAGGTAAGTATAATTCCGCGCATTCCGGCTGCCTTTACCGCATTTGCCCACTGCTCTGCGTCAAGCCTTTTCGGGTCGAATATCGAGGGACTTTCCGTGCCGTCGCCCCACTCTCTGTCCGTGAACGCATTTACTGTAAAGTGGATAAAGGCATAAAATTCAAGCTGCTAAAAATGCACCTGCCGTTCGTGTGGAACAACAGACGCAAGTTTTTCATCAATCATTGCGTACCTCCTTTCATTTCTGTGCAAATCAGAACTGACTGTTTTAATTTTGTCAGAATCGTACAAGTAAATTTACTTATGGTCACCTCTAAAAACCTCATGTGAGCGAAAAAGGTGTCAACGGAAATGTACCTGACAAGCTTATCTGCAATAAGACGATATATTTTTACCCCTCCTCAAACCGCTTCCGCAGCTTCTCCAGCGCCTTTTTCTCTATCCGCGAAATATAGCTCCGCGAGATTTTGAGCTGCTTCGCTATCTCCCGCTGGGTCATCGCTTCGCTTACAAATCCCCTGCCGTCACGGATTCCGTACCGTTTGCAGATTATCTCGCGCTCCCGGTCGTCCAGCTCCTCCTCAATGTATTTGTACAGCTTCTGCGAATTAATCCGCAGCTCCGTTTCCTCCTCAATATTCACGCCGCTCGACAGTATGTCAGCTATCGTCAGCGTGTTTCCCTCGCTGTCTGTTTCAAGAGGCTCGTTTATGTAGACCTCGCTCTGCTGATGCTTTATCTTCCGGAAGTGCATTTTTATCTGGTTATCTATATGTCGGCAACGGAAATATTGCCTTATATTTCCACAGAGCTGTATTCCGCATTCTGGTGCGGCTCTGTAAGAATAGTCGGGGCTAAGAAGCCGGAAGATTCCCTGCTGTGCGCTTGTGATGTGAATACGCTTACTGACGGCGAGCGGCTGAAGGTGCTCAGACTTCGCGCCGGGCTGACTATCCGGCAGGCTGCGGAGGCGGTCGGTATTTGCCGGCATACGCTGATGAATTATGAGAGCGGGAGGTCGGAA
>CAKSHT010000233.1 GCA_934457235.1 uncultured Oscillospiraceae bacterium
CTGCTTGACGCTACAGTAAAGCTCCGCGACGGCAAGAAGGCTACTGACATGGACATCGGCTTCATGAAAGAACTGGTTGTAAAGAAGCTTCTCGGCAAGATCAAAGATACCGATATTGAGAAGATACTCAAAGAATATAACGTTATTTAAAGTTGAATGTTGAAAAAATCCCGGCTCATGCGAGCCGGGATTTTTGTGTTACTCCGCCGGAATGAACCGGAAGCTGTGAATGTCTATATCGCAGCCCGGCAGGAACTGCAGCTGTACAGCAGCCATGCCGCGATAGTCCGGGAAAGGTATGCGTACCGTCGTGACATCCTCGCTGCCGGGGAATTCGACGATCTCGCGGATATGAGTGCTTCCGTTTAAGTGGACGTGTACTGAGTCGTTGTCGTGGCGTGTGCGTCCGGTCAGCTCAAACGCGGAAATACCGTCCGCGAAGTCCATTCCGCTGAATTCCAGGACGACATTGTTTCCGATGCCGAGCACACTGGTGCCACTGACTTCAAAGCTGTCGCCGTGTATGATATCGGCGTCCGCGGCGTCTATCTGCTGGTATGCTTTCAGCCGCGGAGCGAATACGAATCCGCCGAAGTAAATGCGCTGCTCATGCCCGCCGAATACGAAGTAAATATCCTGCTTCCCGCAGAGCGGCTCGGCGAGCGGGAACGTGTTGTCCTGGTAGGTCTGCCAGATGAAATCCGCCTGGTATGTGAATTTCCCGATGAGCCTGCCGTTTTCCGGTTTTCCGCAATATACGCTGATATCTACAGGCTCGTTCGTATGCCAGTGAATCAGCCGCAGGGTGAGCGCCTGGGCACCGTATTTGCCGAAATCCATCTTCGTGTAGCCGACGGTATCCTTATCGGAGGTCATGGACACGCCGCCGTCGGAAACCTCGTCCATCAGTCCCTTGCTGTCCTTGTAGAAGCACGCGGTGACGAAGCTGTATGGGTCAGTGAACGGCTGTCCGAAGCCAGCTGCGGTGAATTCCAGGTCTGATATCACTTCGGGCTGGGGCTTCCCGTTATTGCAGCTGCACCGTAGGCGGAATTCCCCGTCGCCGAGTACTTTGAGTACCGCGCTTCCCTCCGACGGAATTACCTCCGCGATGTTGGAGATTATGCCGCTCGGAGTCACGACGCTCCAGGCGAGGTCGGAATATGTCGCGTTTTTCGGGAATATTTCCGCGGAAATATTTATTTCTGGCTGCTGCGGGGTTATGACAGTGCCGCAGTCCCTTGTGAGCTGTATCCTGCGCACGGGAATTTCGTCGCTGTATTCCGGCTGAATCGCTTCCGTGCAGGAAACGCCGCTTATCTTACTACAGGGGAGCGATTCAAGCGTTATCTCCGCCGCCTTCACGCCCGGAGCTTCTGCACGTACGGTAACGGTTCCAGGCTGATCCGATGCCGCTATGTATGCTGCAGCCATTCCGCTGAAAAGCTTGCGGCAGGAGGATTTGCAGCTGTCGTAGTCCGTGCTGTCGCCAGCGTCGAATCCCACGAGCCTTGCTCCGGAAACCGATATCGTCACGCGGTCGCGGGCGTTGCGGACAGGCTTTCCGGCGCTGTCTACGGCGGATATCTCAACGACCGCAAGGTCACGGCCGTCGGCGTTCAGCGCGGTCTTGCTGCATGTTAGCTTCAGGGCGGCGGTGTCGCCGAAGCTCTCTTCGGTGCGGGTGTATTCATTTCCGCTTGAATCCCTGCCGACGACGGTTATATTACCCGGTTCGTAGGGCACCTGCCATGAAACCGTCCATTCCTGCGGTGTGCGGACTCCGGCGGAAACTCCGTTCACGAAAAGCTCCACGGAGTCAAGGTTAGTATATGCGCAGACGTCCACAAGCTGACCTGGATTGAAGTCCCAGTAGGGGAACAGATGGAGCACCGGTTTGTCTGTCCATGCCGCTTGGTAGAGCCAGAAGCTGTCCTTGCGCAGTCCGGCGGTGTCGATATTCCCGAAATAGCTGTTCCTGGTGGAATATGGCGATGGCTCGCCGAGATAGTCGCTTCCGGTCCAGATGAACATTCCGGCGCAGAATTCAGTGTCCAGGTCGGCGCGCAGTACCTTCTGCGGAGTTTCGGCACCTGCGCCCGCGCGGCAGTTGCCAAGTGAGCTGCACTGTAGATCGTCGTGTGTGAGGAACGCCGAACCGAGCGGGAAGTGATAAACTCCGCGGCTCTTGACACCGGAGGTGGTTTCACTGCCGTATATACGCCAGTCCGGGTGAGAGGCGTGGTGCTCGTTATAAAGGCTCTCGCCGTAGTTGTAGCCCTGGAGATCGACTTCTCCCGCGCAGAGCTGTGCAGGCTTCCATGGCATATAGTTGCTGCCGATGGTGGTAGGAGCGTTCCTCAATGGGTCGTGCTTCCTTACAGCTTCATGG
>CAKSHT010000234.1 GCA_934457235.1 uncultured Oscillospiraceae bacterium
CGTTCTCGATGGTTCCGACATTACGCGGGTGGGTGAAATGATCCATTACTTTTTCACTGTATAACATAGCTTCTCTTGCCCTCCTGTAAGTCCTGCCATACCGGGGAGATCCTGCGGAGATAGTCCACGATCTCAGGCACAGCCTTGATTATTGATTCGATGTCCTCTTCTGTATTATATTCGCACAGCGAAAGTCTGAGCGAGCCGTGTGCAACGTCATGGATTCTGCCGATCGCGAGAAGTACGTGGCTAGGGTCGAGTGAGCCGGAAGTACATGCAGAGCCGGACGAAGCGCATATGCCCTTCTGGTCGAGCAGCAGCAGCAGCGACTCGCCCTCGATTCCCTCAAAGCACATGTTCACGTTGCCGGGGAGTCTGTTGTCACGCGGACCATTAAGAATAGAGTGGGGGATCACGGAAAGACCTTCGATAAGACGGTCGCGCAGCTTCGTGATCTTTGCCATGTTCGCGTCAAGGCTGTCAACAGCCTCTTTGAGCGCAGATGCCATTCCGACAATACCGGCGATGTTCTCTGTTCCGGCACGCTTGCCACGTTCCTGTGCGCCTCCCTCGATGAGCGTGGATACCAGCAGTCCCCGGCGTGCGTACAGTGCGCCGACGCCTTTGGGACCGTGGAATTTATGACCAGCCAGTGAAAGCATATCGCAGCCGATGTCCTTAACGTCCACCGGAATGTGACCTACCGCCTGAACTGCGTCAGTGTGGAACAGCACGCCGTTTTCGTGACAGATAGCGGCGATCTCCTTGACAGGCTCCAGCGTACCGATCTCGTTGTTCGCCATCATGATGGAAACCAGCGCGGTATCCGGGCGGATAGCCTTTCTTACATCATCGGGGTCAACTCTGCCTTCGCCGTCTACCGGGAGCAGAGTAACTTCAAAGCCCTGTTTTTCAAGGCGCTTGAGTGAGTGGAGGATAGCGTGGTGCTCAATAACGTCGGATATGATGTGCTTCCTGCCTTTCTTGGCGCCAAGCTCTGCGCCGGTAAGGAGCGCCTGGTTATCCGCCTCGCTGCCTCCGCCTGTGAAGATGATCTCCTTGGGGTCGCAGTTAAGACATTCTGCCATAGTCTTGCGTGCGCCAAAAAGAGCCTCGGCGGCTAGCTGACCTACAGTATGCAGGGAAGACGGATTTCCGTACTGTTCGGTCAGATACGGCATCATTGCGTCCAGCGCTGTTTTGCTGAGCCTGGTCGTGGCAGCGTTGTCGGCATATATTGTATTCATAGGTTCACCATACTTTCTTCATGAACTATATTTCAGATATCCGGGAAGTATGTTTATATTTCCTATCGGACAAGTAGGATTATAGCATATTTTTTTATATTTGTCAAGAGAGTTTCAGAAATAATTCCTGGTTATCTTAAAATATGAGTGTTTTTGGATAGTATCGCTATTTTTCGGCGTGATAATACTTGCTTCTGGCGTTTCCCGAAAAAAAATTAAAAAAACTGTTGCAATTATTTCCTGAATGTGTTATAATATTAAAGTTAGGTTATATATGCGCCTGTAGCTCAGCTGGATAGAGCAATAGCCTCCGACGCTATGTGTCGTGCGTTCGAATCGCATCAGGCGTACCAAAATGAAACCGTCGCTCAGATAAGCGGCGGTTTTTTATTCATAATTACTGATGTTGATTGATGCCGTGTTGACGCTCATACCTGTGCTTTTTTGTTATTTTTTAAGTATGGATAATTAAAATTAAAAGAAAAACCCCGCTGTTTGGCTGTGCAAGTCAATAAGCGAGGTTTTTACTGTAAGATTGTGACCAAAAAGATTTGCCCGTTATCGGGTGAAAAACCGCCCCTAGCACATACTAGGAGCGATTTCGCCGCCGGTCGCACCGGCTGGTCGGAGTGACAGGATTCGAACCTGCGGCCTCAACATCCCAAATGTCGCGCGCTACCAACTGCGCTACACCCCGAAGCACTTAATATTATATCACAAACAGCCAGGATTGTCAAGCACAAAATTTAATGAAAATACCTTGACAATTTACAATTTTTGCGTTAAAATAGATGTATCACTATTAATATATTCTCAAATGTGAAAGGAGATTATCATGGGTCTTATAAAAGCAGCTCTTAACGCAGTCGGCGGCAATCTTGCCGACCAGTACAAGGAGTACATATACTGCGATTCTCTTTCCAATGATGTCCTGGCAGTAAAGGGACACAAGCGCGTTGGCTCCAGAGGTACCAACAAGGGTGATGATAACGTAATTACAGACGGTTCAGCAATTTCCGTAAACGAGGGACAGTGCGCTCTCGTAGTCGTTGACGGAAAGGTATCCGAAGTCGCTGCCGAGGCGGGCGTGTTTGAATTCAAGTCCGCACTCTCGCCGTC
>CAKSHT010000235.1 GCA_934457235.1 uncultured Oscillospiraceae bacterium
AAAGAACCGTCCCGTTAAGTCCGAAAGGAGCAGGAAATGTCACAGGTAACAAAACGCGCGCTTGAAGCGTCGCTGAAAAATCTGCTGCTGAAAAAGCCGCTGAGCAAGATAACGATAAACGATATCACGGAGGACTGCGGCATCAGCCGAATGACGTTCTACTACCATTTCAAGGATATCTATGACCTGGTGGAATGGTCATGCCTTGAGGACGCAAAACGCGCTCTTGAGGGCAAAAAAACCTACGAAACCTGGGAGCAGGGAATATTGCAGATATTCGAAGCGGTTCTGGATAACAAGCCGTTCATAATCAATGTGTACCGTTCGGTCAGCCGGGAGCATGTGGAGAATTATCTGTTCAGGCTGACATACGACCTGCTGATAGGCGTCGTGAACGAAAAATCCGCCGGAATGACTGTACGTGAGGAGGACAAGGAGTTCATCGCGGATTTTTACAAGTACGCATTCGTCGGCGTTATGCTCAACTGGGTCAAGGACGATATGAAGGAGGATCCGCATAAGGTCGTTGAACGTATCTCCGTCATCATGCACGGAAACGTGACCGAGGCGCTGGATAAGTTCCGTATTTCGTGAATTTTATCAAAACCGCGTGAATGATAAAAAAATATACAGCTTTACCGCCGTGATGAAAAGTTTATCACGGCGGATTTTCTGTATATTGTATATTTCTTCGGAAAATGCTAAGATATAATCACCGAAAGGATAAAGGACCACCCACAGCGGTGATGATATCAAGGAGGAATTTGTATGTATTATTCAAGCGGAAACTATGAAGCATTTGCAAGACCCAGAAAGCCCGATGGCGTTGACGGGAAATCAGCATATATAGTCGGCAGCGGACTTGCTGCGCTGACTGCGGCGTGCTATCTGGTCCGCGACGGACAGATGAAGGGCGAGCACGTTCATATCCTTGAAAAGGGAGAGACCGCCGGCGGCGCCTGCGACGGCTGGAAGTTCGAGAACATCGGCTATGTAATGCGCGGCGGCCGTGAGATGGATAACCACTTCGAGGTCATGTGGGACCTGTTCCACTCCATCCCCTCCATCGAGACCGAGGGCGTTTCAGTCCTGGACGAATACTACTGGCTGAACAAGGCTGACCCGAACTACTCACTCTGCCGTGCGACCGTAAACCGCGGCGAGGACGCGCACACCGACGGCAAGTTCGATATCTCCGACAAGGGTGCAATGGAAATAATGAAGCTGTTCTTCACGCCTAACGAGCAGCTCCAGGACAAGAAGATAACCGATTTCTTCGACGACGAGGTGCTGAACTCCAACTTCTGGCTCTACTGGCGCACAATGTTCGCCTTTGAGAACTGGCACAGCGCGCTGGAAATGAAGCTCTATCTCCAGCGCTATATCCACCATATCGGCGGTCTGCCGGATTTCAAGGCACTCCGCTTCACAAAGTACAATCAGTATGAGTCCATGATACTGCCGATGGTAAAGTATCTGGAGAGCTTCGGCGTACAGTTCCATTTCGGCGTAAAGGTCGTAAACGTACAGTTCGACTGCAAGCCTGAGCGCAAGCAGGCAACACGCATAGACGTCATCAGGAACGGCAATAAGGAGAGCATCGACCTTACAGAGAACGACCTTGTGTTCATCACCAACGGAGGCTGCGTCGAGAATTCCACAATGGGCAGCCAGGACACTCCCGCCAAGTTTGATACCGAGATCCGCGAGGGCGGCGGCTGGGATATGTGGCGCAAGATCGCCGCGCAGGATCCCGCATTCGGTCATCCGGACAAGTTCTGCGGAAATCCCGAACTTTGCAACTGGATGAGCGCAACTGTTGAAACTCTCGATCAGCGCATAATCCCGTATATCAAGAACATCTGCAAGCGCGACCCGTTCAGCGGAAAGGTAGTCACCGGCGGTATCGTCACCGTCAAGGATTCCTCCTGGCTGCTGAGCTGGACCATTAACCGTCAGCCGCAGTTCCGCGAGCAGCCGAAGGATCACTGCCTTGTATGGGTTTACGCACTGTTCAGCGACAAGCCCGGCGACTATATCAAGAAGCCCATGCGCGACTGCACCGGCAAGGAGATCTGCATGGAGTGGCTGTATCACATCGGCGTTCCGGAGGACCAGATCGAGGATATGGCAGAGCACTCCGCAAACACCGTGCCCGTAATGATGCCGTATATCGACGCGTTCTTCATGCCCAGGGCATATGGCGACAGACCCAAGGTAGTTCCGGACGGCGCTGTGAACTTTGCGTTCCTGGGTCAGTTCGCGGAAACTCCCCGTGACACCATCTTCACCACCGAGTATTCTATGCGTACAGGTATGGAGGCAGTCTACACCCTGCTGAACGT
>CAKSHT010000236.1 GCA_934457235.1 uncultured Oscillospiraceae bacterium
ACTCCCAGAAGCTCGCTGAAAATGTAGGCGGCGGTCATGAATTTAGTTCCATGCTTCATGGCTACCGGAAATATCGGAAAGAGCACCGCGGCTTCGATCAGTGCCATGCATACCGGAATCGTGATCATCGGTTCGACCGGGAGCGAGTAAACGAAAAACCCGATGATGTTGAACACAAGCGATATCGCAGTGAGTATCGCAAGGACAATACCTGTGGCGCACAGCTTTGCAGAAACCACCTTGTCACTGGAAACCGGGAAAGTACGCAGTATCCGGCTCCAGCCGCAGTTCACATCTGCGTCAAGTGTGTTCAGCAGGAAAGACGAGAACAGGCAAATGCATGTGTAATTCAGCGCACCGTAAAAGAATATCAGAAACACCTGCTGGACTTCCGGCGGCAGTGCTGAATTTTCCGGCGACATTCCAATAGTGAATAGGATATAAGGGAAAAGCATTATCAGAACTGACAGGAAAATTTGCAGCCGAACGCAGTACAGATCCTTGAGGATAAGCCCTTTCAACAGAGGTTCCCCCTTTCAAGCCTTTTTTCTAGCAGCAGGTAAAAAAGAGCATACAGTAAAATGAAAAGCACTATCACGCACGACGCAATGGGAAACTGTAAAATATCATCTATGGACGGCAGACGATCCGTGAAAAATTCGATCGGCGCTACTAAGCCAAATCCAATGATAACGCCGACGACCAGACCAGCCTTTTCAGCGCTTTTGAATTTTATGACCAAAGGAATTATCCCGAATTCAAGCAGACTGAATGCTATTCCGACCAACGGAATAATAGCGAAATAATAATTTATGATGTCATTGTCACCCAGAGTTCTGAACAAGTTAGCACCCAGTGCATGGAATATTCCCGCCATAAGCATTGAAAGTGTGGTTCCATATGCGGTCAAAATCAGATTTTTCAGCAGCTCAGTCACTGCGAATTTCCGTGGAGATACCGCCGAAAGAGCATAATTTGTGAAGCGTGATTTGAGCGAGCTTTCCATTTCGCGCCCAATGCCCTCCACTGCGATGCCAATGGAAATCAGCGGCATTATTGATAGCAGCATAGCTATTGCGGGCGAATATCCGGGGAAAAACATATCTGAAATGAATATCAGAACAACGCCCGCAACGGCCGCTGCCGCCGTATATATTCCGGCGCCCTTTATGAACCCGCGGTTGTACAGCAGGGAAGAATACAGCATTCCTTTCATTTTGCGGGCACCTCGTCTTTCACATAGTAAACCATAAGTTCGTCGATTGACGGGATATCCTGCGCGATGTCCGGGTACTTTTCAAATGCGGTTGTGAGGACTTCGTGCGTGAATTTCCCATTGCGCCTGCCGATTATGTCAGCCGGGTCTATGAGCGCGATCTGCTCTTCAGTGCATTTGAGAATGCGGTGCTTTTCTTTCAGCTCGTTGCGCTCCTCGCAGAATTTAAGGCGTCCCTGGTGAATAAATCCTATGTAGTCCGCAATATGCTCCAGGTCGCTGGTTATGTGCGTCGAAATGAGGATCGAGTGCGTTTCGTCCTGCATGAATTCAAGCAGCAGGTCGAGTATTTCGCTGCGCACGACCGGGTCAAGTCCGCCGGTCGGTTCGTCCAGCACCAGAAGACTGGGTTCGTGGGACAGCGCCGCTGCCAGGCTCAGCCGCATCTGCATTCCGCGGGAGAAGCTGCCAAGTTTTTTGTTGTCCGGAAGCCCGAAGCTGCTGAGATATCCGCGGAATTTTTCGTCCTGCCAGTTAGGGAATATCCCGCCGAGAACCTTGTTCAGCTGCTTCGCGTTAAGCTCTTTCGGGAACGGAAGCTCATCAAATACAACTCCTATGCTGCTTTTCGAAGTCGGCGTGAGCTTCGTTGAATCCTCACCGAGCACGGTTATCGTGCCCTTTTCCGGGCGTAAAAGTCCCAGCACCGCCTTGATTAGCGTAGACTTGCCCGCGCCATTTTCGCCGATCAGTCCCATAACGGTGCCACAGGGAACCGTCAGGTCAATGTCCTCCAGCGCAAACGCCGGATATCTGCAGGTCATGCCTTTGATTTCTATGCTGTTTCTCATACCAAAACCTCCATATTATATATACAAAATACCAGCAATAAGTTATACTTCCCGGAATGTTCGGGAGCTTATTCCATAAACAGCCGCAGTATCTCCGAAAGCTCGTCGTACCCTATTCCGCAGCGCTTTGCGGTGTCTGCCGCTTTTGAGAGATACTGCTCTATCTCGCGCAGCGTCTGTTCCCGGAGCATTTCCGGGTCCCGTGCTGAAACGAAGCTCCCGCGCCCTGTGT
>CAKSHT010000237.1 GCA_934457235.1 uncultured Oscillospiraceae bacterium
CGGCAGCTCTTGCACATGCGATGGATACAGCAAGAATTGCATTAGCGCCGAGCTTGCTCTTGTCCTTTGTGCCGTCAGCGTCGATCATTGCCTTGTCGATCGCATAGATATCAGAAGCGTCCATGCCGACGATAGCGTCACGGATAACGGTATTTACATTGTTCACAGCCTTTGATACGCCCTTGCCGCCGAAACGGGACTTGTCGCCGTCGCGAAGCTCCAGAGCCTCAAATTCGCCGGTGGAAGCACCGCTAGGAGCCGCGCCCCTTGCGATGGTACCGTCAGCAAGGTATACCTCTGCCTCAACGGTAGGATTGCCGCGGGAGTCGATTATTTCACGGCCAATGACATTTTCGATTTCCAGATAGTTCATGTTGTGCACCTCTCAGTTATTTATTTCCGCATTGCGGGTACTGACTTATTATTGGACGTTCGGCAGAGTTTATTCCGCCAGCTTTATTCATCGGCCGCCGCCGAACTGCGCACCAGACCAACGGCAAGACCAATGACTTATTCTCATTAGGTTAGTCTTTTCTAACCACAGACATTTTAACATATCCTATAAAAAAATGCAAGAGCCATACCCCACAATATTTTTTCAACACTTTTGGTGATGATGGATAAATACACAGTAAACTTTGGTATATTGCAATGTCAAGATAAAATGGCTTTGCAAATATACATTAGTTATAACTAACCATTATTTACAAGCACAATTCTGCCACAATCATAATTCGGATTGCCCGGCGTCGTCCGGAATTTTTTCCTGCTCCGGGCGAAAAGTTTTGATGATAAACGTAAACAGAATTATATGGAATGCCCACACCCCACAGAGGATATATCTTCCGACCGGGACTCTGCCCATCATTGCAAAGCCTATCGCCATAAGCACCGTAACTGTCACCATGATCTTGATTTTCGTGCGCCAGGTCATTCCCTGTCCCCGGACGAAGCTTTCAAGGTTGTTCTTGTACAGCCGCGTGGAACGGAACCACCTGTCAAGCCGCTCGGAGCTTTTCGCAAAGCACACCGCCGCCAGAAGCAGGAACGGAAACGCCGGAAGCAGCGGTAACACCGCTCCCACCGCACCTAATCCCACTCCAATGCATCCCAGGGTTATGTATAACGCCTTTTTAAGTTTCATTCTTCACCTTTGCTTTCTTCTTTTCCTGCATGGTTATTATAACGTGACGTATAGCCGGTATCGGCCGGTGGAACAGCATTCGCGGACCAGCCCAGCGCATGACTGCGCGTATTTTCTCCCGCATTTCCGGCTTGTAGCAGTGCACCGGGCAGGCGGAGCAGAATGACTTCTGCTCCATGCGCGGACAATGCTCGGCTCTCTGCCGGGCGTACTCGTCAAGTTCCCGACACTCATTGCAGAGCGTACGGCTCTTATGAACGCCTCGGCAGTACAATGCTATCATCTCGGACACAAGCTGCTTTTCCTGCTCGCGCCTCCTTTCTGTTTTGTCCATCAGCTCATTCTCCCGGATTCCGCCGTGTAGATCTTGTCTGCAATGCGCATTGTAGAGGGTCTGTGCGACACCAGGACTACGGCGTGCGTGTTCTTTTCCTCCGCAAGTGATTTGAGTATCACAGCTTCGTTGAATGCGTCAAGGCTGCTTGTCGGCTCGTCCATCAGCACAAGCGGAGAATCATGCAGGAACGCCCGCGCTACGCCTATTCGCTGCTTCTCACCCGCTGAAAGCATTCCGCCAAGCTCCCCCGCAACCGTGTCATAGCCATGCGGCAGCGACATTATGAAATCATGCACGGACGCCCTGCGGCATGCGTTTTCTATTTCCTCGCGGGTGGCGTCAGGCTTTGCGATACGCAGATTGGCTTCGATGGTGTCGTTGAAAATGTGTGTATCCTGCGTCACGTAGCTTTCGGAATTTCTCAGCGACGCGGTTTTTATATCGCGTATCTCCTCGCCGGAAATTTTCACGCTCCCCTGCTGGATATCCCAGAACCGCATAAGCAGCTTGATGAGCGTGGATTTACCGCTGCCGCTCCTGCCGGATATGCCTATAATTCCGGTCTGCAGAATTTCTGCGGAAACGTTATTCAACACGGTTTCCCCGCCGTAGGAAAAGCTTACGTTCTCCACTTTTGCACCGGTGTAGGTGATTTCCGTGCCGGACATATTTTCCTCGACCTGCGGAGTTTCGTCCAGGATATCAAGTACTCTGTCCGCCGCGGCGAAAGTCTGCTGCAACCCTCCGC
>CAKSHT010000238.1 GCA_934457235.1 uncultured Oscillospiraceae bacterium
CGCTAAAATAGTTTACGACAACATAGTCAACAACAATGTCGTAAATCCCGACTGGCAGGGGCGCTGACCGCCCCTCCCGCTGACCGGTGAGCGCCGTTCCGGCTCCCTGCCGCGGCGGCGCTCAGCCTCCACATCGCAGGGGATATTCTCCTGGTATGTCGAAACGCCGTTCACAGGTAGCCTTTCAGGTGGTCGCAGAAGTCCTGCTCGCGCTCAAGGAGCTTCTCGGCGTCCGTGCGCACCCTGCTTTCCGCCCCGTGCGAGGAGTTCACCGCGTGCTGCATATCGATAATGCCCATGGTGGTGCCCCTTATCATCAGGGAAGCTATCGTCTTGCTGCTGCGGCTGTTTGCGGTTTTCATCGCTATGCCCATTTTCGACATGATCTTTGCATAGGCAGGGTAGGGGCGCGGCACGCCTCCGCGGCGGACTATCTCGGTCCTCGCCTGCGCCGCAACATCACGGTAGCGGTCGCGCTGCGCGGAGATCTCTCCCGCAAGGCTGCGGTTAGGACAGCGCTTCAGCACGTCCCCTGAGGCCTCGTATGCCATTTCCGCATTCCTGTATACGCTGCCGAGTATCTCGGCGCTCTGGTCGTTCCTGAAACTGCTCATAATATGACCTCCATCATAAATGTGATTACGCTCATATTATCCCATCATGTATGCGAAATACACCCGCGCAGTCGCAGGAAACTTCCCCCATTCCACCGAAAGGACAAATAAATGAAACGACAGCCATTCTATATTCTGCTGCTGAAGGGAATAGGATACATCGTGCTTGGCAATATCCTGTGCTTCTTCATGACGATGGCACTCACGATGTTCACAAGCAAATCGGATAATCCCGGTTTCGTCATTCTCATGAACATCATCGCAATGATATGCTCCGCGCTTATATTCCACATGCTGGTGTTCACCGTCGCATGGAAAGACGGCACACGCGAGCGCTCCCTCGTAAAGAACAAGCGCGTGGACGGTCCTCTGCCGCACCGCTGGATATTTCTCGGTGTGATCCTGTTCCTTATCGCTGCGGCTCCAACTATCGTCCTGCTGCTCAATAAGCTTTTCTTCCCGGAAGCGGATACGTTCTATGTTTACCGTTTCATCAGCGGCAGCGCGTATCCGTTCATTCAGACCTTCGTGCCGATGCCGGAGCTTGCCGACAAGGCATGGGTGGAAACGACATACCGCCAGATAGACGATATGTCGCCGCTGTTCCCGGCGCTGATGATGATATTCTACGCAATTATCCCCGCGGTGACGCAGCTCGGCTGGTATGTGGGATACAACGACAAATTCAACAAGGATAATATAATGTACAAATGACCTGCGGGCGGAGAAAAAACACAGAAATTCTCCGCCTGCCGTTATTTTGCTATTGACTAATTCCGCGTTTTATATTATAATAGAATAGTATGATTATATTCGGCAGTGTACATTTCTGGAATTTAATTCCGATATCTGCCGTGAAGTGAAATGGAGTGAGCAATTTTTGAAGAGAAGAATAGGCAGACCCGTGTTCTTCGTCCTCGCGGTGCTTATCATCGCATTCGCTCTGCTGTCCACACTGGGTGTGAGCACACAGTACGGCGATAACAAGACGACGATCATCGCAGGTCTTGGCGACGTAAGATGGGGTATTGATATCCGCGGCGGCGTAAACGTAACATTCGGCGCCCCTGACGACTATACCGAGGATATAACGTCAGACGATCTTGACGCCGCAAAATCCATCATCGAAACACGACTCGTAAGCCAGAACATCAACGACTACGAGGTCTACGAGGATCTCGGCGCTAACAACATCATTGTTCGTTTCCCGTGGCAGGCTGACGACAACAGCTTTGACCCGGAAACCGCAGTCAAGGAGATTGGCGCAACGGCTATGCTGAGCTTCCGCATGGGCTACAGCGGCGACCTTGAGGATGGTCAGACTTACCAGGATCTTGAGCTTGTACTTGAGGGCAAGGACGTTGCACGCGCAGGCGTAACAATGGACGGCGACTCCACCACCAGCTATGCTGTAAGCCTTACGCTCAACGACAGCGGCAAGGAAGCATTCAAGAATGCGACGCAGCGCGCTATGGACGAGAACAAGCGCATTTCCATCTGGATGGACGACGAGCAGATCAGCGCGCCTTCCGTAAACGCAGTAATCTCTAACGGACAGGCTTCCATCTCCGGCGGATTCACCGGCGAGGACGGCTACACAG
>CAKSHT010000239.1 GCA_934457235.1 uncultured Oscillospiraceae bacterium
GCGCTGAGTTCTCGCCGATTGCTGACGCAGTGATCTCCCAGTTTACTTAATGGTAATACTCTGAGTTTTCAGATATTATATTATTCATTTCAGAATTCATTTAAGGAGGAACTTAAAAAATGAATAAATCCAAAAGACTCCTCGCATGTGCGCTCGCTCTCACAATGACAGCAGCTCTCACCGCATGTGAAGATGAAACTCCGGTAAACTCCGGCAGCAACAGCGGCGCTTCCAATGCGCAGCCCGGCGCTGTTACAACAAGCACATCTGCTTCTACTACGACCGACCCTAACGACGCCCTTGACGCAACAGACAAGGAGAGCAAGGACTTAGATACTACCGTATACCAGCCCTCCGGCAATGCGGGAACCATAAAGTACCTCGGCTACTATGATATCAGAAGCGACCAGAAGGGAACCGAGCAGTGCCTGATCTTCCAGTCTGACGTTTACGGCGGAAACATCGAGTACATACAGACTCCCTCCACCACAGACGCCCTGCTTGAAAAGCTCTCCAACCTCATCGCAGCCGATGACTCCCCCGACCTGGTAGAGAAGTCCGCAATGAGATACCCCGGCAACATTTCCAAGAACATGTTCGAGACTCTCGACGGCAAGATTGATATCGACTCCGCGCTGTGGAGCGACATGAAGGACGTTGCCGAGTCCTACGCATGGAACAACAAGCACTATTATTATCCGCACCGTATCACCACTTCCTTTGCACTGAACTACTCCAAGAAGACCATCGAGGAGAACGACCTGCCCGATCCTTATGAGCTGTACAAGAACGGTCAGTGGACCTGGGACGCATGGCGCGACATGATGGTCAAATTCTGCGACAAGGACGACAACAACATCGGCTTCTATGCAACCGATACGACCATCGACGCATTTGTCCTGACAACAGGTACTTCCCTGGTTGACACTCAGCCCAGCGGTCAGATCACAAACAACCTCGCAAATCCGAACGTAACAAGAGCAATGCAGTTCATCGAGACTCTCTGCCGCGACGGCGTTTCCTACGGCAAGGAACTCGGCGACTGGGTACCTCCGCAGACCTTCGCTACAGAGTGCGACAGACTCCTGTTCCTCTGCATGGAGCCTGAGTGGACTTATATCGCATCAACCGAGCAGCTCCAGAACCCCTCCGGAACTGATAACGATATCTTCGACACTGTTTCCGAGTTTGCATTCGTCCCGTTCCCGAGAGATCCCCAGGCAGACGCTTACTACCAGGGCTTCGATACATTTGGCTATCTGATCCCGAAGGGCTCTAAGAACATGGACGGTGCTATCGAGTTCATCAACCTCAACAGAGCATATGATGTTGACCCCAATATCCAGGCTCAGGTAAAGAAGGATCACATCTCTCCGGAGAAGATCTACTTCAACGAGCTCAAGTCCGACGGTACTCCGAACCCGAACGCAGGCAAGGAAAAGTGGCAGATCACATGGGGCGAGCAGGAATACGACCTCTGGAGAGAGATGTGCGATCCCGCAAACTTCTCCTTCATCAATGAGGACGCTTACGGCTTCACTGCTGACTTCAACACTCAGCTTGCTACTGTCGTTATGGACGTTGTTGAAAACGGCGCTTCCTGGACTCAGACATCTGCTGAGTTCTCACCGGTTGTTGACGCGACCATCTCTGAGTACGCTCTCAGCTGATAAAATCTACGCATAAGATGATTCCCCGCCAACAGGGGACATCAAATGTATATAGTCGCAAACCTGTTTTACAAAAGCATTTGTAAAGTCGCATAACCAACGCATTCCATACCTTAAACAAAAAAGGACGCTTTTTACTGAAAGGCGTCCTTTTTTATATCATATTTAATTCAGACAAAAACTTGGCACAATATCCAGAATATGTTTCATAATATACCAAAGTACTCTAAGGTGTCAAAAGCACATTCTTCCAATTTGTAATGCCATGTTAATTAAAATGTGTTATAATTTTATTGCGGAATTTATAGGGCAACACCGCACAAAGATTGTGCGTGTATTGCGCAGTCAGATTTTTCGTCAGATTGTACAATGAGGACAACGCAAGGCTGACGCCTTGCTAGGACGAATTGTGCAAGATGCAAGTTTGGCGCAACACGGAACATTTCCGTTATGCAAATACGTGATTTTTGCGCCAAACTAGAAAGATGCAAGCAAGACACGTGCAAAATCCAATAAATGGTCTTTGTGCGGTGTTGCCATA
>CAKSHT010000240.1 GCA_934457235.1 uncultured Oscillospiraceae bacterium
CTGTGGAGCCTGCTGGCTGATTAGCCCGCTGTTTTACATCGTTCCGTTGAGCTTTTATGAGTGGCTGTGCCTTGCAGGGCTTATCCCCGGCGAGTTACTGGTGTTCTGCGGACTTGTGAAGCTCCTGGGACTTATCCTTGGACGCTGGTCCGGCGGATTTCCGCCGATGCCGCGTGCGAAGAAACTCTGCGCCGGGATAGTCCTGGCGTTGTCGGCGGTCTACGCCGTGTGGCTCGGAATCGTGCTGACTGATTACCTGCTGATACACAGCGGAGCGGCTCCGCTTTTCGCGCAGCTCCTGCCGGATGGTACTCGCAGTGGGATACTGTACAGCATTTCCGACGGGGTTATGCATGTGTTTGGACATGATGTAATATAAAATCTGCCCCCTCTTTTGACCGAGGGGGCTGTTCATATTACTTTTTAAGCTCGTCCAGTATCTTGTTGGTGTGTAGGTTATTCCTGTCCTGACCGGGGACGGGACTGGGAGTAGTAGCATACATGTTTCCGTTCTTAATGAGGGATGTTATCGCCAGGAATTCAGTACTTATGCGGTTTTCAATCTCCTGTTCGGGGAACATGCACATCTTTGTTGCACACAGTGCGCTTATTCCGTAGGTGTAAGTCCACATATGCTGGAACAGAACCTTTGCCTGCTCCGCATCCAGATCGTAGTCACGCATGATGACGGTCGTGCATATTTCCTCGGATTCACCCAGGCTGCCGAAGAACAAGCCGGGATTGACA
Organism: uncultured Oscillospiraceae bacterium; assembly: GCA_934457235.1. Taxonomy (GTDB): domain Bacteria; phylum Bacillota; class Clostridia; order Oscillospirales; family Ruminococcaceae; genus CAG-115. Next base: position 748 of record CAKSHT010000240.1, read on the forward strand.
GTTCCCTTGTTCTCGGTCATGAAGATAAGCTGGAATAGCTTTGGTTCCCTTATCGCGAAGCGTACCATGCGGATACCGGCTTCCTTGAATGCGGGCGTGAAATCCACTATCTCGCGGATATAGCTGTTGAATCGTTCCGTGGCTGCTGCGTGAACGAGCGCGACTACCTCGTCCATGCTCTTGAAAACGGTGAATATCGGTCGTGCAGAGCTTCCGAGCCATTCGCCGAGGTTTCGTGTTGTCAGGTATTCGATGCCCTTTTCGCTTACGAGTTCAAGAGCTCCGTTTACTATTTCTTCTCTGGTAAACTTGGGTTTTGGCGGCATATGGTTTTCTCCTTAAGAAAAATCAGTATTGCGTAAGATTTATTGACATAACTATACTATATCATATCCTGCGGAAATGATATAATTTGCAGATATGCACGGAGTTCACTTTCGGTGAACTCCGTGCAAGGCATTTGATATAATAAACGCTTTGCGTTTATTATATCATTGCTTGTATTTTTTGTCAACTTCAAGGCTATACTTATTTAATGGTATTTAATGTATCGCTATACGGCTGCCGTATACTAGCACCGCGTACCGTACGCACGATAACGGCAGGTGTCCTTTGCGTTGCAGTCTTCGCAGCTACGGCGCTTCTTGTCCAGCTCTCCTCGGTAAAGCCCCACAACGCCGATGATGGTTTTTCTGGGGGTGAGCATATGCGTCGCGGTGCAGCATACGCCTATCTTGCGTACTGCGTCAACTGAAGCGATGAGCAGCGGAGCGCATTCTATCGGGAAATCCCCGTAGCCCGCGCCGTAGCACCAAGTAGTGCTGTAGCCGGGCATGTTTGCAAGGATATCCTGGCGCGCTTCCTCGCTGACCTGTTCAATCATCGCGTTGGCGAGGGCGTCGGAAATGACCGCCTTCATCGAGTCGGAAACGTCCAGCTTCTTGAGATACCTGTCGGTGTCCGAGGACAGCGTGGAACATACCACCGCTGCTTTGTCGCAGCCGCGGAGGTGCTCAGCAATGTCCTTGCCCTCCAGGTAGAAATCACAGTCGGACAGGGAGATGTCGTGCCCGCTGCGCATGATGTTGAACACGCGCCATACGAACTGCGGGCGTGCTTCCTTTATTAGCCCTGCCTCGCATTCGTCGATAACGGCGCTTATGCGGGCATCAGGTTCCTCGGTATATCCCATGTAGCGCAATGCTTCTGCACGATTGATCCGTGTTATTTCACTTGTCACAGCGTATCACCTTTTCTATGCTTTCACTGATTTTTCTTGCGATATAGGGGTTGTTCATGGTGTAAAGGTGGATTCCGTCCACACCCTGAGCCACCAGGTCGATTATCTGGTCAACGGCGTATGCGATACCGGCGTCGCGCATGGCATCGGGATTATCGCCGTAGCGGTTGATCATCTTTGTGAATTTGAGCGGCAGGCTCGCACCGCACATCGTAAC
>CAKSHT010000241.1 GCA_934457235.1 uncultured Oscillospiraceae bacterium
ACTTCGTCGGCTTTCATCGCATTCGGCGCACTCTACCCATTTTCCCTTTTCAAACCGGTTTTTAGAGGTTCCCTTATATCATTCCTTTTGCGCAAAGTCTTGCAACATCGGCTTGCGGTCAGCAGCGACAACACGTTTGATTTCAGTCAATTGTCATTACTCGGTATCAGAATTTATCAGCAGGGATCATCTCCGGCAGGCAACGTCACAATGAACACGGTACCGACTTTATTTCCAGGCTCTGCGCGGACGGAACCGCCGTGAAGTACAGCAATTTCATGCACGAGCGCAAGTCCGAGTCCAACGCCGCCCATCTGCCGGCTTCTTGATTTATCCACGCGGAAAAAAGGCTGAAATATGCTTTCCTGGCACTCATCGGGTATTCCGCAGCCGGTATCGGAAACGCTGACGACCACATTATTGTTCTCCTTGTGCACTGAAACGCTGACAGAACCGCCCCGCCGGTTATACTTGACTGCATTTTCAATAAGATTGAACACCAGCCGATATATCAGTGCGTCGCTGCCTGTTATCACGACGTTGTCGCAGTCCTGTTCCATTGTGATATCATTCTGGCTGGCAAGAGGAGTAAGGTCAGTAATGATCTCTTCTACGAGAGGCGCAAGCTCAATACGGTCGGAACGCGGCGCTGAACTTAGATTACTCATTTCAAGAAGCGTATGCACCAGCCTGGAAAGCCTGTCAAGCTGCTCTGCCTGCGATCGGACAAGTTCCGCTGTATCGCTTTCCATATTTTTATGCTCTGCGGCAAAAAGCTCCAGCTTTGTCTGCATTATTGCGAGCGGCGTGCGAAGTTCATGTGCGGCATTCCCGGAAAACTGGCGCTGTGTTGCGAACGATTCCGAAAGCCGGTCGAGCATCATGTTCACCGAAACACTGAGCTGCCGGAACTCCTTTACAGTGTCTTCATTGAGCCGTATGTCCGAGATACTGTCCTGGTCTATCTTTTCAGCCTGCTGAGAAAACTTTCTCAGCGGTTTCAGCGCCTGTCCGCTGACGAAATAGGCTATCGCCGCGCTGACGATAGTGACCGCGATCGTGATGAGCCAGCCGTTCCGTCCGAAATCAGCCTTTACATCATACGCTTCATCTGAAAACCGGCTGATAAATTCTGCCATCTGGCTGTCTGATATCTCAATGGCTAGACCATCCGGATCCTCGGAAGATTCCGGCGTATATTCAAATACAAACCCGTTGAGCGAATCAATGCTGACGGCGCCGGAATGATAAAGCAGAAGATTAAGGCATATGCAGGTCCCTGCAATCAGCAGCGCTGTCAGCAGGGTTATCCGCCATTGCAGGGACAGTCTTTTCATTTGTCGTTTCCCCCTATCACATAGCCCTCTCCAATACGGTTCACGACCGGGTCGTACCCAAGCGCAGCACGGAGTTTCCTGCGCAGAGCCGAAATGTGAACGCGTATCGAATTACTGAAGCTGTCCACACTTCCATCCCAGACGTGTTCAATAAGTTCCTCCTGGCTTACCGGGCGGCCCTCGTGGAGCATGAGATATTCAAGCACTCCGGTTTCCTTTCGTGTAAGTGCGACCGGTGCGCCGTCAACTGAAGCGATCCTTGTCCGGGTATCGTATACGAGCCTTCCGCATTTCAGGCAGACGTCGCGCTGAATGAACTGACGTCGCGTCAGGCTGCGTATGCGTGCCTCAAGCTCCGCCAGATGGAACGGCTTGGACAGGTAGTCGTTCGCACCTGCGTCCAGTCCCTCCACTTTGTCCGTTGTTTCACTGCGTGCGGAAAGGATAAGCACCGGAGTTTCATAGTTCACTGCCCGGAATTCCCGCAGTATGGTCATTCCGTCCACGCCGGGCAGGTTGATATCAAGCAGGACCAGGTCGTAACGCTCGACTGCAAGCAGCTCACGGGCTTCGTTGCCATCGCCGCATGCGTCTGCTTCATAGCCGTCCAGACGCAGCTTTTTCGTGATATCGTCACGCAGGGATTTTTCATCTTCAACAACAAGTAAACGCATTTTTTCCCTCCATTGATAATAGTACTTATTATTATAACACATTCTGATAAAATTTGTGTTAATTTACGCTTAACAGAAAATTTATACTCACTGTGATATGATCATATCATCAAAGAATGGAGGTTAAAATCATGACAAGAAAAAAAACGCTTGCACAGTCGCTTCTGC
>CAKSHT010000242.1 GCA_934457235.1 uncultured Oscillospiraceae bacterium
GACATCCATGGAGATATGCGACAAGCTGCGCCAGGCGGTAAAGCGCACCGGTGCCACCGACCCGGCTGACGTGAAGCAGCTCCTGCGCGAAATAATCGCGGAAATGCTGACCGGTGGCAACGAGCTGCGTATAGACACGAAGCCCTCAGTTATCATGGTTATCGGCGTGAATGGCGCCGGAAAGACCACGACTATCGGCAAGCTGGCGGCAAATCTGAAGTCCCAGGGCAAGAAGGTGATCGTTGCGGCGGCGGATACATTCCGCGCGGCGGCTATCGACCAGCTCAACGTATGGACTGACCGCGCCGGAGTTGATATCGTCAAGCACTCCGAGGGCAGCGACCCGGCGGCTGTTGTGTTCGACGCGCTCAGCGCTGCCAAGGCGCGCGGCGCTGACGTAGTTCTCTGCGACACTGCGGGCAGACTTCATAATAAGAAGAACCTTATGGAGGAGCTGAAGAAGATCGCCAGGGTCATCGACCGCGAAGTCCCGGACGCATGCGTTGAAACTTTATTGGTTCTTGACGCGACTACTGGACAGAATGCAGTCAATCAGGCGAAACTTTTCAGTGAAAGTGCCGAAATTACAGGAATTGTTCTCACAAAGCTTGACGGAACGGCAAAAGGTGGTATAATAATACCTATAAAGAATGAACTTGGCATACCCGTAAAGCTTGTCGGCGTCGGAGAGAAGATAGACGATCTCCAGCCGTTCGTGCCTGAGGACTATGTACAAGCGCTCTTTGAATAAAGAATTATCCCCTCAATGGGTTTAATAACGCACCGCTAAAGGTGCAGTAAATTGGAAAGGAAATTTTATGAAACATCTTCACAGATCCGGCGAAGAAAAACCTGCCGCCTCGTCGCCTGTCCGACAGCGGCTGATAATTGCGTCCAACAACCAGGGCAAGATACGGGAGTTCAGAAAGCTCCTTGAGCCATATGGCTTTGACGTGATGTCGATGCGTGAGGCAGGCTTCACAGATGAAATAGTCGAGGACGGCGATACCTTTGAGGAGAACGCGCACATCAAGGCGCGCGCCGTATTCGAAGCGACCAGGCTGCCGACCATTGCGGACGACAGCGGACTTGAGATAGACTTTCTCAACGGCGCTCCCGGTATTTATTCCGCGAGATACGCCGGCGAGGGAGCAACGGACAAGGAGCTTTGCGAAAAGGTCCTGGAGGAAATGCACGGTGTTTCCCGTCCGCTCAGAGAGGCGCGCTTCGTATGCTCGATTTACTTTATTTACGCAGAGGACGACGAGTATTCCGTTACCGGTGAGATCGAAGGCTACATAGGCGACGAGATGACCGGCAGCAAGGGCTTCGGCTACGACCCCATATTCATGGTGGACGAGGACAGAAGCATGGCGGAGCTTGATGAGGACGAGAAGAACCAGATAAGCCACAGGGCAAGGGCGTTTGAGCAGCTTGCCAAGATATTGAAGGAGAAATTCGGTTAATGCTGACAAGTAAACAGAGGGCGCACCTGCGCTCCATAGCGCAGAGCTACAACACTATATTCTTTGTGGGGAAGCAGGGTATCGGCGAGGAGCTTATAAAGCAGCTCGACGATGTGCTGAACGTCCGGGAGCTGATCAAGGTCGGCGTCCAGGAGAACTGCGAATTTACCGCAAGGGAAGCCGCAGACCGGATCGCGGAGCAGCTCAGGGCTGACGTCGTACAGGTCATCGGCAGGAAGTTCGTGCTCTGGCGCCGCAGTCGCGACCCCAAGAAAAGGGTGATCGAGCTTGAATGATAACGTAAAAAAGACCGGTATCTTCGGCGGTGCGTTCAATCCTGTCCATAACGGGCATGTACGTCTTGCAGAGGAAGCCGTGAAGCAGCTCAAACTGCGCCGTCTGCTGATAATCCCGACATATGTTTCGCCGCATAAGCACACCGAGCTGCTGCCCTACGAGAACAGGGCGGAGATGTGCCGCCGCGCATTCGGACACATTCCCGGCGCGGAGGTCAGCGACATTGAGGTGCACCTTGGCGGGACAAGCTACACGATAAATACGGTGCGCGCTCTAAAGGACATTTACCCGGACGAGCAGCTGTTC
>CAKSHT010000243.1 GCA_934457235.1 uncultured Oscillospiraceae bacterium
GGTCTGACCACCGCTTCTCAGGCAAAGTCCACCGAGAAACTGTCTTCCGGTTACAAGATCAACCGTGCAGCTGATGATGCAGCAGGCCTGTCCATCAGTGAGAAGATGAGAAAGCAGATCAGAGGTCTGACACAGGCTTCCTCCAACGCACAGGATGGTATCAGTGCAGTACAGACCGCTGAAGGTGCTCTGAACGAAGTTCAGGACATGCTGCAGAGAATGAACGAACTGGCTGTAAAGTCTGCAAACGGTACTAATTCTGAGACAGATAGAACTTATATTCAGAATGAAATTGATCAGTTAACAACGGAAATTGATCGTGTATCTGAAACCACTAAGTTTAATGAAACCTATCTGCTGAAGGGTGACAAGTCTGGCGATAAGGCGACCAATTTCCAATACAAGGAAGTAGAAGTAACCAATCAGGATCTTTACTATGTAGAAAATGGTAAAGTTAATACTTTGAAAAAAGGTTCCTACAAATCTGCTGTAGATATTGCAAATCATGATTATTATACCAGCAAAGATGGTGTACAGGTTGGTCAGAAAATTACCGGTGCAGAGCATGATACATACGCAGAAACAGCTAAAGTAAACGTGATTACTGAAGATGTATATACCAAAGATACATCAACTGGAAATTTCGTTTCTGCAAAAGGTACTGTAAAGGATGCAACGGGCACCACAAAATACTACACTTTGACTAAAGGAACGGATGGCTTGTACGAAGCAGCTGAAAAAGCGGATCCAACCGCTGAAGAGTATGATAAGGTAAAGGCTGGAGCTACCGTATACGACAAAGATGGTAATGAATACAAAGAAGGTAGCTTAGTTAAGGATATTACGAAGTACTATGCATCTATTAAACCAGGAATCTTGGCAGGTGATAGTAAAGTAACAGATGTTGCTAAAGTTACTACCAAGGGAACAACACAGTTTACTGATAAAGATGGTAATGAAATAGCTGCAAATGGTCTTGGTAATTACATTAACAATGATGGAACTCTTAAGGCTAACTCCGGTCTTTACATTAATGGAAACCTTGCAACACAGGATGATGTTGCTAAGATGGTTGATTTTTCTAAAACCTTTGATACGGGAGCGTTAACACTTAAACTTCATGTTGGTGCAGATGCAACTGACAATAATCAGATTTCCTTAAAGATTGATACCATGAGTGCTGATGGACTGGGTGTAAAGAACCTGAAAGTTGATGGTGCAGATGATACTAATGCCAAGAATGCAGTTGAAACAATCAAGGAAGCTATCCAGAAAGTATCCACTCAGCGTTCCGCACTTGGTGCTGTTCAGAACAGACTCGAGCACACCATCAACAACCTGGACAACGTAGTTGAGAATACCACCAGCGCAGAGAGCCAGATCCGTGATACCGATATGGCTACTGAGATGGTTAAGTACTCCAACAACAACATCCTGGCTCAGGCAGGTCAGGCTATGCTGGCTCAGGCTAACCAGTCCAACCAGGGCGTACTGTCTCTGTTACAGTAAGCTTAAGCTGAGATCAGGTTGTTTCCAAAGAGGAACGAACCATATCTGTAAGAGTTATGTAAGAACCAAAGGGCAGTCCATCATGGGCTGCCCTTTTACTTTCTAATATTTTTGCACTTGTAAAGCCATCATAAGGACTTCCTGTAAAACTTTAGATAAATGTAGGAAATCGATGAATTTGTGCTGTTAACAGCTTATTTCCAATTCCTTTGAATACTTTTCATAATAGTCAATAGCAGCTTTCGGAGGGATAGAGAGATCATTTTCTAATTTTTGGAGGATATCTTCCTTTGACATACCAAAGGTTTTGCATAATTGAACAATCGATTTAGCTCTGCCTTCCTCTACGCCATCCCTGTAAATAACTCTCTTTTCCGCCTCAGCATCATATTCGAAAAACACCATATCAATAACCTCCTTCTTATTCTCAAGCAAAAATTCCTTCAAAATTGTTCTATGCGG
>CAKSHT010000244.1 GCA_934457235.1 uncultured Oscillospiraceae bacterium
GCCTTTTTTAAGATATTCGAGTGTGTCAAGCAGTGCAATCACTCGTATTTTTTCTTTTTCCTGTTCAAGTATTTCGTAGGCGCGCTTTGTAGTGATAACGCTGACCCGCAGGTCCTGGGCGAGTGCGCGCATGGACGGCAGCGGCTCGCCCTCTTTAAGCTCGCCGGAAAGAATCATAGACTTTATCTGAGACGCTATCTGGTCATAGATCGGCATTCCGGCGGAGTTCGTGATTATTATGTTCATCAATGCTCCTTTGTGAATATTGTGCATATCGGATATATACAATATATCACATTGAATTGCATTTGTCAAGAGGATTTTCAAAATTCACAAAAATATTTTCAGCGCATAAAATGAATAAGGAAACTGACTGAAAGGAGAATCAGACATGTGTGGAATAGCAGGGCAGATAGGATATGAAGAAAACATGCGGCGAATGAGTGCTGTGATGTCGCAGATGAGCGCGGCGATAGCCCCCAGGGGACCCGACGCCTCCGGAATATACGTAGACGACAACGCGTACTTAGTGCACCGGCGGCTGGCGGTCATCGACCCGGATAACGGATCACAGCCCATGAGCTTCGGCGGATACACGCTGGTGTACAATGGCGAACTTTATAACACCCCGGAGCTTCGCCGGGAGCTGGAGCGGCGCGGTGTGGAATTCGAGGGGCATTCAGACACTGAAGTCGTGCTGCATTCGTTCGTGGAATTCGGCGACGACTGCGTGAAGAAATTCAACGGAATTTTTGCGTTCGCCGTGTGGGACAGCCGCCGCCGCAGGCTTTTCATGGCGCGTGACAGGATTGGAGTCAAGCCGCTTTTCTACAGTCGCACCCGTGACGGACTGATCTTTGCCAGCGAGATAAAGGCACTTCTGAAGCACCCAGCCGTTAAGCCAATTATTAATTCAGACGGAGTTGCGGATATCATGCTGATAGGACCTGCAAAGCGCGTCGGAAGCGGCGTGTTCCGGGATATCAGCGAGATACCGGCGGCGCACTGCGCGGTGCTGACGGACGAGGGCTTCACGGTCGGGAGGTACTGGAGCGTACACGCACAGCGCCATACGGAGAGCTTTGAGGAGACCTCGGCGCATGTACGCGAACTCCTGACTGACGCAGTGAAGCGCCAGTTAGTGAGCGATGTCCCGCTGTGCTGCTTCCTGTCCGGCGGACTTGACAGCAGCGTGATTTCCGCGATTGCAGCTGACGAGTTCCGTAAGCAGGGCAGACAGCTTTCCACCTGGTCGATAGACTACAAGGACAATCACAAGAACTTCCATGCAAGCAGCTTCCAGCCGGACGAGGACGCTCCGTGGATAGTAAGTATGGCGGATTTCATACACTCCGAGCATACAAATGTCGTCCTGGATACCCCGGCGCTGGCGGAGGCACTTGAGGATTCCACCCGTGCCCGCGACCTTCCGGGCATGGCTGACGTGGACAGTTCTCTGTACCTGTTCTGCGGGGAGATACGAAAGAAGTTTCCGGTAGCGCTCAGCGGCGAATGCGCTGATGAAATTTTCGGCGGCTATCCCTGGTATCACCGCAAGGAGGTGCTGTTCTACGATGGATTCCCGTGGTCTACGGCGGTCCCGGAGCGCGCGGAGCTGATGAAGAATCCCATGTCCGGCGCGGAGGCGGAAGCGTATGTCCGGCAGAGCTACGACAAGTGCATTGCGCAGACGGAGTATCTCGACAGCGACAGCCCTACAGACCGCCGCATGCGCGAGATGTTCATGATGAACATGGACTATTTCATGGCAACGCTGCTTGATTGCCGGGTAAAAAGGAAAAACGCCTGCAAATGGCGTTGTTGTCACATAAAAAATCGCCGCCGGATACCCGGCGGCGATTACAGTCTGTCGAAAAAGTAAATTTTGCCCGCGAAGCGGGCTTTTGAAATCAATTTTTTGACCCAGCTTTGCCGGGT
>CAKSHT010000245.1 GCA_934457235.1 uncultured Oscillospiraceae bacterium
GCTGCTTTCGGGTATATCGTAATGCTTGCGCTCGGATATGAATGATATGGTTTTTTCGGTGTTCATCGTCGGCTCCTGTATTGTGTGATATTAACGATATGTCGATAAGCGCAAAGCCCTCATCACGGGCAATGTATGTGCGGGAACTTTTGATGTATAATAAACGCCACGAGTTTATTATACCATTAATTCAGAAATATTGCAAACAAAAAACAGCCGGAACATATCCTAAAATACATTCCGGCCGTTGAATCTCCGTATCAGAATCTTATGATCCACTTGAGAATATCCGACGCGTCAATAGCGTTTACAGTACCATCCTTGTTGAAGTCGCCCATAGGAGGATTTGCCCCCTGGGATATTCCGACGATGCTTTTCAGCACAGCTGCGGCGTCAAGGGCGTTCAGCACGCCGTCGTTGGTTATGTCGCCGGGGACGTCGCTGAATTCGCACACCATGACAACATACTCTCCTGCGGAGTCAGCACCCGGAATAGTCGCAGTGCCGTCCTCGCCGAGCTTTGCGCAGCCATGGAACATCAGCTTCCCGTCAGCCAGCTTGTATACGTTCGCAAACTGACCTGCGAACTCATTACGGAAGCTGAGCTTCAGATCTGCCGGTATTTTTGTGCCTGATACCTTGAGGCCAACGCCAGATACGCCGCGCAGGGCGCTTCTGTCGGCGCTGCCAGGAAGTGCTGAGAAGTCCGCCGCGGTAACTGCGGTTATCTCTGAGCCATCTGTCAGCCAGCTCTTTGAGCTGTCCGCAACGAACTCGACATGGAGCTTCTTTTCTGCGATAACTCTGATGACGTCAGCCGGAACTTCATCTGCGCCGTTGAGCATGATTTTTACCGTGCCGCCGTTCTGAAGCTCAGCAAGTTCGACAGATATTTCCGCCCAGCTCATCGATTTACCATCAATAGAAAGTCGGAGTTCTGTATCCGGCCTTGTCGGTCTGGCAGAACCGCCTGAACCGCCTGAACCACCGGACTGAGCCTTACGCGTGAATGCAGCCGAAGTAACGGCGCTCCGGGCTTCACCAACAAAGGCGATCGCCTTTATCGTTGCCGTTGCCGTTATCGTGAACCCGCCGCTGTATTTTGTGGAGGAAGCAGTAGGTTCTGTACCATCGGTGGTATAATGGATCGCGGCGCCATCGGTGGCGCAGGTGATCGTGACAGTCCGCGAACCGGTAAAGCTTCCGCCGTCCGGTGTAATGACCGGAGCCTCAACTACCATGAGCGCAGGAGTTATCACATAACCGCATACCGTGCATTTCTCTGCCGTTGTTTCGGTAGCTGCGCCTCCTGAAACGTGCGCAGACTTTTCGCCTGTAACGCCGCAGTCTGTGCATTCACGCCAGTGTCTGTCCTTGTCTGATTTCCATTCCCTTGACCATTTGTGGGCGGATACTATGACCTCGGTGGAAACATTGCCTGCCTTGTAAAACTCGTTTTCCTCCGTCTTTGCGGTAACGGTGATAACGGTTTCCTCTTCCAGACCATCCGGGATAACGAAGCTGCCGCCGGTAATGGCTGTTTTAGTTCCGCCTGCTGTGTAGAACAGTTCCGCAGCGGGAACATCGCTGAACTTTGCATTGTTGGGGTTTACCGCAAAAACGCTTACGGTTATCTTTGTGCCCGGCAGTGCGGAGAACGGATCAGTGGTGACTGTCACAACGGGAACTGCCTTTTTGAACGATACCTCTACTTCCCGTGTGATTTTATTGCCATTTAGCCCTTTTATGCCCGAAAGGTCGTAGTTTTCATCATCAACGGTCATGAACGCCTTGAACTTTCTGTTTTCAGAATTGGGGATAGCACTGCTGTCCGTCCATTCCCAGCCTTTTGTTAGTTCTGCGTCCTTAAGCGCCTTTCCGTACTCAACGGAAGCCTCTGGATCTGTGATGATCACCTATGAGATAGCAAAAGCG
>CAKSHT010000246.1 GCA_934457235.1 uncultured Oscillospiraceae bacterium
AAGCTTGTGCCCGAGATTCGTGAAGAAATTCCCGATATCGTCAGTGGTACGGCTCGACTGTTCTTCCAGGTCGTCGAGCCTGCCGATGACCTCGCCGATAGCCTCGTTGAATTTCCGGTCGTTCGCGGAAATGACTATGTTCAGTTCCTCAACGGTCACAAGCCCGCCTCCTCTCTGTAGTGCTGATTATGGACGGCTGCTATCCTCGCCATTGCCGCCTGCGAGCGCTTCCACGCGGGGGTATCGTCCTGCATGAGCGCCCCGAAATGCCGCTCCGGCGATTGTGGAAAGCTCCGGGGAGCTCTCACTGCAAGCCCGGTCAGGTACGCCGTATGCCAGGCGAACGCCGCGCGGCTCCGCGCCTCGTCATTACGGCGCTTCACGGCAGAGTTGTTCAGGTCGCAGAGCTCCGCCGGGGTAAGGTCGTAGAACTGCTCCGTATAAGCGCCGCAGTCTACCGCCGCCTTTCTAAGCTGGGCTATCAGTTCCCCCGCGCTGCACGGTTGAGGAGCTGCCCCTGGATTTTTTTTGCGATTTCTACGGCTGACTTCGTCATGAACCCGCCGTTTTTCAGCGCAGCCATGACGACCTCAGACGCGTCCTCAACAGTGCCGCCGTTGTCGATATATTCATCGAACGCGTCGCATGCTTCGTTGTGCGAGATATCCGCGCCGCACGCGATGAATCTCGTCAGCACTCCGACCCTCTGGCAGCGGGAAAGCCCCCGCAGCAGGTCGCAGTCAAGCTCGGATTCGAGCTTTTCAGCCCGGCGCGCGGTGAAGCGCAGCTCAAGGCTCTTTTCATCGGATATTTTCAGATATGCTCCTGTCATGTGTTACCTCCAGTCATGTCCCTGCGTTCCACTCAAGCTTGCTTTCAAGCGTTACGCTGAGAGTGTACTTCATAGCCTCGCCGACGTTGCCGCCGTTAACGTACACGGTGGGCTTGCCCTCCCAGGCGTAGGAAGTGCCGTCAGTGTAATTGAGCTTCCACTTTATCTTCTCCCCCGCTGCCTCAAGCTCCTTGAGCTTCGCGAAAGCCTTTATTATCATAGTGCCGATATCAGCGTCTTTTTCCTTGTTGTAGAAAAATCCGAACTTCATGTCGCTGATATCGGGAATGCCGCCGATGTAGCGCTCGTTCGCGTCGCGCATGTTCGTCACCTTGACCTTGGGCGGGTCGCCGCCCATGTCAGGGTAGCTCTCCAGACCGTACAGCTCAAGCCATGTTGCGCCGTCGTCGGAAGAAAAATCAAGGTGCGTGTCCTTTGTTAAAAGTTCCATATTTACCTCCTGTAAACTAAACCTGTGTGTTCGTCTATTGCCGCGCTGAACGTCAGAGTACGGCGGTGCAGTCCGTCCTCCCGGATATCCGCGCCGGAATTCCGCACAAATCCCCGGGATATCAGCCGCGCCGATATTTTCAGCGCCGTTTCAGTGCAGCGCTGTAAATTCGTGTCGTATACGTCCACCTGGAACGATACAGCCGCGATCCGCTCCTCGCCGGAAAGTATCACGCCGGAACCCATGTCCAGCGGCGTGAGTATCGCCAGCGGGAACTCCGGGACTATCTCGGGGTACTGCGGTTCCAGCCGGACAATATCCTCCACCAGCGGCGGAATAATGATGTTGATATCAAGCATTGTCTATCGCCTTTCTAAGTTCCTCCGCGACGATGGCGTATATCTTCTTTTCCTCGTTCTTACCGACCGCCGCCCGGAGGAACGACTGCGCTTTCTGACCGTGCGAGGTGTGCCAGTTGCCCTGCTCGTCCTGCCAGCGCCAGAACACCTTTGCCGTGTGCGGAACTCCCGGGTCGCCCTTTGTGCCGGTGCCGTACTCGACGTACAC
>CAKSHT010000247.1 GCA_934457235.1 uncultured Oscillospiraceae bacterium
ATCCTGGCGGACGTAATGACGGATGTACGCCGGGAATATCCGGAGATACGTTTTCATACGGTCAGCGGCGACTCCGCAGATATAATCGAGCGGCTGGACAAGGGGCTGTTTGATTTCTGCCTGGTAATGGGTAATGTGGATATTTCGCGATACAGCTCGGTCACGCTGCCCGTGCGGGATAATTTCGGGCTGCTCATGCGCCGGGATTCTCCGCTGGCGGAGCGAGAGTTCATAACTCCGTCGGACCTGGACAATATCCCGGTGATGTTTTCGCGGCAGGTGCTTATTCGTGACGATTTCGCGGAGTGGCTCGGAAAGCCCACCGCAGACCTTGACCTGGCAGGAAGCTACAACCTGACGTACAACGCTTCAATAATGGCGAAGGCGGGATTAGCACATATCGTAACGCTGGACGGGCTTATAAACACCGCAGACAGCGAGCTAGTGTTCCGCCCGTTCAGACCGGCGTTCACTATCGGTATGAACATCATCTGGAAGAAATATCAGATATTCAGCCGCCCGGCGGAATTGTTCCTCGAACGGCTGCGTGAAAGCTTTGAGAATGCTGCTGATCACATTTGAAACGCATATCCCGCAGCGATTCCGAGAACGGCGGATATTACGATTATAAGTATTGGGTGCAGCTTCCTTATCGCAAGTCCCAGCATAGCCAGGAATATCACTGCGGAGCACATGAACGCCGGACTTGTGAAAACTCCTGCGTTTATCCCCAGTGGGAAGAACACCGTCTGACCTGTCGTGACGACTGCCGCGGCGATGAGCCCGACGACGGCTGGCTTCAGTCCGGACATACACCCCTTTACGACGCGGCTTTCCCGGAATTTTTCATAGCACCGTGCGACGATAAGTATTATCAGGAATGACGGCAGGACAACGCCGAACGTGGAGCAGAATGCTCCGAAAAACCCGGCGGTGCGCATTCCGACGAATGTCGAGATATTCACGGCGAACGGTCCCGGAGTACTTTCGCTGACGGCGATGAAATCCACAAGCTCCGTTGCGCTGAGCCAGCCGTGGGATTCCACTTCGTCCTGTATCAGCGGAAGCATGGCGTAGCCGCCGCCGAACGTGAACGCGCCGATTTTAAGGAACGTAAGAAACAGTTCAAGGTAGATCATTTCCCGCTCCTTTCCCGGCGCAGGAACATCAGAAGTCCCACCAGCGCGCACAGCGCGAGGATAAGAAGCACGCTGGCGTCAAGGAACACCGCTCCTGTGAATGCCACTCCCACCAGAATGTAGGATATGGCGTGCTTCGGACACTGTCTAAACATACCGTACAGTGCACGGATTATCAGCGCCAGGACGCCCGCGCGTATTCCGTTGAACGCGTATTTCACGACCCTTGCGCCGCTGAAGATCTCCAGTACTGAGGACACTGCGATGATCACGAGGAACGACGGGAGCACAACTCCCAGCGTAGCCATGACCGCGCCTGCGGCTCCGCATACCCTGTATCCGACGAATGTTGCGGTGTTGATCGCAATAGGACCAGGAGTGCTTTCTGCTATCGCGGCTATCTCCATTATTTCGTCGTCGTTTATCCATTTGTGCTTTGCGGCGGCTTCGCGCTGGATAAGCGGGAGCATGGCGTATCCTCCGCCGAACGTGAACGCGCCGATTTTGAAGAACGTGAGAAAAAGCGGCATGAGCTGACTGCGCTCCTGCCGCGGTTTTTTATTATCCATCGACATTACACCTCATTATTTCATTTTAGCACAGTCTGCGGATAATTTCAATAGAAAACGTAACCTTTGCAATATACATTTGTCATATGGTACGGAAATACCGCTTGACAGACGATAGATAC
>CAKSHT010000248.1 GCA_934457235.1 uncultured Oscillospiraceae bacterium
GATTTGTTCGTGAGGATAACGCGCAGATCTCCGTTTTCATCGGTCGCGGAATATGCGGAAACCGTGTTCCGGTCGGAGCTTTCGCTCTTGACTAATGTGTTTCCGAAGCCGCTTCCTCTGCCGTCATAATTCGTGAACATATTTATCGCGGCAAGCTGGTACTGATTCTGACCGATCGGCCACAGCGATGAAAAGTACACGCCGTTTTCCGCGAAGATACCGAGTACGTCCGCCTGGCACACTCCGCCGGAAATGTGATCTCCGCCTCCGAAATTGTACTCCGTGAACGCCAGCTTTGTTCCGGGGTAGTACTGATCGATGGACTGCTGAATGTTCGGGATAAGCGGGAAGAATTCCGCGCCGTTGTCGGCTATCCAGCTGTTTTCAAGGTAGCCCTCCTCAAACAGAGAGCGCACGCTGTCCAGCCGAGCCTTTACGCAGCCGTCACGGTCGTAATGACTGCATGAGCGCTGACCGCATTCGCCTTTTGCTTCGGTGTAATAATGGATATCAAGGACATCCAGCAGACGTCTGCCGTCTGATTTCTCCGCCTTTTTCATTTCGTCAAGGTAGTAGTCGATGAACCAGCGGTAGTTCCCGGCGCTCTGCTTTCTGCCCCAGTCGGGAGCGCCTGCAAGGCTCTGGTATGCGGTATATCCGTACAGCGACGGACCGAACACCTCCGCGCTGCCGTCCATATCCTTAACTACCTGCGCGAGGTCTACGCTCTTTTCGATAAGCTCATCGCAGGTGACGTGTTTGCTGTGCGCCAGCTTGTGAGTTCCGTTCCACAGGCCCGGCTCGTTGTCGAGCGCGTATGCGTTGAAGCCGCCGGAGGTGGAGTTACCAAGCGTATTGATAAGGTAGTTCAGATATTCGTCCGTGTACACCACGTCGTCCGTTTTATCCGGTTCCATTGAGAATTCCCCGGGCTTACGATTGACCAACTTGTACCAGTATTCCGTGTTCGGCGCGGTGCAGTCGTCATCAACAAGGTCGAGTTTCTGGAACGTGCTGGAGGACACATATCCGAGCATCTGAAGCGTCAGCAGCTTGTACGGGACGTTATGTGCGGAAGCGTCCATTGCGGCGTTCAGCGCGGCTCCGCCGGGGGTCTGCCGCAGATCGTCGTCGAGTACGTCCTGAACCATGTGCATATCTGCGGAATTGTACCAGTCCGCGCCAGCGTTGGACATATTGTTTTCCCAGTTGTAGCAGCTCATTCGGTTGCCGCCAAGCCGAAATGCTCCCGCGCTGACGGCGCTCAGGTCAACGCCGCTGTTCACGCCGTATATGTACGGGGATATTTCGCGAAGCTCGGTCTGAGGGTCTACTGTTATTGAAATGGTCATGCTGTCCTCCGCACTTGTGGGTACTGCTGCGGCAAGCGCCGCCGCGAGGGAAAGCGCCGCTATTTTTCTGAATTTCATCGTATTCCGCCTTTCCGGTTATCTGTAACTTATATATTAACCCAAGACAGAATATTTGTCAAGATGAAATGTTGAAACAAACTATTATGTAGCTAGCGTTCCGGATCAATCCGTGTATTTACGTGCATAATGAAATAAAATTATAACCCATGCGTATTCAGAAGGTCGTCTGACTTTCGTGCTTCACGATCCGCTTTCGTTATACCATTCGGTTTTCGGTTGGGTCTGTGCGTTATTCCGATGGCCTGCGGCGAAAAAAGCTGCCGCTTCTTTCAAGAAATCCCTCTCCTCCTGAAGCCGCTTGTTTTCCTTGTTCAGCCGCTTTACCTCGCTTCGCAGCTGCCGTATCTCCTCAGC
>CAKSHT010000249.1 GCA_934457235.1 uncultured Oscillospiraceae bacterium
CGGCTATGCCGACAAACCGTGCGCGCAGGGCGGATGTTCGGCGGAAAAGTCACTTTAGTGACTTTTTCGACGGTCTCAGGGCATGCGCTTTAGCATGCCCTGTCCTGTATTACTGATCCAGTCTGAAATGCACCGGAATACCGTTTCTGTACTCCAGCTGAGGTTCGCCCTGGATAAGCGGGAGGAAATAATTCAGCGCGTCTACCGTTACGTTATTTCCTGCTTCGTTTATCCACTCGCGCGGGAATTTCTTTTCCTGATTGGCAACGTTCTTGATATCCGCAGTCACTATTTCTACACGATAAGGATTGTTGCTTATTCTGCGGAACGCCATCATTACACCGCTGCTGCCGTATTCAAGCGCCGATTTTACAGCTTCTCTTCCTATGCGCTCGGCTTCCGCGATATCCGTCAGCGATGCAATGTGCGAGCTGCATCGCTGCATTACGTTCAGCTCGATGGAACGCACTTTACAGCCGATGTTCTCCTTGGTGTACTCCTCAAGCCACTTGCCTATTCCCGACAGATACTTATGACCGAACGCGTCCACCGCTTCTGATGAATGAAAGTCATCGCCCGGCGTTATTCCCTCGGAGACCGCTACGATAACTGCCTTATAGCGCAGCTGCGCCTGCTTTACATCCTCAAGATACTTCTCTGGAGAGAACTCGCCCTCCGGAAGGTATATCATATGCGGTGCAGGCTCTCCGTTCGCCCGGAGTACGCAGGAGCTTGCCGCCAGCCAGCCGGCATCCCTGCCCATTATCTCAACGATAGTCACTGACGGTATCGAATACACGCGGCTGTCGCGGATTATCTCCTGGAGGGTAGCAGCTACGTACTTCGCGGCGGAACCGAATCCCGGAGTGTGGTCGGTTTCAGTTACGTCGTTGTCGATGGTCTTGGGTACTCCCACGACCTTGATGCGGATATCCTTTTCGGCAAAATAGCTGTGGAGCTTCATTACGGTATCCATTGAGTCATTTCCGCCGATATAGAAGAATGCCCGGATATTGTGGCGGTTGAACACCTCGGTTATGCGGAGGTAATCCGTTTCGTCCTCGTGCCAGTCCTTCAGCTTGAAACGGCAGGAGCCGAGTATCGTTGACGGAGTTGTCATCAGCAGCTGCTTGTCATGGTCGTCCATCAGGATACTGCGCAGGTTAAGCAAGCGGTCATTGAGGATACCCTCGATTCCATTTTCTGCGCCGAATATCTCGTCCACCTCGGAATTCAGTTCTGCTCCGTTGAAAACTCCGGTAAGGCTGGCGTTGATAGCGGCTGTAGGTCCGCCGGACTGTGCCACTGCAATATTGAACATTCTTTTGTCCTCCTAGGTTATCTCTATGGGTAAATCATGATATAATTTTAGCATATAGTGATATAAAATGCAATAGCCGTATTAAACAAAAAAGGACAGAAAAACTCTGTCCTTTTAGAATATGTGTTAATTAGTGCGTTCTATTCATTTGCAAACCTAAGTTATGAGCATCCGGGCGCGGTTTCTGTCGGGTGAAATGCTATCGGCTTATATGCTTCTACAGCTGAATCGCCCGGCGGGGCACCCGTCCCTAGTCGCCGAAAGAGATGCCGATGTCCTTGGCAGTCTTAACCATCTTGCAGTCTACCGGGACGAACTTGGTCTTCATTGCTACGTCGCCAAGCGGGTTTTCAGTGATCTTGCCGTCAACCATTGCTACAGTGTAGCCGAACTTGCCGTCCTTGAGGAGCTGGGCTGCATGAGCGCCGAACTGAGTTGCAAGGATTCTGTCATACGC
>CAKSHT010000250.1 GCA_934457235.1 uncultured Oscillospiraceae bacterium
CAAGCGGTATGTTATTTCCCGGAAAATATCAGCCGAAAAACAGACTTACAGTAACTCCGCAGACTATCCAGGCAGTGAGGTCAGCGGTAAGCGCCGCCGGGACTGCGTACCGCGTGCGGCGTATCTTCACTGCTGAAAAGTACACGGCGATGGTGTAGAACGTAGTTTCCGATGAGCCTAACAGGACAGCTGCGGCACGCTCCGGCAGGCTGTCAGCGCCGTATTCCGCGGCGATACCGTCGTAGACAGCTATCGCGCCGCTGCCGGAAAACGGACGCAGCAGGACCATCTGCATACACTCCGGTGGAAATCCGAAGACGCCGCACACCGGCTCCAGAAGCCCCGTCAGAAGCTCTACCGCGCCGCTCGCCCGCAGCATTCCGACGCTGACCAGAAGAAGCACGAGCGCCGGGAGGATATCGGCGGTGGTTTTCAGTCCGTCGGCGGCTCCATCGCAGAAAACGCGGAACACATCGACGCGCTTCGCACAGCCGGCAATAAGTATCCCGGCAAATATCAGCGGGATAAACAGGTCAGTTATCTGCATCAAACTAATCCTTTCTGCGGGAGAACCACGCAAGCAGCTTCGCGGCGGTAACGGCGATGAACAGCGAATACGCCGAAACTATCCACACGCAGGGCAGTATATCCATCGGGCTGTCCGCTCCCCTCGCAGACCTCAATGCCGCCGCAGTCGCCGGGATAAGCTGTAGGCTCGCGGTGTTAAGGACGGTAAGCATTATCATGTTATCGCTGGCGGGAGCTTTCTCGGACTGTCCCTCCTCCTGCTTGATGGCTTCCATCGCCTGGATGCCGAGCGGCGTCGTGGCGTTTCCAAGTCCCAGGATATTTGCGGAGAGGTTCATGGAGATCAGCTGGGCTGCCCTGCCTCTTTTATCCAATCCCCGGAACAGGAAATTTACCATCGGTGATAACACCGCTGACATCACCCGGACTGCGCCGCACTCCTCTGCCACGCGCATAAGCCCGCTCCACAGGCACATTATCCCGCACAGCGATATCGCGAGCGCGACCGCCCCAGCCGCACCGTCCAGAACAGCCGCGGACACCTCCGGCAGACGTCCGGTACATATCCCGCATATAACCGCAGCCACTGGAAGTACTATAAGTATGACTTTCATTGCATTCCTCCATGACCTTACTTTATAGGCTATACCGTTTTAAAACAGTCGTTTCCAACTTAATATACAGCTTCCTAGATTTCTAACTAATTTCCAATATTGCTGTTAAAATTCTGGTACGTCAGTAAATGTTTCTGTAAAAGCGATAAAAGCGTTATACACCTCTTGCTGTGATTCAGATATGACACTTTCATTTATCGTATTTGGTATATTTAAAGATATCCACTTACAGTAAAATGCTGCTAAAAAATTGACAACTCGGAAAAATCATGTTATAATATGCAAGAAATCAGCAAATTGCTGAAAAAAACGTAAAACAATGAAGGGCAGTCCGGTCAGGCAAAATTCGGGCTGCGGGATCACAGGAGGAAGAAACCAATGGTTAAGTCAACAGGTATCGTAAGAAAAGTAGATGAGCTCGGAAGAATAGTTATTCCGATAGAGCTGAGAAGAACCCTCGACATCGGAATCAAGGACAGCCTTGAGATCTATGTAGAGGACGATCAGATCATTCTCAAGAAGTACATGCCCGCATGTGCATTCTGCTCCAACGCAAGCGGCATTACAATCTTCAAGGGCAAGAACATCTGCTCCGAGTGCCTCGCAGAGCTGAGCAAGCTCAACTGATCAAA
>CAKSHT010000251.1 GCA_934457235.1 uncultured Oscillospiraceae bacterium
TGCCCCGGGAAACCCGTGGCAAAAAACGGATTTCAAAAGCCCGCTTCGCGGGCAAATTCGATTTTTTCGACAAGCTGTATCCCCGCAGTTCCTGCGGGGATATTTTTGTATAATTGCCGATTTTGGGTGCAGACTATTCCATAGAAAAGGGGGAATAGCCATGCCGATAAAAGCAGAGGAACTCCGCAGATACTACACCGTTGGCGGAACTGTAGTCAAGGCGCTGGACGGCGTAAGCCTGGACATAGCAGACGGCGAGTACGTCACGATATGCGGCGCCAGCGGAAGCGGTAAATCCACGCTGATGAACATACTCGGCTGCCTGGACGTCCCGACCTCCGGACGTTATATCCTGGACGGCGAGAACGTCCCTGCGCTGGACGACAACAGTCTCAGCCGTATCCGCGGAACGCGCATCGGATTCGTTTTCCAGAGCTTCAACCTAATCCCGACGCTCACCGCCCGTGAAAATGTGGAGCTTCCGCTGATGTACCGCGGAGTCCCTCGAAAGCAGCGTCACGAAGCCGCTTCCGAGGCTCTGGAGCAAGTCGGTCTTCTCAACCGCGCCGACCACCGCCCCAGCGAGATGAGCGGAGGTCAGCAGCAGCGTACCGCAATAGCCAGGGCGATCGCCGCCCGTCCGTCGCTGATACTCGCGGACGAACCGTGCGGGAACCTCGACAGCCGCTCCGGACGCGTTATCTGCGAGATACTTGAAGCTCTGCACCTGTGCGGAAAAACCATCATCATGATAACCCACGATGAAAACGCCGCCCGGAACGCTGAACGTCTTATCCGTATCGCCGACGGCAGGATAGCCAGGGTATGATATCAACTACGGCAGCCATGAATTTGGCTGCCATTTTTTGCTTGACAGTCGATCAAAGTTATGTTATAATATCTGTAAACATTTATTATAAAATTAAATCACACCGCACTCACGTCCGCTTATGACTGACAGTGTGCATATCTTCAAATATAACAAATCATTTTTACGGATAAAAGGAGAATACATATGCAAAAATTATACAAAACCGCTGCAGTGCTGACCGCAGCGGCAGCGCTTCTGACCGGCTGCTCTGCCCAGGATGTATCCACCGATGAAAACTCCAGCATTGCAGTGGAGTCTGTGCCTTCCGCGCCGGAAACCACCAGTACTCCGGAAGAAAACAGCACGCCGGATGAAACAAACAGCCGTTCTGACTTTCTGAACGACCTTATCAGCAGCGTACGCGACAAGGAGCCGCCGGAGAGCCGTCCGCAGGACTCCGGGAACGGAAAGCTGACGATTCTTTGCTGGGATTCAAACGACGAAGCACAGAACATGGCTGACGCATTCCTGGATTATAAGGGATACGACAGTGATAAGATAGAAGTAGTTTCATTAGACGTCAGCGACTACCAGATATACGATGAATACAAGAATTACGCTGCGGGCGACAACGACGTCGATATATTCGTAATATCCCCCGATGATATCTCGAAATTCGTGTACGACGAAAGTCTGACCATGCCGCTGAACGAGCTGGGACTTTCCCGTGCGGATTTCCCGAACGCTTACGAATACACGCTCGATCTCTGCACGAATGAAAATGGCGAGCTGCGTGCGATGTGCTACAATGCATGCCCCGGCGCGTTCGTTTACCGCGCCGACCTTGCACGGCAGTACTTAGGCGTGAATTCTCCGGAGGAAATGCAGGACC
>CAKSHT010000252.1 GCA_934457235.1 uncultured Oscillospiraceae bacterium
ATTGAGCACCTTTGCCTGTGCTGCGCTGGGCACCCAGCCCTCCGGCAGCCAGCCTTCGGGGCAGGGAACGATCATCCACGCAACAGCGCCGATACCGATAAGGAATACGATCGCAAGTATCTTGCATGTCATCTGAGGACCGTAGTTGTCAATAAGTATCTGCGCGATAGGCGACATGATGAACGGTCCGCAGGAAGCTCCCGCCTGGACAAGTCCTGAAATGGAGCCGCTCTTGTCCGGGAACCACTTGAGCGCCGTTGGCAGACACGCGGGATAGATAGTACCAGCGCCCGCGCCGGCGAGTATTCCATAGAAGATGTACAGCTGCGGGATAGAATCCGCAACACCGGTAAGGAACCAGCCGGCTGCGAAGAATACAAGTCCGATGTAGATAGCCACCATGGGCTTGAGCTTTTCAGCCAGGATACCGCCTACGAAGCCCATCAGACAGTAAACAAACATATAGATAGTATACGCCATGCTGAAATCAGACTGGCTCCAGCCGAACATATTAGTCATAGGGATCGCGAACAGACTGAAATAAGCCGTTGCGGAAGTAAACAGGCTCTGTATCCACACGCCGGCGAATACGCGCCATCTGGTCGCTTTTGTGATCTTCATTTCATGTACCTCCGGTATCACTGCTGGAGAGTGCCCAGGTCAAGACCTAGGTCACGTCCGCTGAACTTGCCTGCTGCGCGGCTTGTGCCGAGCCAGAAAACCATATCCGAGATATCCTCTACATCCAGGAACGGAACGGAATCGTACATCTCCTGCCAATCCTTGAAGCGCTTTCCGGTGAGGTCGTTGATGAAATCTACATAGCTCTGGGTCTCGCACATCGGGGTCTTTACCTTTGTCGGGCATACGGTGTTTACAACTATGCCAGTGCCCTTAAGCTCCTGCGCCAGGGTCTTTGTAAGTCCGCGTACGCCCCACTTCGCCATGCAGTATGTTGCAAGCTGCGGAGTGCCGTACATTCCTGAGGTGGAGGAGATGTTGATGATACGTCCGAAACCCTGCTTCTTCATATAGATAGCAGCGTACTTGTCGGTTCTCCAGGTGCCGATCAGGTCGATATCGATCACCTTCTGTACCTGCGCGTCGGTAAGCTCCCAGGTGTAGCCGAAGTTGATTACGCCAGCGTTTGCAACCACTACGTCGATTCTGCCGAAGGTGTCCCAGGCCTTTTCGAAGAGCGCCTTCATGTCCTCGTCGGACGTTACGTTAGCCTTTACCGCGAGAGCCTTTGCGCCGAGCTTCTCGATCTCTGCAACTGTCGCGCTGAATACCTCTCCGGCAGGGTCCTGCATATCTGCGAGAACTACGTCAAATCCGTTCTCTGCGAACTTCAGTGCATGAGCCTTGCCCTGTCCCATTGCACCGCCGGTGATAAGTACTACTTTTCTTTCCATTTCTGTTTCCTCCCATATGTTTTTATTATGAGCATGACCGCATACAACAGTCATTTGTCATATGCTGACTGAATTATATCACAATGCAATTTAAATTTCAATAGTTTTTCTTTAAGATTATTAATAATATCTATAATTATTTGTGCAGTATTTACATATTCTATAATTATAAACTTACTTGTATTTGCATTTATGTTTTTTTATGTATTTTTAAATCTGAAAAAAACAGTTTTTCCGGAGCACTCCACAAC
>CAKSHT010000253.1 GCA_934457235.1 uncultured Oscillospiraceae bacterium
ATCAGCCAATCAGCGAAGCGTATTATTGGCTGATCTAACTGCGCAATATGCGCACAATCTTTGTGCGGTATTGCCATAAAAATGCTGTCCGTAAAGGGCAGCATTTTTGTATCACATCGGAGTTATGACATATCCGCTGCCGCGCCAGTAGTCTATGACGCGTCCGAGAATCGCAGAATTGGTTTCGGACACTGCGTGCAGCAGATAGACCGCACCGTTGTGCGTTTTGGAGGTAATCTTCTGGAACGCCTGTTCCTTGTCCGGCTGATTGTTCACGTCCCAGTCGGGGTACGCGAAGCTCCACAGCACTGTGGTGTAGCCAAGCTCCTTTGCACAGGCAAGAACCCGCTGCGAAAATTCGCCCATCGGCGGCCGCATGACGTACATTTCATAGCCGAACTCGTCCCTGACATATTCGTGCAGCAGAGAAAGCTCGGAGTACAGCTCGTCCACGGAGCATTCCGGCAGGGACGGGTGGCTCCAGGTGTGATTGCCGATCGTGTGACCTTCTGCAATCATGCGCTTCACAAGCTCCGGGTTTCTCTTGCAATAGTCGTAGGTCACGAAGAATACTGCGCGGACGTTCTTTTCTTTCAGCGTGTCGAGAATACTGGCAGTGCAGCCGTTCTCGTAGCCCTCGTCGAACGTCAGCCAGAGCTGCTGCCGCGAGCTGTCTCCGATGAAAAAACCGCCAAGGTCGCCGTATTCCTCCTGCGCCTGTATTGCGCCCAGCGGGCGGTTCATGCTGTCCGTATCGACGCCCATTCCGTAGGCTACTTTCGTGTTGTCGTAGCTTTCGAATCTGGAATATTCCGACATTGATATCGCGGTTGAAGCCGCCAGAATTGCGGAAATCAATCCTTTCATTTCAGTCCCTCCGTATCTCGTTTTTCAGCTCACGCCCCGCAAAGAAATCGCGCAGGCTCTCAAGCGTGGTCGCGGCTATGCTCTCCAGCGCTTCACGCGTAAGAAACGCCTGGTGCGAGGTTATCAGTACGTTCGGGCGCGAAACTAACAGCGACAGTATATCGTCAGTTACTATTTTCGTGGAATTGTCCTGGAAGAACAGGTCGGTTTCCTCCTCGTAGACGTCCAGAGCGGCGCCGCCCAGCCGCTTTTCGTTGAGCGCGTTCAGCAGCGCCTCGCTGTCGATAAGGCTTCCGCGGGAGGTGTTTACAAGAAGCGTTTCCGGTTTCATCATCGCCAGGGATGCTTCGTTGATAATATATTTCGTGTTCTCGGTCAGCGGGCAGTGCAGTGAGATTATATCGGAGCGCCTGAAAAGCTCCTCGCGGCTGACGTAGTTTATTCCGCTGTTTTCTGCGGGATAGGGATCGTTTGCGATGACCTCCATGCCGAATCCGCGGCAGATATTGATGAACGTACGTCCGATTTTTCCGGTGCCGATAACTCCGGCGGTTTTTCCGTGCAGGTCGAAGCCTTCAAGACCGTTAAGGCTGAAATTGAAGTCCCTTGTGCGGATATACGCCTTGTGCAGTTTGCGGTTCAGCATCAGTATCATGCCCATCGCGTGTTCCGCCACCGCATATGGCGAATACGCCGGAACACGTACTACCCGCAGCTTTCCACGGGCGGCTTCAAGCGAAACGTTATTATATCCCGCACAGCGCATGGC
>CAKSHT010000254.1 GCA_934457235.1 uncultured Oscillospiraceae bacterium
GCGGCACAGAATGCGGCGTATTTTTCGGCGGGAATAAAGCTCCCGGAAACCGCCGCGCAGACTCCGCCCGCCGAGGAAGCTCCGGAGTACTCCGCCGAAAGCGCAGAGCCGGAGGATATTCCGGTTATCGATACCCGCGAGGCAGCGGAGATAGTCGGCGGGACGTACAGCGCTGAGAGCCTTGAAGCCGCCGTCCGGGATATCGTGGACGCTGCGGTCAGCAGCGATGTACCGGACGTAACGCAGGAGCAGGACCTGGCACGGGTGATCTCCAGGAACATCACGGAATTTGACGACGGCGTGGACCGCAGCGCCAAGGGGAACATGAGCGGAACGACTGTGCGTGAGCAGTTCACGGGGTACCAGGGCACGGATTACATAAAGCTACCGGGCGGCGGGCTTGTCTGGAACTGCACGAACGACAGCGCGGAAAGTATAGCGGAAGCAGGAAGCACGCTCCCGGAACTTCGTATAGAGCTTAACAGCCCGGAGCCGCAGGTGCTGATAGTGCATACGCATACCACGGAAAGCTACGAGCCGTATCAGCGCAGTTATTACGACAGTGATTACCCTTGTCGCACCAGGGATCCGAGGTATAATATGATACGTGTAGGTGAAGTATTGGCGCAGCGCCTGGCTGACAACGGGATATCCGTGCTCCATGACGGGACGATACACGATTATCCTACCTACACCGGCTCCTATGACCGCAGTGAGGAAACTATTCGGGCGGCGCTGGAGGAATACCCATCTATCAAGGTGATAATAGACCTCCACCGGGACGCGATATCCGGAAACGGAGTGCGTACGGCTCCCTGCGCAGAGATAGACGGCAGGTCGGCGGCGCAGTTCATGATGATAACCGGCTGCGACGACGGGCGTTTCGGGAACATGCCGGAATATCGCCAGAATCTCAGCCTGGCGTGCCTTATCCAGCGGTCCGCAGAGAAGCTGTATCCCGGACTTGCGCGCCCGGTGCTCTTCGATTACCGCAATTACAACCAGCATATTTCTACCGGTTCCCTGCTTATAGAGATAGGGAGCCACGCGAACTCCCTGGACGAAGCCGTGTATACTGCGGAGCTTCTCGGCGACTGCATGTCAGATGCGCTCGTCAAACTGGCTGAGTGAATATTATTCCCGGTATCGCTGTGCCGGGAAAATTTTTTCATTAAACCTCTTGACAAATCAGATAAAACAGATTATACTGTATATACAACACATAAACAGTACAGGAGAGTGAGCATATGTCGCTTAAAGTCGATAATATCGTTAAGACTTACGGAAGCTACAGGGCGGTAGACGGTCTGAGCTTTGAAATGACGGAGCCCGGCGTATTTGCGCTGCTTGGCACGAACGGCGCCGGAAAAACAACGTCCATTCGTATAATCCTCGGAATGCTGAGCGCGGACAGCGGCTCGGTGACATGGCATGGAAAGAAGTTCTGCACCGCGAACGAGTCGATAGGCTATCTTGCGGAGGAGCGTGGACTTTATCCGAAATACAAGATAATGGACCAGCTGCTGTATTTTGCTTCCCTTAAAGGAATGCACAGAACCGAGGCGGCAAAGGCGATCAACTACTGGT
>CAKSHT010000255.1 GCA_934457235.1 uncultured Oscillospiraceae bacterium
GCTTAAATTTACGAAAATGCATGGCTGTGGAAATGACTATATTTATATCGATGGTGCCAGGGAAGGGATCCCGGCAGAGCAGAAGCCGGAGCTCGTAAGACGTCTGAGCGACAGACATTTTGGTATTGGCGGGGATGGCGTGATCTTCATCAACCCTTCTGATCAGGCGGATTTTGAAATGGAAATGTACAATATGGACGGAACCCGTGCAGAAATGTGCGGAAACGGGATCCGATGTGTGGCTAAATATGTATATGATAAGGGACTGACGGATCAGACGCAGATCAGTGTGATCAGTGCGGGAAGGATCAAGTATCTCGATCTTCATGTAGAGAATGGCAGGGTGTCGACTGTGAAGGTCAACATGGGAGAACCAATCCTGAAGGCCTGTGAAATCCCTGTGCTTGCTGAAGATGAAAAGGGAGAGGTGATCGCAGATCCCATAGAGATAGAGGGGAAAGCCTACCGGATGACCTGCGTATCCATGGGAAATCCCCATGCAGTTGTTTTCGTGGAGGATGTGCAGGATTTTCCGCTGGAGCAGGTTGGACCTGGGCTTGAGAAGCATCCGAGATTTCCAAAGAGGGTCAATGCCGAATTTGTAAAGATACTGGATGAGGAAACGATAGAGATGAGAGTATGGGAAAGAGGAACCGGGGAGACGCTGGCCTGCGGAACCGGAGCCTGTGCAGCTGCGGTTGCCTGCAGCTTAAATGGTTTGACGAAAGACACGGTTACTGTTAAACTATTAGGTGGTACTTTACAGATTCAGTGGGATAAAGCAGAGAACCGTGTTTACATGACAGGACCTGCCACGACTGTATTTGAAGGTGAAATAGAAATCTAAAGATCCAGGAGGAGACAGAATACATGTTTAAAGTAAATGAAAACTACCTGAAGCTTCCGGGCAGCTATCTTTTCTCAACAGTAGGAAAGAAGCAGAGAGCCTATCAGGAAGCACATCCGGATAAAAAGGTGATCAGGCTCAGCATTGGTGATGTGACCCAGCCCCTTGTACCGGCGATCATCGAGGCCCTGCACAAGGCAGTAGATGAGATGGGACATGCAGAAACCTTCAGAGGCTATGCACCTGACCTTGGCTATGAATTCCTGAGAAATGCGATCGCAGACAATGATTACAAGGCAAGAGGCTGCCAGATCTCTGCGGATGAGATCTTCGTGTCAGATGGTGCCAAGTGCGATTCAGGTAATATCCAGGAAATCTTTGGCCTTGATAACAGGATTGCCGTATGTGATCCGGTTTATCCTGTGTATGTGGATACCAATGTCATGGCGGGCAGGACCGGGACCTATGATCCGGTCAGGGAAACCTGGAGTGATGTTATTTACATGCCCTGTACAGCAGACAATAATTTCGCACCGGAGCTGCCGAAGGAAACACCGGATATCATTTATCTCTGCTTCCCCAATAATCCGACAGGCTCCACGATCACGAAGGCTCAGCTTCAGGAATGGGTTGATTATGCGAATAAGACTGGTGCAGTTATCATTTATGATGCTGCCTATGAAGCCTATATTTCAGAGGCCGATGTGCCACATTCCATTTATGAATGTGAAGGT
>CAKSHT010000256.1 GCA_934457235.1 uncultured Oscillospiraceae bacterium
GAGAAGGAGCTGCCCGTCCATGTCGAGGGAATCGGGCTGAACGATATACAGTACCATGCGATACGTGAAACCGGATATCACCTCCCGCAGTTTCTGTACTGCACGGAGGGAGCAGGCGAGCTGATAGTCGGCGGAAAAAAGTACTGCATAAAGCCCGGACAGGCTTTTTTTCTTCCGTCCGGAGAACCGCATGAATACTACACCACCGGACAGGTATGGGATACGCACTGGGTAGTCATGGGCGGCAACGGGATAGAGAACATACTGGAGAAATTCGGGTTTACGCAGGCAGCGGTATACACATTTTCGGACGTTACAAGGCTGAATCGTATTTTCAAGAAGATATATTCCACGCTGAAGACAGATCTGCTTTACGGCAATTATTACGCAGGCGGATATGCGTATGAGTTTTTGGTGGAGTTTTACCGACTTGCGAACAACAAGCCATCTGCCGTCAACACTGACGGCAGCGGGACTATTCTGACGGCTGTGAACTACATAGATTCGCATTTCAAAGAGGAAATAACCCTTGAGAAGCTTTGCGAAGCCACAGGAATAACAAAGCAGCACCTCTGCAAGCTGTTCAAAAGAAATTTCAGCATGACGCCGGTGGAGTACGTTACAAAAACGAAGCTCCGTCACGCCAAGCGGCTACTGCTTACTTCCCCGCTTACCGTAAAGGCGATAAGCGAGGAACTGGGATTCTCAGACTGCGGATATTTTTGCAGGACTTTCAGAAAATACGAACTTATGTCCCCAACGGAATACCGCAGGACGTCGTACAAATAATTTTCCTACGAGGTTCATATTTTTATATCTTGATAAAATGCTTCATTGACTTAATTGTGAACAGGTGATATAATCAACAATGACAAGCAGGTTTTATCAGCCCGCACAGAACGAATCATCACCAATTATCATGAAGAAAAGTTTCATATCCGGAATCGTGGCGCTGTCGGCTTTCACTGCCCTGACAGTAAGCGCTAATGCGGCATTTCTGAATCCTACCGGAGCTTCTGCGTCTATCGTTATGAACGGTGACCTTTTTGAAGAGGACAAGGGAGAAACATGGATCAAGATAGCAAATCCGTTCAATGAGTACACTATCTATTCCATCGGCGAAATCAGCGAGGACACCAAGGATATTATCATTTGCTTTGACGTAACGGACTGCGATGGTTTATATAATGCAAGAGCGGGTTTTGGCATCAACGACTGGACCCCCTCTGCATGGAGCGCCGAGGACTACGAAAAGATCGGTGGAGTTCCCGAGTATGTCATCGACCATGACGGTTCCTATCAGATGACAGTTCCCTTTGCCGAATTCATGAAGGTAACTCCGTTCAAGGACGAGGAAACAGGAGAAGATTTCTACAAGGAAAACCTTGAAAAGATCGACTGCCTTGAGCTGTGCATAAGCGGCGTGACTGCTGAGTCCAAGATGGTTGTTACCATCACTGACGTTCTTCAGTCGCCGGAGGCTCATACTGCTGCCGAGTGCGAGCTGCACGCTTCCGCAGCTGATTCGGCTCCCAGCGCAGACAGCTCCTCTGACAGCGCAGGAACTGAAACACCGGA
>CAKSHT010000257.1 GCA_934457235.1 uncultured Oscillospiraceae bacterium
GGCTTTGGCGGCGCATATCCTCCGCCCGTCCGGGGGTCATAGGGGGCGGAGCCCCCTATACCATAAACGGGTGGGTGGGAGGGGATCAAGATCCTCGGGCGGCCGCAGGCCGCCCCTACGGGGGTATGGGGGCGAGCCCCCCCTTCATCTGGCGGGAGGGTATTTGATCCCCACAAAAAACAGGCCGGACAAAGCGGAGTCCGAATAAGAAAATATAGATGGACCCCCGCAGATGTTATCTGCGGGGGTCCACTGCTCACAGCCATTCGCCGAAGAATTTTTTGTTGGAACAAGGCGTTTTTCCGCAGCGCTACTTTGTGTAACGCAAGGGAAAACAACACAGTTCCGGCAAAAAAGGCTCGGCGCAGGGGCTATGTTTTCTTATGAGGACGCAGCAAAAAGCGGGCCTGTTTTTCAACTCTTCTCTTCAAAGCTGGCCCCGCAGCCCCGGCAGGTCACGGTGATCCGCCCCTTGCCCCGGGGCACCCGCAGCTGCTGCCCGCAGTTGGGACACTTGAAGTAGCAGTGCTCCTTGTCCCGGCGGATGGTGCGCCGCAGGCGGTACCAGCTGACCGCCGGCCGCACCAGCGCCTGAAACTTTCCGTTCTCCGCCCGGCGGCGGTCGTAGTTCCGGGACAGGCAGCGCAGCAGGGCCGCCAGCATCATGACCCAGCTGATCAAATACAGCACGGACCAGCGGGTGATCATAAACAGCCCGTACAGGACCAGCGACAGGACCACCAGCGCAGCATTCAGCTGATCGTTTCCGTACCGCCCATACATAAATCTCTGCAATGCGTTCCGGATCATGCCGGTCACCTTCCTTTCAGCCCGAGCCGGAGCCGCACAGTCAAGGGCAAAAAACAGTCAGAAGGCGCGCAAACGGCGCCTCCTTGTATGAATACGTTTATTTTAATTCTCACTTTTGTCCGCGTCAAGGAGTGAAACGTAAACAAAATGTAAATTCAGCCCATTCCCGCCCCCATTTCCCCCTGTACACAGACCTGTTCAAAGCCTTTTTGCCGCGGCCCGGGGGCATCCGCCGCCCTTTTTCTTGCATCCTGCGGCAAAGTAAGGTATAATCACCCCATAAAAGGGGGCCTGTCCATGAAGCGCATCGATAAGGAAAACTACTATCTGGATATTGCCGAGACCGTGCTGGAGCGCTCCACCTGCCTGCGCCGGTGCTACGGTGCCATCATCGTGAAAAACGACGAGATCATCTCCACCGGCTACAACGGCGCCCCCCGGGGCCGGAAGAACTGCATGGATCTGGGCTACTGCACCCGGGAGGCCATGAACATCCCCAGCGGCGAGCGGTACGAGCTGTGCCGCTCCGTCCACGCCGAGGCCAACGCCATCATCTCCGCCGCCCGGCGGGACACCCTGGGCTCCACCCTCTATCTGGCGGGGCGGGAGGCCAAAAGCGGCGAGCTGCTCCACGACGCCACCTCCTGCTCCATGTGCCGCCGGCTGATCATCAACGCCGGCATCGACCGGGTGGTCATCCGCAACACGGAGAAGGACTACTCCGTGG
>CAKSHT010000258.1 GCA_934457235.1 uncultured Oscillospiraceae bacterium
TAATGGAGTTCCTGATAAATATCTGGTTCACTATGATAGTTCAGGACTGAAATTTTAGCCGCCGGTCGGCGGCTAAAATAAAAGGTTCGACATAACAGTGTTATCCTGGGTTAACTTCAGAGGTTACTATTTGGTAAAACGAAACGTCCGAAAGAGCGTTTCTGCATTTATAAGCCGCTTTCGGGCGGCAAATAATACGCATATTGCATAACAGCGTTATGCGACGAACTTTTAAGAATTCGGAGGAAAGAAAATGTATCTGGAGATCAAAGACGTAAAGAAAAGCTACGGAACAGACGCAAGCTATATTCAGGTCCTGAAGGGCGTGAGCACAGGCGTTGAAAAGGGTCAGATGTGCGTTATACAGGGCACGAGCGGTTCTGGAAAATCCACGCTTCTCAACTGTATAGGCGGTCTTGATACGATGGACAGCGGTTCAGTAAAGGTCGATGGAAAGGAGATTTTCGGTCTGAAGCCCGACAAGCTGGCAGACTACCGAAAGGAAAATCTCGGATTTATTTTCCAGTTCTACAACCTCGTCCCGAACCTCACTGTCGAGGAAAACATTCAGGTCTGCGAATACCTTTCCGAATCTCCGCTGGACATGGAGGAGCTTCTCACAACGCTGGGACTTTCCGAGCACAGGTACAAGTTCCCGTCGCAGCTTTCCGGCGGTCAGCAGCAGAGATGCGCGATAGCAAGGGCGCTTATAAAGAATCCGAAGCTGCTTCTGTGCGATGAGCCAACCGGAGCGCTCGACTCGAAAACCTCAAAGGATATTCTTGTCCTTCTTGAAAAGGTAAACCAGAAATATGGCACGACAATGCTTATTGTAACTCACAACAATGCGATCAAGAATATGGTGCATAAAGTTATAATCGTCAAGGACGGACTCATCAGAAAGGATTATCTTAATGAAACCCGCATACCTGCTGCCGAGCTGGAGGATCTGTAATGAACAAGGTACTTAGAAAAAGGCTCCTGCGCGAGCTTAAATCGAATTTTGCGCGATATGCCGCACTGGTGCTGCTTATCGTGTTTGGAATGTATGTTATCGTTGCGGTGGTTTCCAGCGCGGATACTATCATAGTAAGGTCGGACGAACACGGCGAAATGAACAGGGTGGAGGACGGTCAGTTCGGAGTATTTATCCCCCTCACAGACGGTCAGGAAAAGCAGATAACCGACATGGGCGTCACGCTTGAAAGGCATTTCAGCATTGACGTCTTTGCCGGGGACGGCTCAAAGCTCCGCGTTTTTAAGAACAGAAGCGATATCGACCTTGTGGAGCTTGACAGCGGCAGATATTCTGAAAAAATGAACGAAGCGGTCGCTGAAAAACGATACTGTGAGGAGCATTCTCTGACGGTCGGCGACAGGCTTACAGCCGGCGGTATCGAATTTGAGATCGTTGGCATAGGCACAACTCCCGACTATGACGCCCCGTTTGACAAGTTCTCGGATACGGCGGTTTCAAGCGTCGGATTCGGACTTCTGTTTGTTTCCGACGAACA
>CAKSHT010000259.1 GCA_934457235.1 uncultured Oscillospiraceae bacterium
GACCCGGCAAAGCTGGGTCAAAAAATTGATTTCAAAAGCCCGCTTCGCGGGCAAAATTTACTTTTTCGACAGACTGCCGGCTGCACCAGATAAGGTGCAGCCGGTTTTTTTATTCCTTGTTTTCCTGTAGTTCGGGAGCTTCGGAGGTCTCCAGGGTCTTTTTCTTTTCTTCCTTGCGGGCGCGGCGTTTCGCGATGCTCCTTGTGTTGCTCTCGCGAATCGCGGATACCGCCGGGATACTCCGGAAGCGCTGTACCGCGTCGGTCATTCTGCTGATACCGGTGAAGAAATCCTGCTGTAATTCGGTTTCGTGATTGCAGGTCGCTCCGCTGCGGCAGTTCTCAATTATCTCGCCATAGCGGCGGTATGCATTCTCGACAGATGTTTCCCAGGACATGTACACCTCGTTCATCG
This sequence comes from uncultured Oscillospiraceae bacterium, assembly GCA_934457235.1. Taxonomy (GTDB): domain Bacteria; phylum Bacillota; class Clostridia; order Oscillospirales; family Ruminococcaceae; genus CAG-115. The sequence continues at coordinate 415 of CAKSHT010000259.1, forward strand.
CGTGGTCGCCCATCTGGTGCACCTCGTCAAGATGCCCGGCGGCAAATTGCAGTTCTTCCGCGATGGCTTCGGGAGTGTCATCAACGAGGATTCCCGTGCGGTGGTGGGTTATGCCCTCGGCGGCGCAGCTTCCCTTTATCAGCACGGAGGGCACGCCGCATGCGGCAGCCTCGCGCACTACGATACCATTGGTATCGTACAGCGACGGGAATATGAACAGGTCGCCGGCGGTGTAGTAGATACGAAGCTCTTCGCGGTCGTATACGGCTCCGGTGAATATCACCCTGTCCGTAAGTCCGAGCTGCTTTGTGTATTCTTCGATCTCCTCGCGGTCGGCGCCGTCGCCTACCATCATCATGCGGAAATCCGTGCCGCGCTGCTCCAGAAGCTTTAAGCTGTCCAGAATATGCCGGATACCCTTGTACCAGAGGAGTCTGCCGACGAAAAGGAACACCGGTCCGTGACCCTCAAGCCCAAGCTCCGAGCGCAGGAATTCCACGTCCTCGCGGTCTGCTCTGCCGCGGGGGAAGTCCACGCCGTTCTCCATGATACGAATGCGTCTGCTCCCGGTTTCCTCGTAGCCGAGATCGAGCAGGTTCTGGCGCGCGCCCTCGCTGACCGTCCATATCTCGTCGGCGGAGGAGATGTTGGATATCAGCAGCTTTATCGCCTGATCCTGCATGAGCTTTGTGGGAAGCGCGCGCTTTATGTCGATATCGAATTTCGTGTGGTATGTAAACACCAGGGGTGCGTCCACCACCTCCCGGATGGACCGGGCCAGGATGGTGGACATCACCGGACAGTGGCTGTGGAGCAGGTCCACCTTCTGCTCCTTCAACTGCCGCAGCGTTTCCGGAGAAAAGGGGTAGCCCGCCAGGTAGCCGAACAGTCTCCGGGTGTCCACGCTGGGATAGCGGGCCACCGGAAAGGGAAAGCGTCCGTCGTCCGCCTCCGGATGCTCCGGCGTCACCACAATGGCGTGGTCGCCCAGCTTCGTCAGCTCCCGGCCATAGTTCACCACGGTATTGGCCACGCCGTCGATCAGCGGCGGGAAGGAATCGTTCAACAAGCAAACGCTGTAGGGTCC